>JAFOTD010000045.1 GCA_017388175.1 Clostridia bacterium | reverse complement strand
CTTGTTTATTGATCTTGTGTTTGTATTGCATTCCGCCGCAGGGCGGAAGATCAACCGTTATTCCGTTTCGCACGCGATCGCGCCGTCGTCGGCGATCGTAACGCGGATGCCGTTGTGCGTCGACGCGGCGAGCGTCGGCAGAGGCTTGTTCTCCGTGCAGAGCACCTGCGGCACGCGGCTCTGAAGCAGTTCGACGATCTGCGCGTTCGGGCGGTCTTTTTTCGCAAAAGGATCGTTCTGGCACGAGATCACCGCGATCTGCGGGGACAGCTTCGGAAGGAGCGCTTCCGTCATGGACTTCGGGTCGCCGTGATGCGGCACCTTCAGCACGTCGCACGGATCCGAAGCCTCGTCTTCCCAGTCGGCGGCGTACCGGTCGCCCGTGATCAGCACGCTGCGGCCCGCATAGGTGAAGCGGAGCATCAGGCTCGACAGGTTGCGCTGCTTCGCCGCCCGGTACCGTTCGTCCGGATCGACCGGCTCGCCCCGGTACAGCGCGTCAAACACGCGCCGCTGCCGGTCGAGAATCTCCCGGCGCGCAAGGATCGGCGCAACGGACAGCCGGTCCGTCAGCATTTCGTTTCCCGCACGGACGCGTTCGGTGCGGACGCCGCGCGCATGCGCATCGTTCACGATGTCCAGGAAGATGTTCAGCATATGACACAGTCCGTTCTGCGTCTTGTCGACGGAGGTAAAAGACGGCGTGATCCACTCAGCATCCTCGGGAGGCAGATAGGCGGCGTCGATGCGATCGGTTCCGATCGCGTTCAGGATCCGCATTGTTCCGCCGATGTGGTCAATATGCAGGTGCGTGAGGATGATGCGATCGATATGATCGATCCCGCGCGCTTTGAGATAGCAGATCGCTTCCTTGCGGAGCGAACCCTCGGCAGGTTCGAGGAACGGTCTGCCGCAGTCAACGAGCACCGTATAATCCGGCCGGTCCGGTCTGCGTTCCCGGACCAGGATCGCGTCGCCGTCGCCGACGTTGCAGAAAAACAGTTCCAGCATGGCTCAGGTGTTGTAGAAGGAGGGACGGTGAGGCGCCTGTTCCTGTTCGGCGGCACGTTTTTTCAGCACACGGCGGTACAGCAGAAACGCAGGAACACCGCCGCATACGATCGAAACCAGGAGGGGGAGACCGATGATCACGAAGAACAGATGCAGCTCCGTCGCTGCGTCCGACCAGTTGATGATCAGGAGTTCTCCGAAAAACGTCAGGACGAAGAAGGCGGCAAGCCAAAGGTACGCATTCGGCACGAGCCGCTTGTTCTCGCCGCGGAAGGCGAAGATCAGAAGCACGCAGGGTACGCTTCCGACCAGCGCCGGGATCAGGTATTCGAGAACGTTCTGCCAAAAAACAGGCAGGCCCGACAGCGCGTTGTTCAGCGGATCGAGCAAAAGCAGATAGGCGGCGGCATACACGCCGGCATACACGATTGCCAGCAGGAAAGCGTACAGAAACGTCGCGCTCTTCGGCTTGCCGTTCTCGTCGAGGAACAGCGCGCGCGTAACGTCGTCGATCCATCTCTGCAGTTTTGAACGTTCCTTTGCCATACGATCCATTTGCGCCCCGCGGGGTGCGTTTTGTCCCCGCGGGGTGCGTTCATCCGGTTATCGGGTGCTGTTCCAGAGGTTCCAGTACGCTTTGACGTTCGGGTAGTTCGCGTAGATCTGTTCGTAGTTCGGCGCGGTCAGGTTGACCTCTTCATAGGTGATGCCGGACTTTTTGTATTCCACGTCATCGCGGATCGACCAATGACCGAGCTTGTCGAAGACGGTGTAGCAGCCGCTCTGCCCGTCGGCGTCTCCCATCATGAAGCGGATGAACAGGCGCGCGCCTGCGGGATTGTCGCAGCCGGTCACGACGTAGGAATACGCCGCCGCGTCCTGCGCGGTATAGGGCTGAAGCCCCGTGACCCATGCGATATCCATGCCGCTTTCACCCATCGACTGCTTGGAGTTGTCGAGCTTCGAAGCGGAGCACAGGCCCAGCGTCGGTCCGTTGACGGAATCATGCACCGCTTCCACGACCGCGTCGCCGTCCGCCAGCGGCGTGATCGTCATCTGCGAGAAGCGCCAGAACAGCTCGACGCCCGCATTGTTCTCCGGAAGTTCCATAACGCCCGGCGTATTCTGCAGGTGATCTTGATAGGTGAACACCAGCGGCTCGCCGTACTGCGTTTCATACTGCGCCTTGAGTTTGTCGCTGTCCGTGATCAGCTGCGCCCACAGCGCCGCGTACGACGGAGCGGTGATGTCCTTCGAGTAGATCGTCCAGAACTGCGTGCCGTTGCCGTTCGCATCCTTATAGGAATGCGTGTCGACGTTGTAGCCTTTGACAATGTCCCACCAGCTCTCGATCGGTACGGAATCGTACATCCGCGTGTTATAGAACCACGGGTTGAAAGTGGAGTACAGCGGCAGACCGTACTGGAGCATTTCAGGCGCGATGTGCGCGCAAACGTCCGCGGGGTAATAGATCTTCACGAGGTCCCAGAGCACCAGCTCGTTGTAGATCTCGCCGGAAGCATCCTTGACCATCAGCACGTCCGCCATCGGGTTTCCGCTCTGTGCTTCCATCTCGATCTTGGACATAACGGTGTTCGTGTCGCAGGAGATGTATTCGACGGTCAGATCGGGATATGCGTCGCGGAAATACTTTCTCGCGGTGTCGGCGTCCGCGGTCGTCGAATAGATCGTGATCGAGCCGCCCTCTTTCTTCGCCATCTCATACAGCTCTTCGGAAGACATATGGTTCCAGTCGATGCCGTCTTCGCCGATCAGGTCGATCGCGTCGACGCCGGTGACGATCTTCTTGTCGTTGCTGCCCGCCGGCGTGTTGGAACACGCGAACAGCGCGAGCGTCATCGTCAGTGCAAGAAGGATTGCAAGGATCTTTTTCATTCTGCGTTCTTTCCTTTCTTTAAGGTGTCGTTCGGGAGAAAGGCGTCAGTCGTCGATGCCTGCTTTATGCTTGGTCTTTGCGTATTTGATCAGCCTTCCCGTCTTCTTATTATACACGTTCATGCGGCCCGGATGCAAGACGACAAATACGTCCTGATTCATATCATATTCAACGAGACCGACCTGGATCGCGAGGAATTCCACGTCCCCGACCGTCAACGTGATCAGCGTTTCGCTGCCGGCCGGCTGGTTTGCGTAGACCTTCGCCGTGACGGTGTTCTTGTGATGCGGATCCTCGGTGTAGATATCGACCATTTCGGGACGGAGGCCCAGCACGCACTCAAATTCTTCGCCCTCGGGGATCTCCTCGTCAAGCTTCAGCGTTTCGTGCGGGAAGACGTAGGTGCCGAATTCGCTCGTGACCGAAAGCGAGTCGCCGTTGTAGACGCCCTTTGCGTCGATGAAGTTGATGCGCGGGTTGCCGATAAAGTCGGCCGCCTGCAGATCGATCGGGTTCGTGTAAAGACCCAGCGGCGTATCGATCTGGGAGATCTCGCCTTCCTTGAACAGCGCGATCTTCGTCGACATCGTCAGCGCTTCGACCTGGTCGTGCGTGACGTAGATGATCGTGGTGCCGGTCTCCTTGTGCAGACGCTTGAGCTCCGCGCGCATGTCGATGCGAAGACGCGCGTCGAGGTTTGAAAGCGGTTCGTCGAGCAGAAGCAGTTTCGGACTCGATGCGATGGCGCGCGCGATCGCGACGCGCTGCTGCTGACCGCCGGAGAGTTCGTTCGGATACCGGTCGCGGTACTCCTCGATCCGCATCGTCGTCAGCGCGCGCATGACCGTTTCCTCGATTTCGGTCTTCTTCATTTTCTTGATCTTCAGACCGAACGCGACGTTCTGGAACACCGTCATATGCGGCCACAGCGCGTAGCTCTGGAACACGAGGTTCAGACCGCGCTTGGAGGGCGCCTCATAGAACGCGGCGTCTGCGTCGATGACCGGCTTGTCGTCGATCGTCATGGTGCCGTGCTGAGGCTTTTCAAGACCGGATACGACGCGGAGCGTTGTGGTTTTGCCGCAGCCGGACGGTCCGAGCAGGGTCATGAAATCGCCGTCCTCGATCGTGAGGTTGATGTCGTGCAGAACGTGGTTGTCGCCGTAAAACTTATCAATATGACTTAATACGATCTTGCTCATGATGATTTCCTTTCTTCAATCGTTCGATGAGATTACATGCTCTTGCTGACGTTGCCGCCGAGTCTGTCTGCGATCCGGTTGGTCACCAGGATGAATACGATGATGACGATGCAGATCGCGTCCGCCACCTGCGGCATCGCCTCCTTGGAATAGTCGAAGGCGAGGAAGGACAGCGTATAGTTCTTCGGCGTCATCAGAATGGCGATCAGGTCGAGCTCTTTCGCAATGCTGATGAAGGAAAGCAGGAAGCCGGAAAGGAAGCCGTTTTTCGCGAGCGGAATGACGATACTCCGGATTCTCCTCCAGAAGCCTGCGCCGTTGATCGTCGCCGCCTCCTCCAGTTCGACCGAGATCTGCATCATGTTCGAGGAGCCGGACCGGCTGGCGAACGGGAAGTGCTTGACGATCGAAACGAGCAGGATCAGCGTGAACGTGCCGTACAGGGACGGGATCAGACCGCCGAGCCGGGGCTGGCTGAACATTGCGAAGTAGATCGCGGAGAACGCGACACCCGGCATCAGATACGGAATGAAGATGAGCTGCTCGACCGCATTGCCGTACCATTTGCCTCTGCCGCGGGTCGTGATGTAGCCGAAGAACTGGCCGAAGATCGCAGTGATCAGCGACGCGATGAGCGAAAGCTTGACGGTGTTTAAAAGCGCGCGTCCGAACTCGGAGTTCCGGAACAGGCCGTTCTGGTTGAACTGCGCGCTCGGCGCGTTCGAAAGATCGCCGATCCATGCGTACAGCGTCAGGTTATCCGGTCCGTAGCCGGCGCCCGGCACCTTCTGGAACGATTCCATCACCAGGAAGAAGACCGGCAGGACCATCGCCACGATCAGGAACAGAACGATGACGATCGTCATCGGCCATCTGGCCTTGCGGAGAGGGATCAGATTCGAACGCGTGCCCTTGCCGCCGATCGTCGCGTAGGATTTGCGCGTGCCGATCAGCCGCTGATTGACGATGATCGTGCCTGCTGCGAGCAGGATCATCAGAATGGACATCGCGTAGCCGACGCCCGCAGGGCTGTTGTTGATGAAGTCTTTCATACGGGTCGCCAGCACGTAGAACGGCGTGCCGTCCGCGTTGTTGCCGCCGAGACGCGCCGCAACGCCGTAGGTGCCGATCGATTTGCTGATCGTCATGATCGTTGCGGACAGGATCGACGGCAGAATCAGCGGAAGCGTGATGCTCTTCAGGATCTGCGCTTTGCTGGCGCCCTGGATCTCGCCCATCTCTTCAAGCTCGGAGTTGATGGAGCGCAGCGCGCCGCTCGCCATGATGTACGAGAACGCATAGTAATGCAGCGTCATGACAAGGATGATCGGGATAAAGCCGGACGCCAGCGCATCCGGCACGGGTATGCCTAAACTGGAAAGCACGCCGTTGCCGCCCATCGACGGATTGCGGAAGATGGTCATCCACGACAGCGCTTTGCACCACGACGGGATCATGTACGGGATCAGGATCAGCGCGGACAGCAATCCCTTTGCGGGAATGTCGGTACGCACCATCAGCCACGCCATCAGCGCGCCGAGCGGCACGGAGATGAGCGTGACGGCAACCCCGATGATCAGCGAGTTGCGAAGCGG
>JAFOTD010000092.1 GCA_017388175.1 Clostridia bacterium | reverse complement strand
GCTGGAAACGAATCCGCTGCGCATGGACATCGAGGAGGCCGGCGCGATGGTCGGCATCGACTTCATTCTCAACGTCGTGCTCTCGGAACACAAGGAGATCCTCTGCGCCGTTGCGGGCGACGCAACGGAAGCGCACCGCGCGGGCTGCCGCTTTTTGGACCGGCTGTACCGAAAGGAGCTCAAGGAGCCTGCGGACATCGTGCTGGTGTCGCAGGGCGGAGCGCCGAAGGACCTGAATCTGTACCAGACGCAGAAAGCGCTGGACAACGCGAAGCATGCGGTCAAAGACGGCGGCATCATCATTCTGATCGGTTCCTGCAAGGAGGGGCTCGGCGAAAAAACGTTTGAGCAGTGGATGACCGAAGCGGATTCGGCGCACAGCCTGATCGAACGGATCGGACGCGAATTCAAACTCGGCGGACATAAGGCGGCGGCGATCGCCATGGTGCTCGAACGCGCGGAGGTCGATCTTGTATCGGAGCTGGACGACGATTTTGTCCGCTCGATCTTCCTCAAACCGTACAAAACCGCGCAGGAAGCGCTCGATCACGCGTTTTCAAAGCTCGGTCCGGACGCAAGGGTTCTGGCTATGCCGTACGGCGGCTCGACGCTGCCGACCGTGGTACAATAAGATTACAGAAGCAAGGAGATACATATGGATTACGCAAAAGAATCGCTCCGTCTGCACGGAGAATGGAAGGGCAAAATCGAAGTCATCGCAACGGTTCCCGTGGCGACCAAGGAAGATCTGAGCCTGGCTTACACCCCCGGCGTGGCGCAGCCGTGCCTGGAGATCCAGAAGGACATCAACAAGAGCTACGAGCTCACCCGCCGCCACAATCTGTGCGCCGTCATCACCGACGGCAGCGCGGTGCTGGGCCTCGGCGACATCGGTCCCGAAGCCGGCATGCCGGTCATGGAGGGAAAGTGCGTGCTCTTCAAGTCGTTCGGCAACGTCGACGCGTTCCCGCTGTGCATCAAAACGCACGACGTCGACGAGTTCGTCAACGCGGTGTATCTTCTCTCCGGGTCTTTCGGCGGCATCAACTTAGAGGACATCTCCGCGCCGCGCTGCTTTGAGATCGAGCGCAAGCTCAAGGAAAAATGCGACATTCCGATCTTCCACGACGATCAGCACGGCACCGCTGTCATCACGCTCGCGGGACTCACGAACGCGCTGAAGGTCGTCGGCAAAAAGAAAGAGGATGTGAAGGTCGTCACCTCCGGCGCGGGCGCGGCGGCGGTCTCGATCGTGAAGCTTCTGCTCTCGGCAGGCTTCCGGCACATCACCATGTGCGACCGCAAGGGCGCGATCTACAAGGGCCGCGAAGGGCTGAACTGGATCAAGGAAGAGATGGCGGAGGTCACGAACCTCGAGCGCAAGCCCGGAAGCCTGGCCGATCAGCTCAAAGGCGCGGACGTGTTCATCGGCGTTTCGGCGCCCGGCACGGTCACGACCGAGATGGTCAAAACCATGAACCGCGACGCGATCATCTTCGCCTGCGCGAACCCGACGCCGGAGATCTTCCCCGACGACGCGAAGGCGGGCGGCGCGGCGGTCATCGCGACCGGCAGAAGCGACTACCCGAACCAGATCAACAACGTTCTGGCGTTCCCGGGCATCTTCCGCGGCACGTTCGACGTCCGCGCAAGCGACATCAACGAAGAGATGAAGATGGCGGCGGCAAAAGCGCTCGCGGATCTCATCTCCCCCGAGGAGCTTTCCCCGGACTACATCATTCCGAAGGCCTTCGACCCGCGCGTGGGCAAGGCGGTCGCGGCGGCCGTCGCAGAAGCGGCGCGTAAGAGCGGCGTTGCAAGAATCTGAAAGGAGAACAACCATGGCAATGTTTGATTCGGAAAAAGTGAAACTGGGCATCGCCCCGATCGGCTGGTGCAACGACGACATGCCGGAGCTCGGCGCGGAGAATACGTTCCGGCAGACCGTCAGTGAAATGGCGCTGGCGGGCTTTACGGGCTGCGAGATCGGCAACAAATACCCGAAGGATCCGAAGGAGCTCAAGTGGGAGCTGGATCTGCGCGGCATGCGCATCGCAAGCCGCTGGTTCTCGTCGTTTTTGCTGACAAAGCCGCTTGAAGAAAATATCGCGGACTTTACAAGGGAGCTCGATTTCCTTGCCGCCGTCGGCGCGAACCGCATCAACGTTTCGGAACAGAGTTATTCGATTCAGGGTCAGGTCGATACGCCGATCCTGACCGGAAACCACAAGCCCGTCATGAACGACGCGGGCTGGGAGCGCTTCACAAAAGGACTTGACGCGCTCGGCAAGATCGCGTATGAGCGCGGCTTCAAGCTGTGCTTCCACCATCACATGGGCACCGTCGTGCAGACCGCCGAGGAGACCGACCGCATGATGGCGAGCACCGACCCGCGGTACGTCTTCCTGTGCTACGACACCGGTCACTTTACCTTTGCGGGCGAAGATCCGCTTTCGATGCTGAAAAAGTACGTCGATCGCGTTGGGCATGTGCATCTCAAAGACATGCGCCTTCCGGTCGTGCAGCTTGTGCGGGAGAACGACTGGAGCTTTTTGACCGCGGTCCGCAACGGCGCGTTTACGGTGCCGGGTGACGGCGACGTGGACTTCGATCCCGTGTTCAAGGTCCTCTCCGACGCGCACTACGAGGGCTGGCTTTTAGTGGAAGCGGAACAGGATCCCGCAAATGCGAATCCGCTGGAATACGCGATCAAGGGCCGCCGCTATATCAAAGAGCACACCGGACTGTAAGGAGCGAACCATGTATTTCAAAAAAGAGCCGCAGCGCGGCTATAACGCGTATATCGACACGAAGGTCGACGATTACGGGATGCTGATGGACATCGGACTGCTTGTTCTGGAGCCGGGCGACACATACGTGATCGAGGAGCCGGACAAGGAGACGGCGGTCCTGTTGTTTGCGGGCAAGGTCGTGCTCAGCTGGGCGGGCAAAACCGTCGAAGCGGACCGGCCCGACTGCTTCCGGTACGAGGGAACCTGCCTGCTGTCGCCGCGCAGAGTGCGCATCGAAATCGAAGCGAAATCGCATGCGGAGCTATTCATTCAGCAGACGGACAACGACCGCGATTACGAGCCGGTTCTGTACACGCCGGAAACGGTGCAGGTGCAGCACGCCGGCGCGAACGGCGAGCTGATGGGCTGCATGCGCCGCGAGATCAAGACGTTCTTCGACTACGACAACGCGCCGTTCTCGAACATGGTACTGGGCGAGGTGCTGAACTTCCCGGGACGCTGGTCGAGCTATCCGCCGCACCATCATCCGCAGCCGGAGGTGTATTTTTATCGGTTCGATCATCCGCAGGGCTTCGGCGCGGGATTCAGTAACGGCGAGATCTACAAGACCGAGCACAACGGCATGGCGACGATTGCGCACGGCTTCCATTCGCAGGTCTGCGCGCCGGGCTACGCCATGTGCTATGCGTGGGCGATCCGCCATCTTCCCGGCGATCCGTGGAAAAAAACGCGCATCGACGATCCGGAGCACAGCTGGCTCTGGAAGCCGGACGCGAACGAACATATCTTTCAAGCTTGAACACAGGAGGGACCTATGAAAACCGTACGACTCACCATGGCGCAGGCGCTGGTGCGCTTTTTGGAAAACCAGTATATCGCCTATGACGGCAAGGAGCTCCCGTTCGTCGAGGGCGTGATCATGCTGCCGGGACACGGCAACGTGGTCGGGCTCGGTCAGGCGCTTCGGCAGGAGACGCACCGTCTCAAAGTGTGGCAGGGCAAGAACGAGCAGGGCATGGCGCACACCGCCGTCGCCTTTGCCAAGCAGATGAAGCGCAAAAAGATCATTGCGGTGACCTCGTCCGTGGGACCCGGCGCCGCCAATATGGTGACCGCCGCCGCGACGGCGACCGCCAACAACATTCCGGTGCTGATCCTGCCCGGCGACGTCTATGCCTGCCGTCAGCCCGATCCGGTGCTGCAGCAGATCGAGCAGGTCAACGATCTTTCGATCTCCACCAACGACGCGTTCCGCGCGGTCTGCCGCTACTGGGACCGCATCGTCCGTCCCGAACAGCTGATGAGCGCGATGATCTCCGCGTTCCGCGTGCTGACCGATCCCGCGAACACCGGCGCGGTCTGCATTGCGATCCCGCAGGACGTCGAGGGCGAAGCGTACGACTATCCGGAGAGCTTCTTTATGAAGCGCGTCTGGCGTCTTGCACGGCGTCTGCCCGAGACGGAAGCGATCGAAGAGGCGGCGAAGGTCATCAAAACCGCGAAAAAGCCGCTTCTGATCTGCGGCGGCGGCGTTCGTTACAGCGAAGCGCATGCGGAGTTCAAGGCGTTTGCCGAAGCGACGGGTATTCCGTTCGGCGAAACCCAGGCGGGCAAGAGCGCGGTCCCCTATGACCACGAACTGAACCTCGGCGGCATCGGCGTGACCGGCTGCTCCGCGGCGAACGAGATCGCCAAGGAAGCGGACGTCGTCATCGGCGTCGGCACGCGCTATACGGACTTCACAACCGCGTCGAAATGGCTGT
>JAFOTD010000091.1 GCA_017388175.1 Clostridia bacterium | reverse complement strand
GCCGTGCGCGTCGGTGATCGAAAGGGACTTCGTGGTGACCTTGATCACACTCTGCGTGATGCGTTCTTTTACGGTATAGTCGTAGATGCCGTCAGCGTCGTTTTCCTTGACGTCGCCGGTGGTTTCGATGACCTTCACGGGTTCGCCCGTAACGGTGTTGAACTTGCCGGCGTCATCCTCACCGATGCGGATGCCGATCTCGGACGCGGGCGCATGGTATTCGTTGGACTTGTCGGAACCGCCCTCCGCCTCGTAGGTATCGTTCGCGTCCTGCGAGGTATAGTGATCCTCGAATTCGTAAAGGCCGGTCGGCTGCTCGACGTTCGTGCCGGTGTAATCGACGATCATGCCGGAGGCGGTCGTATAATCCTCCGCCGTACGCACGGTCGTCTTTACGCCGTTCGCGTCGGTCGTTACCGTCTCGCCGACGTCCACCGATTCGTTTTGCCCGGCTCGCGTTTCAACCGAAACGGAAGACTCTCCCTCTGCGTTTGTCATAAAGATACTGAACGGTATCACGGACAATACCATTACCAGCGCCAACATTGTGCTCCAAATTCTTTTCATAAGCGACCTTACCATTCAGTCAGATTTGTCTTTTCTGCAAGTTTCCCGTTCCGCGCCGTTCACACAATGCCGCGCGAAGCTACTGCGTTCTTATATCTATTCCGAGTATCTGTTCCGAGCGCCTGTAGCCTCACAAATGGAATATATATAAAAATAATTAATTATACCATGGAGTCCTGATTTGTCAACTGTTTTTTGCAGATTGTTTACAAAAAAATCCGGAAATCCGATCCCCGGAATCGTCCGAAACCGGCTCTTTGGCGGATCGGAGAAAATAACGGTTTTCTTATAATAAAAAAAGCCGTTCGGAAAGCCCGTTCCGTCATCCGAAGGCGCGTCGGCGAAGGGACTCCGGCATCAGCCGGAGAATCGCCTTTCCCGACGCAGAATGACTGCGGTTTCCAAACAGCTTCCGTGAATGATTTACGGATGCAGCGTGACGAACTCGGCGTCGTACATCGCCATGTTCAGCGCGTAATTTGTCTTCCCCTGCTGATAATTGCCGCCGTACGTCTGCTCGACCTCGAAGGTGATCTTCCATGCTCCGGAAACGTCGACCTCAAAGGAGAGCATGTCGTAGCCGTCCAGCGAGCCGTATCCATCACCCTTTCTTCGTCCTCAAGCACGGTCACGCGGTACCATCCGTGCGTCTTCGGTCCGCCGAAGTAACGCTCCGGACAGCGGATCGCGCCGAGCGAGAAACGAAACAGATCGCAGTTATCCGGATTGTACAGTGAAAACTCGCCTCTGAGTCCGCCGAGGTACTGCTCCCCGTCGATGACCCGGTACATCAGGTCGCTCTGCTTCTCTTCCTGATCCGTGTAGTGCACGTAGAACATCAGCGCATTGGTCCGCGGTTCGCTCCCGACGATGATCGGCCCGCTGTAGGACAGCTCTGCGTTCGAGGACAGAAACTCGCAGTAGTTCCACATGCAGGCGATGTTCGTCCCCATCTCGTCCGTGTACAGCTCGCCCGGCTCAAAGCCCTCGTCCTCAAAATACGAATTCAGCGAATAAATCTTCGGCTCCGGCGTCGGCGTGGGTTCCGGGGTCGGCTCCGGCGTCGGTTCCGGCGTTTTGATTGGCATCGCCGTATCGATCCGCTGCATCGATTCGTTCGGCGGCTGCGTGCTCCCCTGCTCCGTTGGCTGTTTCGTTATCTGCGGCTCGCCCGCATGCGCCGGTTCCCCTGACGGGGCTGTCCCGCTTAAAGGCTCCGTTTCGTGTCTAACTTTTGGGGTTCAGATCACTCTGGTTTGTCTACTTTTTTTCATAAAAATTCATAAAAAAAAAATAATACGGTATTCTTACTATGAAAAAAAACTGCCTGAATCCGGCATTTCACCGAATTCAGGAAAAAGTCCTGTGAATTGCGCAAATCCGGCGCATCCTTTTCGGAATAATCGGAGCAGATCGCAGTCTCGCGAACGCCGCTGTTTCGAAGCGTGCCGCCGGTTCAACGTCCGCAGATAACTTGTTTTCGGCAGGCGCGGATCGATTCTGTTTCATCACGGCCGGAAGGCATTCCGTCATCTGCGTGTCAGGGTATCAGCGGACGCCGCACGCTTTGTGTTTGTGCATACGACGTTATTATGAGTTCAGATCAGAAGTTTTCAGATCCGAAATCTATCCACAAGGCTGGGCGTACTCCGACATTATTCCCATCCACGTAGCTGCCATAGTAAGAGATGGAGCCGTCTGTTTTAACACGAGCGGCGCAGTTGGAAGCGCTTCCGGGCGATCGCAGCCACCAGCGGATGGTGTCACCGACGGATTTGCTTTTGTTCGCCTTTATATACTGCGAGATAGCGTAATGTGTCAGAGCACACTTTCTTGCATCATCTGAATTGAAGTATTCGTTCACTTCCGCAATGCTGATAAGAAATATCCTGTCCTCTGTGTCGTTCCCGTACGGTGTATGATAAGCTGGGTTATTGTCCGCCGTCACCTTTGTGAGCCGAATGATCGCCTGTTCATCTTCGCTGAAAGCATCTTGCAGAAACGTTTCATTCAGCCAGGTGCGCAGAAAACACGTTTCCCACGTGACCGCCGATTGTGTCGTATGATACGGCTGACAGTCAAGCGCATACTTGCTGATTACAAGAATTCCATTGTCTTCTTTCGCAAGGACGATCCATTCAATCGCCTCTTTGCCGTTGGAATCATCGCCATCTTGCTCATAGCGCCCAAAAGCAATCGCCTCGCCTACTGAAGCGGACATGAAGCTGCATATCAATTCTTTAACAGGATTCTGCGTCGTTTCCGGCATCGGCGTCTCGGTCGGTTCCGGGGCCGGCGTCTCGGTCGGTTCCGGCATCAGCGTCTCGGTCGGTTCCGGCATCGGCGTCTCAATTGTTTCCTGCGTCGGCGTCTCGGTCAGCTTCGGCGTGTTTCCGTCGTTAAGCTTCGCAGGTGCTTCTGCGGTTTCCGGATTTGCGTTGCACGAGTCGCAGGTCGTCAAAAGCAGAACAACGGCTGTCGCGGCGAGCGCCAAGGCGATCAGCAGCGCAGTCAACGGAATCCATATCTTTTTGTTTGTTTTCTTCTCGTGCGTCGGCTTCTTCGCCGCCGTTTCCGCTTGTGTCGGTTGCGAAGACGGCTTCCGTTCCGATACGGGCGGTTTTGTTTCCGTTAGCGGCCTTTGCTTCGGATTCGCTTCCGTTATTATGGGAGGCGTTGCCGACGTCCGATCCCAGAAGATGCCGACCGTCTTCTCGTACTCCGGTTCGGGCTGCATCGATGCGGCCGGATCGTGTTTCTCCACCAAAGGTGTGATGGCAAACTGAGTCGTAACGTCCGTCAGCGCCAACAGATCGCGCTTCATCTCCGTCGGGCTTGCGTAGCGATCCTTCGGATCGAATGCGCAGGCTTTCAGAACGATCCGCTTCAGTTCCTCGCTGCCGTTTTTCGGCGCAGGCAGCGGCTCGCCGGACATGCGGCGGTTCAATGCTTCCTCATTCTGGCTTGTTTTCGGCACTTCCGGAGGAAGCGGCACAAACGGACCCCGGCGTTCGTTCAGCATCCAGTACATGACAAGACCGAGCGAACAGATATCGACCGACGCGTTATAGGGCTTTGATAGATATACCTCCGGCGCCATATAGCCAAACGTCCCGGCCTTTGTCGCGCGCGTTGTGTGGTCCGAAGTCTTTGCTATGCCGAAATCCCCGAGCTTATAATCCCCAAGTTCGTTGACAAAGATATTCTGCGGCTTGATGTCGCGATGGATGATCTTGTAATGGCTGCACAACTCCAGCGCGCGGCAGATGTCGACGCCGACGCGCAGCGGATAGCTGTCGTTATAGCCGTGCTCTTTCAACTCCCGATCATACGCGTTCAGCAGCGGCGTCAGAAGCTCCATGCGGATAAAGATATCATATCCCGGATCCTTTTCGTGCTGGACGACCCAGTGATCCTCGAAGCTGACGATATTGCTGCAGCCTTTCAGCTTGCTCATCAGGCGGAACTCCGATGTGATATCATCGACCCGGCTCTTGAACAACGCAGTCATGCTGACGTCGTCCAACCCTTCCAGTCGATATTCTTCTATGTCCGAGGCACGCTCCGGAATGGAAATGACCTTCATCGCGGAGTGTGCTACCCCGCTGAAGTCTCCTTCCTTCTCTACCTCATAAACGCAGCTGAAACCACCCTCCCCGATTTCCCGGATGATCTTCCAGCCTGGGATGTGAATGCTCTGTTCGCCCATAAAACCTCTTTTCTCCTATGCTCAACGCTCAATATTCGATTTTGCAGCTCGGCAGTTTGGCTTTCAGCTTGTCGATCTGCTTTTGGGACAGCGGATTCCCGGTCAGCCCAAGTGTCGTCAAATTCGTCAGCCCGCTCAACGCCGTGATATCGCTGATTTGATTGTCAGAGAGATAAAGATATTTCAAATAATACTTCAGCCCGCTCAGCGAAGTGATGTCGCTGATTTGATTGTCAGACAGAGAAAGATACGTGAAATACGTCAGCCCGCTCAGCGACGTGATGTCGCTAATTTGATTGCCAGAGAGAGAAAGATATATCAAATACGTCAGCCCGCTCAGCGACGTGATGTCGCTAATTTGATTGCCGTCGAGATCAAGATGCGTCAAATTCGTCAGCCCGCTCAGCGCCGTGATGTCGCTGATTTGATTGTCATAAAGATAGAGCCACTCCAGCTTCGTCAGCCCGCTCAGCGCTGTGATGTCGCTGATTTGATTGTCAGAGAGAGAAAGATACGTCAAATTCGTCAGCCCGCTCAGCGAAGTGATGTCGCTGATTTGATTATTCCCAAGGTAAAGCTTCTCCAGCTTTGTCAGCCCGCTCACCGCCGAGATGTCGCTGATTTGATTGCCAGAAAGAATAAGCACCTCCAGCTTCGTCAGCCCGCTCAACGCCGAGATGTCGCTGATATAGTTTCTGTGTTCACCGTAGTCGTCCCGGAATGAACCCAAGAACAACCATTTCAGATTTCGGAACTGCGCAATATCGGAGATGTCCGTTAATTCGCACCCCGAAAGGTTTAATTCTGTGACGGAAAGAATATCCGACTGATAGATCGTGCCTGTAAAACCGCATTTTTCGCGGATCGCTTTCTCAAATGTTTCATCCTGAAATACTACAACCGGGTCCACTGTCGGCGCGGGCGTCGGTTGTTCTGCTGTCTGTGCAGGCTGCGACGACGTCTTGCCCTTTCCCGTAAGCACGACGATCAGCACTACTGCAGCGATAACAAACGCTGCCGCAATCGACAGAATGATCGGCAGCTTGTTCTTCTGCCGATGTTTCTTTTCGGTTGTTTTCGGTTCTGTCTTTGCGGGTTCCGGTCTGACCGTTTTTTCCTTCTGCTCCGGCTCCGGTCTGATCGGTTTGGCCTCTTTCTGAACAGGCTGTTTCCTCTGTTCCGGTACGGTGTTGACCGGCTTCGCCGCTTTCTCAGGCTCGGCTGACTTTTCCGCGGTTTTCACCGACGCTGGCCCCTTCACGAAAACGTTCGCCTCATCTTCTGCCGGTACAGGGTCCGGCTCCTTCGGCTTACACATGCCGAATATGGCGAACGTCTTTTCGTCCTCTTCGGCAGACGGCCCTTCCGACGGCGTCGATCGATCACCGAATAAACCGAACGTCTTTTCGCCTTCTTCTGCCGTCGGTGTCTCTTGCTGCGTCGACGGCTTCGCGTCGAACACGCCGAACGTCCTTTCGTTCTCTGCAGCCGGCGATTCTTGCGGCGCTGCCGGTTTGTTGTCGAATACGCCGAACGTCTTTTCATTCTCATCTGCCGTGAACGGAACACTTACCTGCTTCGCATCCGCAAGCGACACATAGGCGTCTTGCTCAAACGTCAATCGATCCAGATCGCGCTTCATCTCCGCTGGGCTTGCGTAGCGATCCTTCGGATCGAATGCGCAGGCTTTCAGAACGATGCGAACGAGTTCCTCGCTGCCGTTTTTCGGCGCAGGCAGCGGCTCGCCGGACATGCGGCGTTCCAATGCCTCTGCATTCTGACTGGGTTTCGGAACGGTCGGCGGCAGCGGAACGAACGGTCCTCTGCGCTCGTTCAGCATCCAGTACATCACAAGACCGAGCGAGTAGATATCTATCTGCGCGTTGTACGCCTTTCCGGTATACACTTCCGGCGCCATATAGCCAAACGTCCCGGTCTTGGTTGCTTTCGTCGTATGATCCGAGGTTTTTGCGACGCCGAAATCGCCGAGCTTGAAATCCCCGATCTCGCTGATGAAAATATTCTGCGGCTTGATATCGCGATGGATGACGTGAACGCGTTGACACAAATCCAATGCATCGCAAACGGCAAGTCCGAGCTTTGTCACCGTCTGTTCATCCGCAGACGCTTTTCCGTTTGACTGATCCATATATTTCGGCAGCGGCGTCAGCAGTTCCATGCGGATCAGAACGTCATAGCCGGGATCCGTTTTATGCTGCACGATCATATGGTCTTCATAACCGACGATATGACTGCTTCCCTTCAGCTTGTTCATCAGGCGGAATTCGGCGGTGATATCCTCCACCCGGCTTCTGAACAGCTGCGTGATACTCTCGTCGTCATATCCGTCGTCGCGATACGTTTCAATTTCGGCGCTCGATTCCGGGATAGAGATAATCTTCAGCGCAGAGCGGATACCCTCTCCGAACGCGTCGTCCTTTTCAACCTCATATACCGTTCCGAAGCTGCCTTTCCCGATAACCCGGACGATTTTCCATCCCGGAAGGCTGATCGGTCTGTCATCCATGCGTTTTACTCCCCATTAATCCTGTTTTCCTATGTACGCAAAACCGGCCGTTCCTCGCTGCTCGGTTTAATAGCTGTCGGTTTCCGTGATCGTCCAATAATACAGCCCGTATTCTTCCTTGATGCTCTCCAGCGCGTCGTGAATCATGATGTCATCGTCCGTTTTGTTTCCGACCACAATTGTTCTGAGATTCGGGCAATAAACCAGATCGCAATAGTAATCATAGCCGGCATATTTGGAGCGATAAAGAAGAAGCTTATTCAGCCTATTGAACTCGTAAAGCGGACTCAAAGAACCGATCGGGCAGTACGAAATGTTCAGCTCTGTCAGATTCGGCAGATCTTTCAGCGGCTCCACGTCCGTTACCCCCATGTTGCCACCGATATGAACGGTCTCAAGCGTTTTGATGGAAGCAAGACTGCTCACGTTCGAAAGATTACAATTGAATAGAATGACCTTTCTCAGCGGAAGGTTCTCGATCCACGCGAGATTCGCGTCACCCAACGGATTCCCTCCGAGGCTCAGTTCCTCCAGGTTGTTCAACTCTGCAATTGCGCGAATATCGTTAATCTTGTTATATGAAACGGTCAGCGTCGTCAGATTCGTCAGATTGCTGATCCAGTCGATATTGACCAGCGGAATTCCCGGATCATCGGTCGTATACGTCCACCGAAGCTGCAGGTGCCGAAGCGAAACCAGTTCCCCGATCCGCGAATAATCAACCATGCAGCAATAATCCAGCGTCAGGTCCGTCAGATTCGGACATAGTCTGATCAACCGGTCCATTTCCTCCGATGTGATTAAGATCAGGCTCGACCTTTTCCCCTTGACTTCAACCGCAGTCTGTCCCGTCCGTATGGTTTGCCCCCCGAAAGAAAACTCGGTCGGCACGGTCGGCGGCGTTGTCGGCGGCGGCGTTGTCGGCGGCGTTGTCGGCGGCGGCGTTGTCGGCGGCGTTGTCGGCGGCGGCGTTGTCGGCGGCGGCGTTGTCGGCGGAACCGTTATGGACGATTCGGACGGCATCGTAACCGGCGGCGGCGTAACCGTTATGGGATCCGTCGTCCCGGGCGTCGGATCATCCGGTTTCTCCTGTTCCTTTCCCGTCGGCACAGCTGCGTCCTGTTCAACCGATTCACATTTGTTGCAGCCAGTCCAAAAGACAATCGCGATCGCAGCGGCAAGCAACACCGTGAGAATCACCGCGATCAGCAGCGCCGTCCGATTTCTGTCATTTCCGGCGGAAGCATCCGCCTTTGCTTCGCTTGTCTTTTGATTTACCGCGCGCTGATCCGATAGCCGGCCGTTTTCGTTCCGCGCCGAGCCGCCCTGCGCTCTGTTTTGTTCCGATCCGGCGCGTCCGGCGCCGTCCGTTCCGGTTTGGATTTGCTGTGTATTCTGCTGACGCCGACCCCAGAAAAGACCGACGGTCCGATCCTCTTCCGGAACATCCGACGTTCGTCCGGAAACGATCGGATTCTCTTCGGGCAGAGATCTGCTTATATGGCCAATCTCATTGGAAAGCCGTTCAAGATCTTCCTTCAGCGCCGCAGGGCTTAAATACCGATCGTTCGGGTCGAACGCGCATGCCTTCAGTACGATGCGGCGAAGTTCGCCGCTGCCGTGCTTCGGCGCGGGCAGAGGTTCGCCGGACATGCGGCGTTCCAATGCTTCCGAATTCTGACTCGGTTTCGGTACGGCGGGCGGCAGCGGGAGAAACGGTCCCCTGCGCTCGTTTAAAAGCCAATACATGACGAGCCCGAGCGAATAGATGTCGACCTGCGCGTTATACGCTCTTCCGGTGTATACCTCCGGTGCCATATAGCTGTACGTGCCGGTTTTGGTAGCCTTGGTCGTGTGATCCGATACCTTGGCGATACCGAAATCACCGAGTTTGAAATCGCCGAGATCATTGATGAAGATATTCTGCGGTTTGATATCGCGATGGATAATCCGGCACTTTTCGCACAGCTCCAGCGCACGTGAAAGATCGATGCCGAGCTTGATCACCACTCCATCCGGTATCGGCTGTCCCGGATATCGCTGATTGATGTAATCCGGCATGGAACGAAGCAGTTCCATGCGGATCAGCACGTCATAACCGGGATCGTTCTCATGCTGAACGATCGCGTGGTCCTCGAAGCTGACGATATTGGAGTTCCCCTTTAGTAGGTTCATCACTTCAAACTCTTTCGTGATGTCCTCGACCTGACTGCGGAAAATGGCCGTAATGCTGAGATCATCATACCCCTCGTCCCGGTACGCCTTGATCTCGGCATTCGTTTCAGGGATCGAAATCACCTTCAGCGCAGAGCGAACGCTCTCGCCGAATTGGTTATCTTTTTCGATTTCATAGACCGTCCCGAAGCTTCCCTTGCCGATAACCCGGACAATGCTCCACCCCGGAAGGCTGATCGGTTTCTCATCCATGTTTTTACTCCCTTTTCGTTCTGTTCCGCCGTGTGCGCAAATAGCTGCGCAATTGACCATCTTTTCTGCTTCTGCGTTAAGAGTGTGTCAGGAGAACCGTCCCCTTGACACGCCCTCCTATTTTGTTTTTTTCAATTTACAGTAAACATAAGCATCTTCAGTAACTGTGAAAGAGCAATAGAAACTCAATACAACGTTATTATTATAATCACCAGAAATATAATAATAGTTCTTGCTTTTTACATAGCTGCCGCAATAGAATGTCATTGCCCAATCATCGGGACTTGGGTTTCCAGTATAATTCCATTCGCTATTACTTAACCTTACGCTGATGTATACATTTACCTCTGTTCCCCCTGGAACTGTTTTTGATCCGCCATATGTTGCATAATTTGCCGTAAAGGAGAGATTATCAGCTATTGTAATAGTAAACGGGCCATAAGGAATCGGCGTTGGCGTGGCCGTCGGCGGTGGTGTCGTCGGGGTAGGCGGCGGAGGCGTTCCGCCCTGACTGAGCGTGGAATGTTCAGCGCTTTTAACCGTCCATATACCGTTATCGGTATTAAAGGCAAAAGTCAATTCCCACAACGATTTCCATGCTTCAACGTATCCTTTTCTCTGTTCCACCAGGACCAATGTAACAGTATCTTTCCGGTTTGATTTATCCACATTGTGTTGTATACTACTGAGATTATACGACTCACACTGTTTATCGACCTGCTTACCCATATAAGCTTTGATAATACTCTCCGGCACTCCACTTTGCGGGAATGCATAATATGCGGGTGTAGGCGTCGGCGTCGGTGTGGACGTCGGCGTAGGCGTCGGCGTCGGTGTGGGCGTCGGCGTCGGTGTGGGCGTAGGCTCCTCGGTTGGTTCCTCTGTCGGCTCCTGCATCGGTTCTTCCGTCGGTTCCGGCGTATACGCATCAGTGGGCTGCGCGGATGCAGCGGTCGCCTTCTGCTCAGCCTTGCAGGAATCGCAGGTCGTCAAAAGCAGAATGATAACAGCAGCAACAAGCAGCACTGCAGCGAGCAGCGCAATCAGCAGCGTTCCGTTCATTTTGCCTGATTTCTTATTCGGAGGATTCGCCTGTTTCGATTCCGAAGACGGTTTCCGTTCCTGTACGACCGGTTTTACCTTCGTTCCGGGCGTTTGATCCGGCTTTGTCTCCCTTTTTTCGGGTTTCGCCGCAATCGTTCGGTTCCAGAAGAGGCCGACTGTCTTTTCATCTGCCGATTCGGGTGATAAGGGCTTGACCGGGGTCTGCTGTTCTCCAGGCGATACCGCCTCTGCTGATGGCCGTTTTTCCGGTTCACGTTTTATTTCTGTCGGTTTTTCTTGCAGGGTCGGCACGGGAATGAAAACACCGACTGTCTTTTCGTCCTCAGTCTCTGTCTGTATCGGCGCAGCGGAAACCGACGCTTCCATAGGCGAAACGAATGCAGTTTTCGCTGTGCCGGTCAGCGCTTCGAGATCGCGCTTCATTTCCGTCGGGGTTGCGTACCGATCCTTCGGATCAAACGCGCAGGCTTTCAAAACGATGCGACGAAGTTCCTCACTGCCGTTTTTCGGCGCGGGCAACGGCTCGCCGGACATGCGGCGCTCCAATGCTTCCGCGTTCTGAATAGGCTTCGGAACGGCAGGCGGAAGCGGAACGAACGGCCCTCTGCGCTCGTTCAGCATCCAGTACATCACCATGCCGAGCGAATAGATATCTATCTGTGCGTTGTACGCCTTCCCGGTATACACTTCCGGCGCCATATAGCCGTACGTGCCGGTCTTAGTTGCTTTCGTCGTATGATCCGAGGTTCTTGCGACGCCGAAATCGCCGAGTTTATAGTCGCCTATGTCGTTTACAAAGATATTCTGCGGCTTGATGTCCCGATGGATGATGTGATAATGCTCGCACAATTCCAGCGCAGAGCAGATATCAACGCCTAAAGCGATCGCTGTCTCCTGCGGGATCCGGTTGTTCGGAAACGTGTTGTTGATATAATCGGGAAGGGCCGTCAAAAGCTCCATACGGATCAGAATGTCATAGCCCGGATCATTGTCGTGCTGCACGATCGCCTGATCCTCAAAGCTGACGATATGGCTGTTCCCTTTGAGCTTGTTCATCGTTTCAAACTCAGCCGTGATATCCTCCACACGGCTTCTGAACATCGCCGTAATGCTGAGATCGTCATATCCGTCGTCGCGGTACGCTTTGATCTCCGCTTCCGTTTCCGGAATCGAAATGACCTTCAGCGCAGACCGAATGCTGCTCCCGAACGTATTCTCTTTTTCGATTTCATAGACCGTTCCGAAGCTGCCTTTGCCGATCGTTCGAACGATCTTCCACCCCGGAAGGCTGATCGGTCTCTCATCCATATCTTTTTCTCCGATAAAACTCATTCAACGCGAATAACGATCGCCGTGATGTTATCCCTTCCCCCGTTTTTCAGGGCGCCGGAAACCAGATGCTGCACACATTGCCGTACGCTGATGTGTTCCCGCAGGATCATACAGATTTCGAGGTTGGACAACATGTCCGTGAGTCCGTCGCTGCAGATCAGATAGATATCGCCGCGCTTCAGCTCGCTCTTAACGATATGCGGCTCCAGCGCCAGTTCGTCTTCCGGAATGCCGAGAAACTGCGTCAGTCCTGCTTTTCTGCCGACGCCTTCCGGCACCTTTTCCGTATCATCGACGGACACCTGCAGCAGCTCGTTATCCCGCAGCCGATAGATCCGGCTGTCGCCGAGATTGCAGGCATAAACCTCGTCCGGGACAAAAAGCAGAATTGCCGCTGTTGTTCCCATCCGGGTAACGTACAATTCTTTCTGCCTTTTGCAGACGGCACGGTTCATTTCCACGCAAAGCTCATTCAGAAGCACTCGCGGACCGATTGCGAATCTTTTGCGCTGCTCCATTTTGCTGCGAATCGTTTCGGAAGCCGCATAGGAAGCCTTTTCTCCGTATTCCTCTCCGCCCATTCCGTCAAAAACGGCGAAGCCGGACTCGCTTTCCAGCGGAATCTTTTTGGAAACGAACCCGCTCAAACCACGGTTCGCTTCCGGAAGCACGGCACCGTCAAAATAGAAATTGTCTTCGTTATTGGACCGCACACGGCCGATACTGCAGCCGCAGGCAGCGGAAAGCTGAAAAATCATTGCCCCTCCTTCAGTATCCGGAACCCTTAAAAAAGCACTTATCTCGGCAAGCTGTTCGCGCTGTTGATCGCTTTGGTTTGCGCCTCTTTATACTTTTGGGCCGCATAGCGTAAAAACTGTGCGTAAGACTCCAGTTGCTTGACCGTATTTGCATAAACAGAATCCTGATTTGTCACAGCGTTCCATTTGGATCGAAACTGTGTCGCATCCTTTCCCTGCCAGGTCGAAGAGAGTGTGTTGATCTCTCCGTCGGCATTCTTCATTTTTCTTTTGAGCGTTTGAACGTACTGCTCGATCTGGGACGCCGTGCTTTCCAACTTGCTGTGATCCACCTTAATCTTGACAGCCATATGATTCCCTCACTTAAACTGATTCGCCAAAGACATGTTGGAGGTTTCCGTCGACTCATACCCTTGGCCGACTGCATTCAGCAATAACGTTGAATAGTTTTTCAGAACCTTGTATCTGTTCTCGCAGCACTGTATCCTGATCGCCGAAAACCGTTTAATCGCGTTGTTCGCAGCCTTACCGTCCCAGCTCGCGTCGAGATTTTTTATCGCATTTGACACCGATTCAAACTCGTTGTTGATCTCATTATTGATTGTTTCGATCCTTCCCGCTGCCGTAACCGCAGCGTCGGTGTTGATTCTGATATCCGGCATGGTTTATCCCTTTCTCTCTGATACCCAAACGGGAATGCTCAATCGTTTTTCTCCTCTGATCTGATGATAACGCCTCGCTCTTCCATATCCCTGGCCAATGCCGCTCTGAATGCCTGGTGCTCGGCATTGATATAGCCCAGAAAATGAACGTCGCTGATGTCGTCCTGCATGAACAGAAACATTGTTTCCGCATCGATATAGCCTTCGGGATACGGGATTCCCATATAATCATAGATCTTGTTCTCCGACGTATCGGCAGTCAGCACGCCTATGATCATCAGTTTTTTTGTTGCTTCTTTCAATGTAACAACTGTACCGATCGGATATAACTGTGTATTCATCTCAATACCTCCTTCATTCTTCACGGGATGAAAGTCTTTATGACTGATTTTACAAACTTTTTCCCTTTATTGAATACTTTGTACGTGTTCTCGATGGCCTCGTAAGCAAAATTCCCCGTTGAGTCCGGGCACACCCGGAGTCCGTGTCTGACGAGTCCGCTTGCAGACGACCAGCCGATCTTATTGTCCACAACATCGTCAAAGCTTGTTTTTCCCCATACGAACGAATAGCCGGTTGTGCCGTATATATCTGTGTTGAGCTTGCCGAAGGATTTCAGCATCTTGTCGGCGCTGTTCAGCAGAGAAACCAAATCCACGCCTGTATATGTGATTTTGCCGAACAGTTCTCCGGCTTCTTTGTTTCCGAGCATTTCCCCGAGTTCTCCGCCTTTCTTCACCAGCAGATCCTTCAGGTAGTTCGTGGTCCCGACTTTATCATATTGGTCGGTATAGACGTATACCGCATCGTTCACCGCGTTCAGAATGTCATTCCCGCCGCTGATGATCTCCGTAAGTGCAAGCGGCGTTGCCGCGATTGCCGCGGGCAGCAAAACGCCTTCCGACGCAATCGCAGCCGCATACACTCCGAAAAGCGTATGGACCGCGCCGTAAATCTTCCCGACGCCCTTTGCGACCTTTACGGCGCATTTTCCGTACTGTACGACGTCATAGACCCATCCGTGGTTTTTGTAGTTGTCGACCAGCGAAGATACGACTTCCGTTCCCTTTTTAACGACCGCCTTTCCATAACGGACAAGATTGCGTGAATCGCGCAGGGAAACCAACACCTCCGCGGCTTTTTTGAGGCCAGCGAAATATTCCTTGACCGCCTTTTTGGCGATGCGCTTCACGTCGGATGCGCCGATCAATTCGACGGGCATTTTGAAGTCCAGCGGATCCAGCTTGGAGAGCGTCGTTTCGACGTCCTCGAACGCGCGGATGACCTCGGAAAGATACCCGGCCTCCTTCTTCTGCAGCACATTTGCGGCTTTTGTCAGCGTGTTCGCCCTGCCGAGCGCTCTTAAATCATACAAGCCGCAGCTTCCGTAGAGCGTATCGATCCTTCCGTCCACGCTCTTCAGCCGTTTCCCGAGCTGTTTCAGTTGTCCGACATACGTCTGCAGCTTTCCTGTATCCACAACGATCTCTGCCACAGCTCCGCCTCCTTTCCTTTACGGGATGCACTGCCCCTCACCAGCTGCCGCCGGCCGTTCCTTCGGCGCCGTGCGCGGCCGCCCAGCTGTCCGTGACCTTGTTCATGTCCATGTTCTGCAGCTTCGATTTTACGACTGCACAGTTGCTGATGACGGATTCGATGCTCTGCGCGCACCGCTCGCTGCCGATCCCCTGAAACTGCGTTTTCAAACCGTTTGCGATGTCCGTCAGTTCGCCGATGATGCTGTTCAGCTCACCGATCATGGATCTGACTTCGCTGCTTGCGTTTGCCATATGCCGTTCTCCTCCTAAATCTTTTGCAGCTCGGCTTCGACCTGTTCAAAGCCCGCCCTCGTATCGTTCAGATATGCAACACATTTTGTGATCGTCCGGCTCTTCTTGGTCAGCAGGTCCGCCTGCAGCAGCTTCCACAAATCAAACAGGCCGACCCTGGAGTACAGCGAATCCATCCTGCGGTCCAGCGAGCCCAGCCGGCCGTTGATCTTTCCCAGCTGCTCCGCGTACCGCCGAAGCAGCGCCGTGTCCACCGCGATCTCGTTGCTGTTTGGCTGCCGTCCGGAGCTGATGCCGAGCTTTTCCGCAAGCCAGTCCCTGCAGGAATGATAGATCTCGGTAACCGCATCGACAAAGGCATCGATCAGATTCTCGGCCGCTTCCGTTGTCCATTCCAGTACACGAACCGTATCGATGATGAGGTTGGTCTCAAACTGTTTCAAACTGTCTTTCAGTTTGTAATACGCATTCTCCAAACTCTCCACGAATCTTTCCCGGTCAAACCACAGCCCGAAGAGGATACCGGCAAAGTCCGCATATAATTCCAGTACGGACCCGACATAGGGCAAATCGGACAATTCATCCAACACATCGAGAAACGTATGCGCTTTCTCCCAGAACCATCCTTGCTCGACGAACGCATCCTCTCTGAAATTACCGTTCTCGTCAAAACCGCCGCTGATCAGATTGCCGTTCTCATCATATCGATTCTCATTTGCGTCCAGCAGCCCATAAGAGCCATGGTTTACAACGCCGGGAATCAGGCTGTTGCTGTTGACATACCGATTCTCCCCGATCGGCTTCAGCATCGTATTGACAATATCATTCTTTCCGCTGATATTAATGATGGATTTGCTCCGTTCCGGATCCAGCGGAAGCAGTCCCCGATTCACAGCGTCCTGATAGGCAATCTTGCTGATCCCCTGTCCTTCGTATGCAACACATCTGCGCACCTTGTCTCCGTTTACCATGGTAACATACAGCGCCTGATTTGCCCCGTTGGAGTGCCCCGTTACATCAATCTGATCATACGGCGGCGTATCGGGCAATCCTTCGATAAACTTTCTTGCTTTCTCCTGTGTCTCCTGCTCGTATTCCGCCCAGCCTTCAAAATTGTTGTACCACTGCTGAAACGATCCGCCCGTTCCGCGGAACGCGACCGTGACGTCGTTATCCTGCGGATCATAAAAGCTTGCCGCCCTGATATGGCCGTGCACTTCCGGCGTTGTATATTCGATGACCAGCTGATTCAGTTTCGGGCTTTCATACATTTTCTGGATCACATCCGCCAGTTTTTCCGGATGACCGGGCAAATCGCCGGAAAGCGCCAATTCTCCCCTGTTAACGGCTTGTTGGATCAGCTCTGTCGATGCTTTTCCGTCTACCATGTACTTAGAGATCGCATCCTTCACGGCAATCGGCTGATTGCTCTGTCCGCTTCCGGCATGACGCGTCGCGATATCACTGTACATAAAGCAGTCCAGGATCAGCATTTCTCTGTCAGACAATGCCATATCAAACCTCCTGATTCACCTGCACGGTATCGATCGCACTGATTCGCGGGTTCCGAAGCAGAAACGCCAGACAGTCCGTTTCGCCGCAGTCTTTGATCTGCTGTTCCGACAGGGCGTAAATGGATACGATCCCGCTGAGATTTGCCTTTTGCATCCTCTCGCGCAGCACGGTTTTCCGTTCCGGATCGACCGATTCCGTTTCCGGAACGATCAGCAGTATATCCGAATAAAATGAATCCGGATACTGTTTCAGCGCGTCTTCCATCGTTTCCGGATCCGTCAGGCTGTCCGGAAATGCTGCCGAACGGAACGTGAAATAACACTTGACAAACGAAAAAACGCCGCCGATCGTCTCTTCCAATTTTCTCCGGTAGGACTGCGAAATCAGTACACCGTAATAGCTGTCCGAAAAAACCGTCCCGTTTCTTCGTACCGTCAGGTACGTTTCCGGGGAAAGCGCCGGGCTAAAAACATATTCCTCATACGGAATATCGATGCCGGGATACATTGCGGAACGGCAAACAAAATCCTGACGGTATTTGTTATGCAGGTATTCCGCAGCCTCTGTCGCGGGCTTGTTTCTCTCCATAAAGCTTCACTCCGTTCAATTGCGAGTTATCCGGGCGGCTCCTTGTATACCCTTTCTCCTGAGACGCGGCTGCGCGTCCGGAAACCGCTTCGTCCGTTCCTTTCCATACACCCGCGCTATGGTTTAATACCCGTAACCTTCGGGAACGCATTCTGATGCGTTCCCGAAGCCTTTGCACGATCAGCTGAACATATTGCCCAGTTCTGTGTTCGATGATTCTGTGTTTTCCCAATTCGGAGCAACGCTTTCCCTCAGGAATTTCGCGTAGTTCTCAATCAACTGATGGTCATTCTCCTGATAGCTCTTTGCAAATGCTGTGAAAACCGACGTGGTTGCTTCTGCCGCTTCGCCCGTCCAGCCGCTTTTCAGGCTGTTAATCAAGCGTTCGCATTCCTGGATTTCCTGCGTCAGCTGTTCGTTCAGGTTTGAAAGCTGCTGTGCCACACCCAGAACTTCAGTAGTGTCTATTCTTTCAAAATCTCCTGCCATTTCGAGTTCTCCTTTCTTCTGTTCTCAGTTCTGAAGCTTGCTAACGCCTTCGATGACCGCATCCTGCGTTCCGACGTAGTTCTGCTTCTGTGCGATCAGAATTTCGCCTCCGATATCCAGACGCGATGAGACCGCCTGCAGTCTTTCCGCCAGCCCCTGTACCTTCTGCACGAATGCCTCCTGATCTGCACCCCCCCAGCTGCTGATCGTTTCGCCCTGCATCAGCAGCTTTTTTGCGATCTGATCATACGTAACCGCATGATCCTTTAGCGCACGTCCTGTTTTCTCCATCGTGTTAAACGATTCCACACTAAACGTCTTTCCCATTGTTTTCTCCTTCCTGGTTTTTATATATCAACATTCATCGAGACTCCGATGATGTGCCAATACCGCTGTTTTCGGATTAAATGAGCATCAATCGAACGCCGTTTTTAAGATGCAGTTCGGCAACGATTGCGTTCACGTCATAGATATGACCCGTATCTGCGTTGCAGAGGATCGTATCGTCGGTCGTTTTGTATCTGCCTTCCGTCAGTTCGCTGATCGCCGCTGCGACAAGCCGGGTCGCCTCTCCCATTCGAACGGTAAGCGGAATAAAAACGTCGTATTTTTCCCCGCTTGCCGGAACCAGAACCTCCGCCAGAATCTTGGAATGCATCATCGATCGATTTCCTCCTCATCGAGATTGATCAGCTTGACTTGGGTTCCTCTTCCCTTTCGGATCGAATACCCGAACCCTTTGCCGATATCCTCATGCATGTCGGCTGTGATCTTGCTGATCTTGATCTGATACTGCTCGTCGATGCCGGGACCGACCCAGATGCCGTCCGACTGTGAAAGATGCGTTTTGTACCACTTTTCATAGACGTACTGCGAGATTTTTTTGGCTTCGGATCCGATGATCACCTTGACGCGATAGTTCAGTTGCCCCTTGAGCAAAATCAGCGAAAGCTTTTCCTTTCCGGTGTCATCCAGCACGTCCATCAGATCGGCAAGCGAATTGATCACAATCAGATATTCCTCGAATTCCGGCGGTGTTTTGCCTTCCGAAATCGCGTCCTTATAGCTGTTGTTGCGATCCCTGACCAGATCAAACAGGGCGGATACTTCATTGCCGCATTCGTCTTTCATCACGCACCGTTTCAGAGACCCGGTATCATATTCGATCCGATCCGCGGCATCCAGAACAACGCCGCTTTGGTTCGTCAGCGTGCCGATCGTTCCGGCCAATCCGCCGACGAAATCCGAATAATCGTCGCTTTCCGACAAAACCAGCGTGATATAGGATGCATCGAACGGATAATAATGGATGTTCAGCGAGTTCTTCTCAACGCCGATCGGGTAGTTCCAGCCCTTTCTCTGATCAAAACAGTCCCGCATGAAGTCGATATCGACCTTGTCCGGCAAAATCGGGATCTTCTTTGCGCAAGCGCCGTGCCACTGATCCGCAAGCGACCGGCAGGCGTTCTGAATGAAGGTAAACGGAACCGGTTCCTCCGTCAGACTTGCCACCTGGAATTCATACAGTGCGTCGGTCTTGACGAGACCTCTGCCCTTGAATTTCGCGGGATAGAGACCGTCCGTCTTGCCGACAACGCCCGCATACTCGGATTCGTCGTTCAACTGCAGCACAAAGAACTGATTGAAGTTCTGCAGCAGTCTGAAACGAATGCCGTTCGTTCCCACGACGGTCAACACAAAGTAAATGCCGTATTTGGTCCCTTCTCTTGAGAGATAGGCAATGGTGTCCTCTTTCTCCTCAAAAAGCTCCGTAAACGCCGCAAAGTTGTTGATTACAACGACGATCGACGGGATCTTTTTCTCTCCGGACCGCTGATATGCGGCATAATCACCGCCGTAATCGGCAAACAGTTTTTTACGATTCGCGATCTCACCGTAAAGCATTTTGAACAAATTGCTGATTTTTTCCGAATCGTAGGAAAGCAGCACTTCCCCGACGTGCGGCGCTTTTGCGAACGCCCTGAGCGTTTCCGATGAGAAATCGAGCAGATACAG
Source organism: Clostridia bacterium (assembly GCA_017388175.1). GTDB lineage: Bacteria > Bacillota > Clostridia > Christensenellales > CAG-138 > UBA3792. The sequence continues at coordinate 6,637 of JAFOTD010000091.1, read as the reverse complement.
ATTGACCTCTTCCGGCGTATGCTCGGTCAGCAGCGAATAAATCATCGCATTCAGGAAAGACGTCTTTCCGCTCCCCGCCATGCCGTAAACGACTGTATTCCCCGCCTCGGAAAGCGGCAGGCGAAGGAGTCCGCGTCTCTGATGCGCAGGATCGTCGTACTCACCGATCACGGGGTTCAGCACAAACGGTGTTGCCGTCGCGTCATACTGACTGCGAAGTGCATCCAGCAAAATAACGGGCGCAATCGGATCCAGCCAGAGCGGACGGATCTTGATACCTTCCTCCTCAGCAATTTCCCTCAGATACTGCGTAATGGAGTCGAGCTGTTTTTTCGGATTTGTGATGTGTTTCGGACGGCGGTCAATCTTGATCTGGCGAATCGGACGACCGTTTTTATCAACGACGATTACACCGTCATCCTTATCTTTGTAGACTTTATCCGCCGGATAATACGGCGCGCCCGCCCACGCGGACTGCCCCAGTTCGAACAGCTCATTATAGCCGACCTGCAGATAGAACCGGCCGGTATCAACCAGCTCCGCCGCTTCCGGCCGTTTCAGCATATCCATACTGTCCGCCTTTTCCTGCACCTTCAGGCAGACGCGGAACCGGCTGTTGCTCCAGATCTGATCATCTACAACGCCGCTCGGTTTCTGCGTGGCGAGGATCAAATGCACGCCGAGGCTTCGCCCGATGCGCGCAGTACTCACCAACTGCGTCATAAATTCCGGCTGCTGCGCTTTCAGTTCGGCAAACTCGTCGGAAATGATAAACAAATGTTGCAGCGGCTCTGTGGCGGCGCCTTCCCGATACAGCTTCTGATACTTATAAATGTCGATATTGCTGACGCCGACCTTTTTGCCGGTTTCCGCGAATATCGCCTGTCTGCGCTTCAGCTCGCTTTCAATGGACACCAGAGACCGCTTGATTGCAGAGCCGTCCAGGTTCGTGATCACGCCGGCCGTATGCGGAAGGTTTTCAAACGATTTCGCCATCCCGCCTCCCTTATAGTCGATCAACACGAAAGCGACCTCATACGGATGATAGTTGATCGCAAGCGAAAGGATGTACGTAATGATGAATTCCGATTTTCCGGAACCCGTCATGCCGGCGATTAGGCCATGCGGACCGTGATGCTTCTCATGCAGATCCAGCTTGAAGATATCCCCGTAGGTATCGACGCCGACTGCAGCCGCAAGCGATTTGGTCGGATCATTTTCCTTCCAGCGGTTCAACGCGTTCAGATGCTCAACGCGGCCGGCGTTGTACATCTCCATAAACGTTATCACGCTCGGAAGACGGAAGCGATTCGCGTTAACGTCCAGAGAGACGTTCGCAAGCGCTACGCTGAGCTCTCGCGGCTGATGCGTCAGCTTTGCATCAACGGTAAAATCGGTCGCCTTTCCGGAAATATCGTCCTTGTCATAAAGCTTGCCGCTGCCGCCGTTCAATTCCGCAACGATAGAACATTCCTTCGGAAGATCGTTGCGCTCTCTGAAGAAGGATACGAGGCTGATCTGCAGATTGATCTTGCTTGCAAGAATCTGCTTGATCATCTCCGCGCGAATCGTGAGATCCTTGCTGAACGTGAAGACGACATAGTACGGTGCGGCATCCTTGACGTCGTTCTCATTCATTTCCAGCCGCTTACCGATGATCGTCTCAAAATAAGCGGATAATTCTTTGACTTCGTTTCCGTTTGTTGCAATGAAACGGAATTGCATGTCGTCGCTCCATACGTGCGGCAGCCATTTGACGAACTCAAAGTCCGGCTCATCCTCGCCGTCATACAGGAAGACGAATTTGACTTCATCATAACTGTACAGCGCGGAAAGCTGAATAATCATGTTTTTCGCAAGCGAAAAGACGTCTGTTTTATTGCCGATGACGCCGGAGATATTGTTCTCAAAAAGGGAATACGTGATCGGGATATCATGCAGTATCTTCGGTGCTTCGCAAAGCTGATACAGCTCGTTTTGCAGATTATCCTCATCGAGCGAGAAATGCCTTTCACTGTAACGGTTTTCCGCACGCAAAAGGCCGTCTCCCTTGCCGACGCGCACCAAAAGGAAATCGTTCTGCCCGGGACTTCTCTCCCAAAGATTTGACTTCACGTCGATAATACGCTGCTCACATTCGGAAACGGTAATTCCGTTCTCATTCAGGATTTCCTCCTGAGAGCGGCATTCTTCCTCGAATTTTTGTGCGACGCGCGCAAGATAATCTTTATATTTTTCCTGTCTGAGCTGTTCCTTCTTCTTTTTGCGACGTTTCTCATACAGCCGCGTGATGACTGGCAGCAGAACGGTGCCCATAAGCATGCTGCCGCCCATAACGCCGGACATCACATTGTTGTTCATAACGGCGTTGACCAGCGTCATAACGGACATGACGCCCATCGCCATGGATGAGCCCATCAGCAGCACAAGCGGAAGCTCTTCCGAGATCGGGCTTTGCGGAGGGGAATCTATCTGGAACTGCGCCGTTTCAATATCGCGCTTGAAACGCGGCGCGCGGTAGAAATGTTCTTCGTTTATTTCGCATTCTTCCTCTTCTTCCATCGGCGGTTTCATCCGAAGAGGGACGTATTGTTTCAATTTCGCCGTAAGGCGCACAGAGCCGCCCGGGTTGTTGATCGCGATAAAATGATCGCCGACAACGAGCTTGAACCCCAAGATAAAGATGCAGTCGCCGATATTCAGATTCCCGCGGACAAACCGTTTCCCGTTGACGTAAACGCCGTTCGTGCTACGTTTTGCGCCGTCGCCGTCGATCAGCTGCCATACGTTTTTCTTTAACTGCAGACGAGCGTGCACGGATGTGACCATTTCGTTCGGAATACAAATATCATTCGTTTCCCAGCGGCCGATCGTCAACTCCGTTCCGTCCGAAATGCTGTACTTCTGAAAAACCTGTCTGTCGTTCGAGATCGGCTCCGTATAGATGATGATCCGTTCGCCGTTCTTTTTAATCAGATATTGCGTTTCATGATCGGTCAGAACCTTGCTCCGCAGAACACGCTTTTTATCCGGATCGCTTTTATCCAGGATTCTGACAGAACGGTTTGCGCGCATTTTCCACGTATCGTCAATTCCTTCGATTGCAAGGAGCGGTTCAACGCCCCGATCCGTCGCTTCCTCAATCCAATACTGCCCTTTCACTTTCTGGGGGAGGGAAATCGTATGAACACGCTTCATACTCATGACGTTGATGATCATACCGCCGGTCTCCTTTATGTGCAAAACGATATCAAAGTATATATTTTTATTATTATATCATGCATGGTGTGAATTTGCAAGCATCCTGTCGCGAACAGCCGCATTTCGTCGAATCTTTTGTATTAATATAAACGGGAATCGAATATCCGAACGGCATTGCGGGCACACTTACAAGAAAAGGAGGATTTTGTATGAGAAAACGAATCGGTGAACGGACGCTGCTGTTCCGATCCGAGCCGCGCGTTAGGAGCGCTGCGGCGATCGTCGCAAAGAACGAGGGCGACGGCGCATTCTCCGGGCTGTTCGACACTGTGCTCGAAGACGATACGTTCGGCGAAGACAGTTTTGAAAAGGCCGAATGCAAAATGTTTCAGACGGCGGCGCGCCTCGCCTGCGAAAAGGCGGGGCTCGCCGTCCGCGATGTGCACGCGCTGCTGGCTGGCGATCTTTTAAACCAGCTCATCACGGCAAACTATGCCGCACGTGAGCTCGGCATACCGTTTTTGGGTCTGTACGGCGCGTGCTCGACGATGGCGGAATCGCTGCTTTTAGGCGGCGTTCTTTCCGACGGCGGCTACTGCTCGCCGGTGCTCTGCTGCGCAAGCAGCCATTTTTCCACGGCAGAGCGCCAGTACCGTTATCCTTTGGAAATGGGCACGACCGCCCCGCCCACCGCGCAGCGCACCGTCACCGGCGCAGGCGCGCTGCTTTTATCCGCGCAGGACGTACCGAATCCGGTCTTTTCACACGTCGCGCTGACCGCCGCAACGATCGGCAGAGTCGTCGATCTCGGCATCACCGACATGAACAACATGGGCGCGGCAATGGCGCCTGCCTGCTGCGATACAATCCTTGCGCATCTGAGCGACACTGGCAGTCATGCAGACGATTTCGATCTGATCGTATCAGGCGATCTTGGCAAATTCGGCAGCGAAATGCTGCGCGAGCTGTCCAAAAAGTATAATCTTGATCTCAACGGGCGATACCTCGACTGCGGGGAAAGCATCTATCTTGAAAAGCAGGGCTTCTCCTGCGGCGGGAGCGGCGCGGGCTGCTCGGCCGTCGTGCTAGCGGCGGAGCTACTTGAACGGATCGAACGCGGCGACGTCAACCGTATGCTGTTCCTTGCGACCGGTGCGCTGATGAGCCCGACCTCCGGCATGCAGGGCGAGAGCATCCCCGGCATTGCACATGCGGTCGTTCTGGAACGGAGGGACTGATGCAGTATTTGTATGCTTTTTTGATCGGCGGCGCGATCTGTGCCGTCGGACAGGTCCTTCTGTCGTTTACACGGCTGACGAGCGCGCGCATTCTCGTGCTGTTCGTCGTCTCCGGCGTGGTGCTCGGCGCGCTCGGCGTCTATCAGCCGCTTGCCGATTTCGCCGGCGCCGGCGCAAGCGTGCCGCTTCTGGGCTTCGGAAACGCGCTTGCTAAAGGCGCGATCGAAGGCGCCAGGGAGCACGGAATCCTCGGCGCATTCTCCGGCGGCATTTCCGCGACTGCCGCAGGCGTCGCCGCCTCGATTCTCTTCGGCTGGCTTGCCGCGATCATCTTCAAGCCCCGGACGAAGTAAAAAGAACGCGGAGGAGTTCATTCCTTGCTCCTCCGCTGTTTTTGTTCTGTTGTTGTGAATCAATCCGCCTGCCTTCCGCAATAGGTGCAGAACGCTGAGCCGCGTTCCAGATAATGACCGCAAACGGGGCATGCCGACAACGCTTCATTCTTTGCGCCGCACCTCTCGCAATAATCAAACCCTTCCGTCAAAAACACCTTTCCGCATTTTTTGCAGCGCGGCACGTCTGGCCGCTTCGCGCCGCAGCGGCGGCAGTACCGGTCCTCGGACGTATTTCCCGTGCGGCATCTGGTGCAATTCCAATCGTGACTGAGATACGCTCTTCTCAGGAAGCCGACCTTTGCTTTGCTTGCCGCAGAAATCGCGCCTCTGCGGGTTTCCCGCGAAGCGCCGACAACCCAGCGCTTGATCTGCACGAGTTTGACCACCGGCTTGGATGGGTTCTGCCGGTAGAGGATAACCGCTGCTATGATCGAAAGCAGCGTAACGAATATGCCGATGCCGACCGCAGTTGCCGGTCCCTCGTCGAGGTATTCATCGGCTTTGGAATTGGAGATTGCGATAGCAACGATCCACAGGATCGACAGAATCGAAGTCAGAATCATGGATACGATCAGCATGATCTTTCTTCGGTTCATCAGGATTGAGATCATCGCCAGAATGCCGAAGAGAATGACGATATCAAGATAGATCCTGTACACGTAGGCAACGGCCTTGATCGTTGAGACGTCTGCATCTTCTTCGATATAGCGCAAATAACCGGAAAAGATATTCAGAATGTCCTTGAGCTCCATGGGGGAAAACTGTCCGTCCTTGATCGTATTCTGCAGCGTTGTGAAATCGCGCTCGATTTTTTCCTGGTCCAGAAAAACACCGAATTCTTCCAGCGCGGTCATTCTAATGCCTTGCACGATCAGCGAAACCGTATCACTTCCGAACGCCATGTTGATGAGATCGTCGCCGAATCCGGCAAACATCAGCCCCAGAGACATGTTCTTGTAAATCTCCCCGGTACCCTTTATCTTCATCCACGGCAGGAACAGTCCCATCAGCGAAACGAACACAAGAATAAACGCGACCGCCCGCTGCAGGTAGATCGTATTCTTTTTGATGCGCTTTTTCTTCGTTCGAAATACTTCCGCCTGTTCCGATCGCGAACCTATTTCCTGCGAACCGGCAACCGCCGCATTGTATCGGTTGATGTGTTTCCGCAAGAACGAGCCGAGATAACGGATCACGTCATCGGAAACGTCCGTTCCGTTGATCTTGTTCTCCAGCGAATTGACCTCGTCTTCAAACGCCCGGTCTCCGTTTTTGGCAAGCGCCGGAATCCTGCGAATCTGCCCGATGCACGCCTCACAAACGACACTCTCCGGCAGTTGTTCCGTCAGCAGGTAACCATCCTTTACGAGATTGATCGGCTTGCCGCAAATGCTGCACCGTTCCATAACGTCCCCCTTATTATCCTTTAAAGAAAATATACTATACAAGAATTACCTTGTCAACCGTTCAGGACTGCCGGAAAATGGAGTCCTTCGACTCCCTGCCCAAAGATCGTCTGCGTCTCAAAACGACTGTCCTTCGCATAATAAAAACGAGAGTCGTTTGACCCTCGCTTTGTGTTTTGATTTCAACGGGATGCGGCTTATCCCGCGTAACAGAAAAACGGAAGAGCGAATTGCTCTTCCGTTTTTGAGTTTTTCTGATTACTCGATGATGCTCGCAACAACACCGGAAGCAACCGTACGGCCGCCTTCACGGATTGCGAAGCGGAGACCCTGCTCCATTGCGATCGGCGTGATCAGCTGGATTTCCATGCGAATGTTGTCGCCCGGCATAACCATC
>JAFOTD010000090.1 GCA_017388175.1 Clostridia bacterium | reverse complement strand
AGGATATGGTACGTACCTATCAGCCCAAAAAGAGACAGCGCAGCAAGGTTCACGGTTTCCGTAAGCGTATGGCGACTGCGGACGGTCGTAACGTTCTGAAGCGCAGACGCGCAAAGGGCCGCAAGAAGCTGAGCGCGTAATTGCGTTCCGGCTGGGTTTTTATTGTCCAAATTGTAGAGACAGAGCGCTTGCGGCAGGCATTTCGCTTGCCGTATGTTGCTTTATAGGGGCGTATTCGGTGGATCGAACCTATTCTCTGAAACGGCATAAGGAATTCCGCTATACGTACGCACGCGGGAAGTCGCAGAGCACGCCGCTTTTCGCGCTCGTGTACGCAAAGAGCCGGAACGAAACGGTCCGCGTCGGCTTTTCCGTGTCGAAGCGGGTCGGCAACGCCGTACGGAGAAATCGGGCAAAGCGGCGCATGCGCGAAAGCCTCACGCCGATGCTCGGCCGTATTCCGGGCGGGTTCAATGTGATCTTCGTCGCGAAACCGGACGTGCCCGACGCGCCTTTTTCGGAGCTTCAGAAGCAGATGGAAGCGCTTTTAAAACGCGCGGGGCTATGGAGGGACGAGCTGTGAAACGCGTGCTTCTTTGGCTTTTGCGATTCTATAAGCGCATTATCTCTCCGCTTTTGCCGGACGCGTGCATCTACACGCCGACCTGTTCGGAATACGCGATGGAAGCGATCGAGAAGCACGGAGTCATCAAGGGCACGGGGCTTGCCGTGTGGCGGATTTTACGCTGCAATCCGTTTGCAAAGGGCGGATACGATCCCGTTCCGGAACCGAAAAAACATAAGGAGAGCATCTTATGAGTTCACACATCTTCATCGTCAGATGGCTGTATATTGCGATGGACTGGGTCTATCGGCAGATGTGCACGCTGTTTACGACAGGCGGATGGGTCGTCGTTTTAACGATCTTCCTGTTCACGCTTGCCATCAAGCTTCTGACGGTCTTCTCCGACATCAAATCGCGCAAATCGAGCATGCAGATGCAGTCGATCCAGCCCGATCTTGAGAAAATCAAGAAGAAATACGCCAACGATCCGCAGAAGCTCAGCGTTGAACAGCGCAAGCTGATGAGGGAAAGAGGCGTTTCGACGTTCGGCGGCTGTCTGCCCATGCTGATCATGATGCCGCTGCTGTTCATGTTCTTCGCGGCGTTCCGCGCGTGGTCGAACCAGCAGGCGCTCGACCTGATGCTTAAGATCCAGGCAGGGCAGGGCGTGGAAACGTTCCAAAGCTACCGCTTCCTCTGGATTACCAACATCTGGAGACCCGATAATCTTGCCGCGGGCGGCACGATGATGAGCGGCACGGAATTCTGGAACACGTTCGCTTTGCAGAACAACATCACGGACTTCATCTTCTATAAGAATAACGAGGCCGAGCTCGGCAAACTTCTTTACGAGCTGCACTTTTTCACCAGGACGGTCGGCGAGAACGGCGTCCAGTACGTGCTGGCAAACGACGGCGGCGCGGCGTTCCGGGTTGCGTATGAATCGTTCGTATCCGGCATTACGGGCAACGCGAAGCTGATCGGCGGCGCATACGAGCAGATGTCCAACGGCTTTGCGATCCTGCCGATTCTGGCCGGCGCGACGACGTTCCTGTCTTCGTGGATCATGCAGCGCACCCAGAAAAAGACGATGGCGCAGTCCTCCGCGGACGATAAGAATAACCCCGCGGCGCAGACGCAGAGCATGAACAAGATCATGATGTTCCTCATGCCGGCCATGTCGATCTTCTTCTGCTATCGGTATGATTCGACCTTTGCGTTCTACTGGATCTTCAGCAACGTGATTTCGCTGGCGACCACGCTGATTCTGAACGCGACGGTCTTCAAGAAAATGCAAAAGGAAACTCTGGAGGTAATCAAGAAATGAGGAGTATGGAATTCTCCGGACGCAATATCGACGAAGCGATCTTCCACGGTCTCAACGAAATGGGCCTGACGATCGACGAGGTTGATACGGAGATCGTACAGAAGGAGAGCAAGGGACTGTTCGGCATCGGCGCAAAGAACGCGATCGTGCGCCTGACCGAGCGTGAAGTTCCCGTGGTTCCGGATTTTGAAGCGGAGAGGGCGGCCGCGCACGAGCGCAAAGCCGATCGCCCGAAGCGTGAAAACAATGAACGCCGCGAGCGCGGCGACAAAAAGCCGAACGGCGGACGCAGAGAGCGCACCGAGCGCCGCGAGAAGGAACCCGAGGCTCCCGCGATTGCATACAGCGAAGAGCTTGCAAAGGAAAACGACGCAGCGATCTTCCTTTCGGACCTGCTGAAGAACATGAAGATCGAAGCGACCGTCGAAGCGGCGGAAACCGAGGACGGGTTAAGACTCAACATCCTTTCCGCGACCGACGGGCTTTTGATCGGCAGAAGAGGCGAAACGCTTGACGCGCTGCAGTATATCGTTTCACTGTATATGAACAAGGACCGCAAGGAAAACGGCTACCGCCGCGTTTCCGTGGATACCGAGGGCTATCGCGCGCGCCGCGAGGAAACGCTCAAGCGCCTCGCGCGCAAGAACGCCGCACAGGTTGCGCGCACCGGCCGTTCCATGGCGATGGAGCCGATGAATCCGTACGAACGCCGCGTGCTGCATTCCGCGCTGCAGAACTTCAAAGGCGTAACAACGCACAGCGAAGGCGAAGAGCCGAACCGCCGCGTCATCATCACGCCGGACAAATAACCGCTATGAACCATTGGCCGCGTTATGCGGCCTTCTCTATATCCGATGAACGAAACCTTCGATACCGTTTACGCCCCGTCGAGCGCCGTGGGCGGCGCGATCTGCGTGATCCGCGTCACCGGCGGCGATTCCCGCACAATCGCAAACCGGCTCCTTTCAAAGCCCGTCGAAAACCGGCCGGGGCTTTTAAGGCATGTGCAGATCAGAAGCGGCGCGGGCGTGATCGACGACTGCATGGCGGTCTTTTTCGCCGAGCCGAAAAGCTACACGGGTGAGGATATGCTCGAGCTGCACTGCCACGGCGGCATGCAGACCGTGCGGAGCGTTCTCGCGGCGCTGTCGGAAGCGGGCGGCGTGCCCGCCGAGCCCGGCGAGTTCACAAAGCGCGCGTTCTTAAACGGGAAGATGGATCTTTCCGCGGCCGAAGCGGTCATGGACGTGATCAACGCGCAGGCGGAACGCAGTCTGCGATCGGCTGTCGAACAGCTCGGCGGCAGCGTCCGCCGCAAAATCCGCGCCGTGGAGAACACGCTGCTTGACGCGCGCTCCGCGATTGAGGCTGCGATCGACTATCCCGACGAGGCGGAGGAGAGCGCGTACGCGTCGCTCCCGGGCATTCTGCGTGCGGCCGAACGTGAGATCGCGTCGCTGATCGAGGAGGGACGCAGGGGACGCATCCTGCGCGACGGGCTGAAGCTCGTGATTCTCGGCCGGCCGAACGTCGGAAAAAGTTCCCTCATGAACGCGCTTTTGGGTGAGGACCGCGCAATCGTGACCGCATCGGCAGGCACCACGCGCGACGTGCTGGACGAGCGGCTTTCGATCGAGGGCGTACCCGTGCGGCTCATCGACACGGCGGGCGTGCGCGAGGCTGCGGACGAGGCGGAGCGCATCGGCGTGGATCGCGCGAAAAAGGCCATGGAATCGGCGGACGTCGTATTGCTCGTGCTTGACGGCAGTACGCCGATGACCGCGGAGGACGAGCGGCTGCTGCGTGAAACGGAAGGGAAAACCCGCATCGTGATTGCGAACAAGCGCGATCTCGGCGTATGCGTAAAGGACGCGCTTTCCCTGAGCTGCAAAACCTGCGAAGGGATCGAAGAACTGAAGCGACGCATCGCGGCGTTTGCCGCGCCTTCCATGCAGTCGACTGCGGCGATCACCAACGAACGCCATATCCGCGCCCTGGAGCTTGCGCTCGAAGCAATCCGGCACGCGAAGACGCAGACCGAGCCGGATTGCATCGCGACCGATCTAAGTGAAGCGCTGCACCTGCTCGGCTCGATCACCGGTACGGACGTGGACGCCGAGGTCGTCGACCGGATCTTTGCAAACTTCTGCGTCGGGAAATAATTGACAGGTGAGAAAAGCGGTGCTTATGAAAAAGCCTTCCCCATCAAAGGGAAGGCTTTCGGATCGCGCAAGCCTCCCTTGTGCAAAGGGAGGTGGGTGAGTGAAACGAACCCGGAGGGATTGTCTTACGTTGTTTTACAATCCCCCAGTCGTCTATCGACGACAGCCCCCTTTACACAAGGGGGCCTAATGGTAACAAGTACAGACGGAGGGATTGTCTTATCTCCTCCGTCCGTTCATTATTGTTTAAAAACCGCCCTTTCGAGAATCGCTCTTCAGAGCCGCTTTTTCTCGGAATCTTACGTTGTCGGGATCAGCCACATGAACGGGTTCATGCGGTAGAAGAAGCCCGCAAGCGGCGGATCGACAAGAAGGCTGCCGAACCGCGCGGGAACGATCGTCAGAATGACAGGCGCGATCAGGAAGAAGATGTACAGCAGCAGGACGCCGTGCAGAAACCCGATCCCGCAGGAAAACAGCGGGTCGAACCGCTTCAGCGCGGGGAGTCCGCGGCGGCCGTAGTCGATCACGCGCAGGATGAATCCGAGCGTGATGCGGAAGCAGACGAACAGCAGCAGCAGCGAAAGGATATTCACCACGACGTCTACGATCGTCTGGTTAAAGTAATCGCCGATTGTGATAATGCCGCTGCTTTGATATGCTTCTCTGCGGACGTTCCTTTCGATCGCGCTGCCGAGCGGCAGGGGAAGGTCGGCGTTTTCCACGATTTCCGAAAGCGTCTCGGAGTCGATAGAGGCGGCAGGCTCGTGGATCAGCTCCACGCTGGTCTTGCTGATGTATTCATATCCTTCGAAATTGTTCAGCAGTCCGCCGTAAAGCGTTTTGCTTTCGCGCACGGGCCCGGCGACGACGGGAATCAAAAGCAAGGCAAGGAAGAAAGAAAACAGCGTAAGTCCGGTGCTCACGGCGGAGTAAATGACCCCGCGGTAATATCCCGCAAGGATACAGAGTCCCAATATTACAAGGATCAGAATGGTGATCACGGCGCCTCCTTTCCGCGTCAATCGAGCGTGACGCGATAACAGCCTTGCTCGGCCACGATCAAAAAGCCGTCCTCGCCGTACTCAAACGCGGCGACCGGAGCGTATTCCGGTTCGATATCGTTGAGCTCTTTTCCGGCGAAGGAATACTGCAGGAAGTTTTCGGCGGTAAACACGCAGATGCTTCCGGCGTGCAGGAACGCGCCGACGATCGGCGCAGGCATAAACATCTGCATGACGTTCGACCACAGGTCGTCGGTCTCGGAGATCGTAATGAGACGCACGAGACTGTTCTGCTCGCCTTCGGCGGCGGAGGGCAGCGCGATGAAGTACGCGGTTTCCCCTGCGGCAGAGAAGTCGACGATCGTACTGCCGTAGACGCGCACGCGGTCGCGCTCGGCGGAGAACCCGCCGCTGTCCTCGCGATCGTAGCGGATGATCGAATGCGTGCCGACCATGAACAGGCATCGGTCGGAAAGATACAGATTATAAATCGACTGGTTATAGAACGGCGCGGAATAGTGCACCATCGCGCCTTCGTTCGCGCAGTCATAGATACGGACGATGGATTCCTCGGTGAACTGTCCGACGTCCATGGTGGAAACCCATAAAAGTTCGGTCGAGCCGGTGTTCAGAAAATCAAACGCGACGACTTCGCTGTCTTTGAAAGACAGACGGTTGATCGAATGCATATCCTTGTCGATGATCAGGATAAAACGCTCGTCGCGGTCCTCGTCGGCGGCTTTGTACAGCAGCGCGGCATAATCCGTACCGGCGCGCACGTCGAGAATTGTGCCGTTGGACAGCATCTGCGCGCTGTCCGCGCCCTGAATCTGAAACTGGGATCCCGCGTACACGACCGTCATGGACGCCGAGCTGTCGTAGCCTTCGATCCGCGGAGCAGCGAAATACGTGGATTTGTTCGCGACGCAGTCGTAGGTATAGATGCGGTCGCTCGTGCGATAGGACAGACGGCCGTCCTTCATGCGATATTCGTAACCGCTGATGACGTCTGCTTTTTTAAAGGTCAGACCGGTATCGCGTTTTCCGAAAAGAAGAATGCCGAGCGCAACGATCGCGGTGAGAAGAATAACGGCGGCAAAGCCGAAGATCGCGAGCCGCGATACGGTGAATCTTCCGATCGTCAGCTTACGGTCCGCGCTTTCCCGCAGATATTCACGAATGCGTGCGCCGGTATTTCTCATGCAGAGTCCTCGTTATTCGTTCGTTTTCGGGGCGCGCACCGTGAGCGCGCCGGGCAGGACGCGGAAGGTGACGGGCGTGCCGTCCATGCGCTCGCCGTCCACCTCGATCCGCGAAACCGGATCGCACACGACCGAGACCTCGGTCGTTTTGCGGTAGGTGATGACGGGCATGCCGATATGCTTGCCCTTGATAAACTTCGGCAGCAGCTTTAAAAGTTTCAGCCTGGTCACGTCATGCGCGATGCACACGTCCAGAAGTCCGTCGGACATATCGGATTCGGGCAGTACGTTCATGCCGCCGCCGAAATGCGTGCCGACGCCGGCCGCGGCCATCAGCACGTTCTTTTCGATCGTGCCGTCCGGGAAGGTCAGCGTCGTTTTGCGAAGCTTCAGCCCGAAGACCGCCTTCAGAACGCCGAGCCGGTACGCGGTCTCGCCGTTTCTGCACTTCGGTTTGAATTCCTCGGTATAGTCGAGCACGTCCACGTCGAAGCCGAAGCCCGCGATGTTGAAAAAGATCTGATCGTTCGCCATGCCGGCGTCGACCGTCTTATTCCGTCCGTTCAGAAGGATATCGAGCGCGGGCTCGAGCTCGGTGGGAATGCCCAAAGGCCTTGCGTAGTCGTTGCCCGTGCCGCACGGCAGAAGCCCGAGCACACGGTCGGTATGCACCACAGACATCGCCGTTTCCCGGAGCGTTCCGTCGCCGCCGACGGCTACGATCACGTCAAAGCCGTCGTCGATCGCTGCCTTTGCAAGTTCGGTCGCGTGACCGGGGTACTGCGTTTCGCGGATTTCAAAATCAACACCGCGCTTTTTCAGCGCTTCCTTTGCTCGGTCGACGTATGCGCCGGCGCTCCCGCTTCCGCTCGTGCGGTTCGCGATCAGACAGTACCGTTCCATAATGCCTCCACAATCCTCATGATCCTTTCTTAACAATTTATATTACCACAGATCACGGCACGGGTCAAGAAGAACGCGCCGGCGTGATTTGACGGCGCATTGCAAACTTTTTGCAACAAGAATGCAAAAAACGTTTCCGACGCTTGCTTTCGCCACGGGGTTGTGGTATGATACCACAATCCGGCGAAGAATGCCGACATGCTCGGCTTGCAAGGAATAGAAAGCGAATCGAATAAGGAGAAGGATTATGGCACAACTGGAAAAACTTGAGGGGAACAAAGCAAAACTGACGATCAAGATCGACGCGGAAACGTTCCGCAAGGCGCTGAACGAAGCGTACAAAAAGACGGCCGGCCGCTATGCGGTACAGGGCTTCCGCAAGGGCCACGCGCCGCGCAAGGTCATCGAGACCTATTACGGCGAAGGCGTATTCTATGAGGACGCGTTTGACGCGTGCTGGGGCGAAGCATACGATGCGGCGGTCAAGGAACACGACCTGTTCGTCGTCGACCGTCCCGACGTGGACATTCTTTCGATCGGCGAAAACGAAGGCGTCGAGTTTGTCGCGGAAGTGACCTTGAAGCCTGAAGTTACGCTCGGCGAATACAAAGGTATTGCGGTGCCGAAGGCAGACTATACTGTAAGCGACGAAGACGTCGATAAGGCGCTCGAGACCGAGCGTGAGAATCAGGCGCGTTTCGCGGACGTCGACCGTCCGGCGGAGAACGGCGACCGCGTTCTGCTCGACTACTCCGGCAGCGTCGACGGCGAGAAGTTCGAAGGCGGCACGGCGGAGGATCAGACGCTGGTGCTCGGCAGCAACACGTTCATTCCGGGCTTTGAGGATCAGCTTGTCGGCGCAAAAGCCGGCGAATCGCGCGAAGTCAACGTCACGTTCCCGACCGAGTACCATGCGGAGCATCTCGCGGGCAAGGCGGCGGTGTTTGCCTGCACCGTGAAGGCGGTTCAGAAGAAGGAGCTTCCGGAGATCGACGACGATTTCATCGGCGACATCAGCGAATTTGAAACCGTGGACGCATGGAAAGCGGACAAAAAGGCCAAAATGCTCGAGGAAAAGAAGCAGTACATGGACAACATGCGCGAAAACCTCGCGATCAAGGGCGCGTGCGACAACGCGACTGTGGATATTCCGGACTGCATGATCGATCGTCAGGTCGATTACATGATGCAGGACGTCAAGTATCGTCTCGCGGGCAGCGGCCTTGATTTTGATACGTACCTCAAGTACCTCAACACGACGGAAGCCGACATGCGGAAGAACTACCGTACCGAAGCGGAAGCGCGCGTGAAGATGCAGCTCGTGATCGACGCGGTCGCGAAGGCGGAAAACGTGCAGGCGACCGACGAGGAGATCGAGGAAGAGATCAAAAAGTACGCCGAGAGCGGCAATACCGACGTCGAGACCTTCCGTTCCACGCTGACCGACGGCGACCGCGAATACCTTGCGGATCGCGTCGTGGTCGATAAGACCGTGAAGCTGATCACGGACGCGGCCGTTGAGACCGAAGAGCCGGAGAAGGCGGAGTAAGGGGAGACGATCCCTTTGGCGGCTTTCGTAATACGAATCAAAGAGCCGGAAACCGAACGGCGCTGCCGTTCGGCACGAAGACGGCAGAGGACGAACGGAGAATAAATCCGTAAAACGCGGCGACATGCGTAAGACGAGCCAAAGAGCCGGAAACCGAACGGCGCTGCCGTTCGGCACGAAGACGGCGGAGGACGAACGGAGAATAAATCCGTAAAACGCGGCGACATGCGCGGCGCGTTTTACACCTATCAGTTTCTCCCGCCCGGAAATACGCAGTATTTCAGGGAGAAACTGCAACACCGGTCTGTTGAAGTCTTTCAACAGACCGAGATTAGAAAGGAGGGTATCCATGAATCTGATACCGATGGT
>JAFOTD010000044.1 GCA_017388175.1 Clostridia bacterium | reverse complement strand
GGCAGAAAAATGCCCTTTCTTTTTATTATTTCGTCGCAAACTATTCGTGTTTTCGGCACCACTCCGCTTCGCTTCGTTTCAGATGTGCCGTCGCGCGTTGAATCGCGCGTCGCCATCCTCAGTCGCATACTTCAGTATAGCTCCATCGTGAAAACACGAATTCTTTATCACTCCGCTTTCGCTTCGTTTCAGTGGTGCCGTCGCACGCTTCCCGCGCGTCGCCATCTCTCCCTTCCCAACAGCCTGTTTTTTTCAGCTTTCGCCTATCATCTTTCAGATGATACGAGCGGCGAAAGCTGCAAGGTGTCCAATTCACCGCGCATGTCGCTGAATTTGACGGATGATTCTTCTGTCCGTCGCTCGCTCGCGCATTTACAACGCGCTTGTGCGTTTGCTTTTGAATCGTTATACCACGGTAGGGACGGGCAGTGCCCGTCCGCCTTGTTTTTTTCAGGCATGTTTGGATCCTCCTTCGCGTAAAGTTTGACAGCAAGGGGGGAATCGGAATGAAGCTTGACGAAATGAAGGTACAGTACGATCGCGCGCGCGACGGATTTACGCATGAAACGGACTTCTCTGTTCAAAAGGAAAAGCCGCTGCCGAAGGTCGACGTTTCCGGCATCGCCGTGAAGGTGGGGCTGTGCGCGGGCGTATTGGCGCTTGCGTTCATCGTGCGGGCATTCGGCGTCGGCGCGCCGAAAACGCAGGTCGCGGAGGCTTCGTCGTATTCGGACGGTCAGGGCGAGAGCGACAATACGGAACTCGGCCGTCTGAGCTACGTGGACGCGTCGGGCGCCAAATGGGCCGCGCCGGTCCGCGCGAACGACATTGAGCTGATGCTCGAAGGCCGCATGCTGCGCTTTACGGCTGGCGCTTCGACGGTCAGCTCGTGCATGGCAGGCAAGGTGCTCTCTGTCGGCACGGATGAATCGTTCGGTACGTTCGTGCGGGTGCAGTCGGCCTCCGACGTGGAAGCGTTCTATTACGGACTCGAAACCGTCGCCGTTTCCGAGGGCGACACGGTTGCGGCGGGCGACGCCATCGGTACGGTCTCGGTGGGCCGCAGCATGTATATGCGCGTATATGAGAACGGCGCGCCGCAGGATCCGACCGCGTACGTCGATCTGTCGCTGAAAAACGAATGAGGTTTCGCATCGGAAGAGCGGAAGCGCGCATCCATTTCGGAGTGCTTCCGCTTTTGTTTTGGTGCGTCGTCGCGGGCGAGACGACGGCGCTGCTGCTTTCCGCGATTTCGCTCACGGTGCATGAATGCGCGCACGCGATCGCGGCAAAGAATACGGGAAAGCGGATTGCGCGCGTCACCGTCTATCCGTTCGGCGCGGTCATGACGCTTGACAAATCGTTCGGTACGCAAGGGGAGTGGGTCGTTGCGGCGGCAGGGCCGGCCGCTTCGTTCGCGGCGTCGGGAATGCTGAAGCTTTTTGAGCGGCTGACGGGACCGCTCGCGTGGTCGTCGACGCTGATCCGGACGAATCTTCTGATCGCGCTTCTGAATCTGTTGCCTGCGTTTCCGCTGGACGGCGGACGGATCGCGCGTGCCGTGCTTCTCAAAACGACCGGGGAGCGCGCGGCACGGCGGCTGCTGCTTGCGTTTACGGCGCTCGCCGCCGCGGGGATCTTCGGCACGGGGATCTATTTAATCTTTCGCGGGGTTCCCGCGTGGACGATGCTTGCGCTGCCGCCTTTTCTGGTGCTGTCGGCAATCGACGAATGGAAACAGCCGGACGCGGGGATCGTTGCCCGCGTGATGGAACGTCGCGAGGCGCTGAAAGCGGGCTTTGCCGAGAAAGCGCAGATCGTCGTTGTTTCGGATGAGGCGAGCGTCAAAGAGGCGATGAACGCGCTTTCCTCCAAAAGGCTTACGATCCTGCGCGTTCAGCGCGGTTCGCGCTGCGTCGAGCTTGAAGAGGGGGCGCTTTTGGACGCGGCAGCAAAATTCGGTATGCACGCGCCGCTGAAAATCGTGATTTCCCGATTGACCTTGCCGTAATGCTGTGCTATAATTCAAAAGTTAAAGTATGCACTCGGAAGGAACGAATCTCTTGAACAGCTTTACGGCGGACGTGCTTTTGAGCCGCGTGGAAAAGCCCGCGCGCTACATCGGCGGCGAATGGAATATGGAACGAAAGGAAGCCTATGACTTCCGCTTTGCGCTTTGTTTTCCCGACGTGTACGAGATCGGTATGTCGCACCTCGGCAGCCGCATTCTTTATCGCGTCCTGAATGACATGGACGGCGTGTACTGCGAACGCTGCTTCGCGCCCTGGACCGATATGGAGCAAGCGCTTCGCGATTTCAACGAGCCGCTGTTTACGCTCGAAACGAAATCGCCGTTAAAAGACTTCGATATCGTCGGTTTCTCGCTGCTGTACGAGATGTGCTATACGAACGTGCTGACGATGCTGGATCTTTCCGGCATCCCGTTCCGCGCGGCGGATCGCGACGAATCGTATCCGCTGATCGTGGCGGGCGGACCGTGCACCGTAAACCCCGAGCCGATCGCCGAAATCATGGACGTGATTCTGTTGGGCGACGGGGAAGAGCTTGAGCCGGAGCTCGTCGACTGCGTACGGACCGCAAAGCGCGAGGGCGTCTCAAAGCGCGAACTTTTAGAACGCCTTTCGAAGATCGAGGGCGTGTACGTGCCGTCGTTCTATGAGCCCGTGTATGAAAACGGGCGGTACGAACGCATGGAGCGGAAAAACGATTTCGCGCCGGAGCATCCGCGCCGCCGGGTCGTCCGCGATCTCGACGCCGCAAAGTACATCGGCCGTCAGCTCGTTCCGCATATGCAGATCGTACACGATCGCGTTGCGGTCGAGGTCATGCGCGGCTGTACGCGGGGCTGCCGCTTCTGTCAGGCGGGGTATATCTACCGACCCGTGCGCGAACGCACGAAGGAGACGTTGCTTTCGCAGACGCGTGAGCTTGTGGAATGCACCGGCTACGACGAGGTTTCGCTGCTGTCGCTTTCGACCGGCGACTATTCGGAGCTGCATGAACTTCTGCCGCGCATCATCGACGATATGGCAAGCCAGAAGGTTTCCGTTTCGCTGCCGTCGCTGCGCATCGACTCGCTCTTAAAGGACGATCTCGAAAAGATGCAGACGGTGCGAAAGGGCGGGCTGACCTTTGCGCCGGAAGCGGGCACGCAACGCATGCGCGACGTCATCAACAAGAACGTGACGGAGGAAGATCTTCTTCGCGCGGTCACCGACGCGTTCACGGCGGGCTGGTGCGGCGTGAAGCTGTACTTCATGATCGGACTGCCGACCGAGACGGACGAGGATATCGTCGGCATTGCGGAGCTTGCGAGAAAGGTATCGAACGCGTTCTACCGGCTGCCGAAGGACAAGCGGGGGTCGGGCTTCCGTGTGACGGTGTCCGTGTCCACGTTCGTGCCGAAGCCCTGGACGGCATTCCAATGGTGTGCGCAGGACCGGCAGGAGGAGATCGTGCGAAAACAGCAGCTTTTAAAGGCCGCGTTAAAGGGCGTGCGCGGCGCCGAGCTGCATTGTCATCCGTCGGTGCTTTCCGTGCTCGAGGCGGTGTTCTCGCGCGGGGACAGAAGGCTTTCAAGCGTTCTGATCGACGCGTACCGGCTCGGCTGCCGCTTTGATTCGTGGGCGGAGCATTTTAAACCGGACGCTTGGACGGAAGCGTTCGAAAGAAACGGATTGACGATGGACGAGTATGCGCACCGCGAGCGCGAGGTCGGCGAACCCTTGCCGTGGGAAACCGTCGACGCGCTCGTGACCGAGTCGTATCTGAAGCGCGAGTGGGCGAAAGCGCAGCTGGCGCGTACTACAAAGGATTGCAGACAGGGCTGCAACGGTTGTTTCGGAGAGCATTGTGAAGATTATTGCCGCGTTTGAAAAGACAAAGGAACTTTCTTATACCTCGCACCTCGACGTGCAGCGCACGCTGCAGCGCGCGTTCCGCCGCGCCTCTCTGCCGCTTGCGTTCTCGAAGGGCTTCAATCCGCATCCGAAGCTCAGCTTTGCGACCGCGCTCGCGACCGGCTACACGAGCAGCGGCGAATGGATCGAGGTCGAGTTTTCCGAACCGGTAACGCCCGAACAGTTTCTGGAACGCGCGAACGCCGCCATGCCGAACGGCATGCGGTTTGTCGACGCGTTCGTCGCGGACGACGGCTTTACGACGCTTTCGAAGCTGCTCGTCGCGGCAAAGTACCTTATCACGCTGCACACGGAAGCGCCGGTTACGCAAGAGGCGCTGAAGGCGGCGGTCGACGCGATCATGGGATCGGACGAAGTGATCGTGGAAAAGAAGACGAAAAGCGGCGTGAAACCCGCAAACATTCGTCCGGAAATTTTGGAGGCCGAGGCGGTATCCGCTTCGGACAGAACGGCCGTCGTTGCGGTCGTGGGCACGCTGACGGCAGCAGGCGGACTGCGCGCGGAAACGTTCGCGCGGGCATTGTTCGAACGGCTTGCGCTCGTCGGGCGCTTCACGGCGCATCGCACCGCGCTCTGTTTCGATTGCGCCGAACGGCTGCCGCGCCTCTGATCAGAAAGGTTTTCGTTTATGAATAAGGAAATTTTAGTGGACGCCAACGCGTTCAATACGCGCGTGGCGGTCGTCGAGGACGGTACCCCCGTCGAGCTCTACGTGGAGCAGGAAGGCAGCGAACGTCTCGTCGGCAATATCTATCTCGGAAAGGTGCAAAACGTCCTTCCCGGCATGCAGGCGGCGTTTGTGGACATCGGACTTGAAAAGAACGCGTTTTTATACGCGGGCGACGTGTTCACGCCCGGCGACGCGTACGACGAGCTCGAAAAGATCCCGGAAACGCGGAAGATCAGCGATATGTTAAAACCCGGACAGAGCGTGGTCGTACAGGTGGCAAAGGACCCGATCGGCACGAAGGGTGCGCGCGTCACGACGCATCTGACGCTTGCGGGCCGTTCGCTCGTGCTGATGCCGACCGTGGAATATATCGGTGTTTCCCGACGCATTGAAAAGGAAGAGGAGCGCACGCGGCTTCGGAAGCTCATCAAGGAACTGAAGCCCGAGGGCATGGGCGTAATCGTTCGTACCGCGTCGGAAGGCCGGACCAGGGACGCGTTCAAAGAAGAGCTTGATAGTCTGCAGCTTCTTTACAGCGACATTCAGAAAAAAGCGAAGTCGATGCGCGCTCCGAAACTCCTGCATGAAGAGCAGAGCCTGCTCTACCGCACGGTGCGCGATCTTCTGATGCGCGACGTGGACCGTGTGTTCGTCAACGACCGCAACGCGTACAGCGAGCTTTGCAGCATCGCGTCCGTTATGGCGCCGAAGCTTCGGGCACGTATTCTTTTCAAGGACAGCGAAGCGCTGTTCGAACGCTGTGAAGCGGAGAGCAAGATCGAAAAAGCGCTTGCCCGCAAGGTCTGGCTGAAGAGCGGCGGATACCTGATCATCGACCGCGCCGAGGCGCTGACCGTCATCGACGTCAACACCGGCAAGTTTGTCGGCAAGGACAACCTTGAAAAGACGATCACCGCCACCAACTGCGAGGCGGCGACCGAGATCGCGCTGCAGCTTCGTCTTCGCGACATCGGCGGCATCGTCATCATCGACTTCATCGACATGGAGAAGGAATCGAATCGCCAGCTCGTTCTGAGCACGCTGAAAAACGCGATGCACGATGACCACACGCGCTCGCACGTGTTCGGTTTTACCAAGCTCGGTCTTGTGGAACTGACGCGCAAGAAGACCGGCCGCAGCATCGGCGACACGCTGAAAGTCACCTGCCCGTGCTGCGAGGGCGAGGGAAAGGTGCTTGCGCCCCATACGGTGTTCAACCGGCTCAGAAAGCAGACCCTGCAGATTCTGAAGAGTTCGAGCTTCCGCCGCATGTACATCGAGGTGCATCCGGACGTGAAGGAAGCGATGGAATCGCTCTATAAGAAGAACGGCACGCTGTTCCCGGAGGTATCCGAGGTATCGTTCTTTGTCCGCGCCAACGAGAATCTGCATCCCGAAAAGTACGTCGTCCGTCCGCTGCCGGATAAGAAGGTCGCGGAGGCGAAGCGCGTGTGTACGGTATTGCATTAACGACTTTTCTCATCTGATTGTGTCATTCTGAGGAGCGATGGAACGCGTGGGAAGCGCGCGATCTACCTCTGTAACGAAGCGAAAAGCGACGAAGAATCTTCAAGATCCTTCGGTTTCGCCTCAGGATGACACGCACAGACCGTAGGGACGACCGTCGGTCGTCCGTTCCGCTGTCTTGGCGGACGGGCAATGTCCGTCCCTACAGAATCATCAATTAGATACAAAAAAATCCCGAAAAACCTGAAAAAATCAGTTGACAAAGGGATTTCCTTGTGGTATATTCATGCGGTGAGCCGCATCGGAGCGGTAATTAAGTATGCCCCTTGAGGGCGTCTCCGTATTTGAGCGAGTCTGGGAAGAAGGAGGAAGCACAAAGCAATGTACGCAATCATTCAGACCGGTGGTAAGCAGTATAAGGTTCAGGTCGGCGACGAAGTTCTCGTTGAGAAGCTCGACGCAGAGATCGGCACCGAAGTCACCATGGATGTTCTGCTCGTCGCGGACGGCGAAACCGTTACGGTCGGTAAGCCCGTCGTGGAAGGCGTCAAGGCAACCGCAAAGGTTCTCGAGCATGGCAAGGGCAAGAAGGTTATCGTCTTCAAGTATAAGCCCAAGAAGAACATCCGCAAGAAGCGCGGCCATCGTCAGCCTTTCACCAAGGTTGAGATCACCGCAATCGGCTGATCCATGATCACCGTGACCGTGATCCGTGAAAACGGAACGCCCGTGGGCTTTACCGTTTCGGGACACGCGAATATGGGTGAGTACGGGGAAGATCTTGTTTGCGCGGCGGTTTCCGCCATTGTGCAGACGGCGATCCTCGGGATCACGGACGTATGTCACATCCCTGCAGGCGTTTCGATCGAGGAAGGCCGGACGCACTGCATTCTCAGCAAGGATGCGGCCGAACGGATGCAATCCGACGCGGCGATCGTTTTCAACACGATGATTACCGGGTTAAAGAGCATTCAGGCGGCGTATCCACGGACCCTCAGATTTTTAAACAAGGAGGTTTAGATCATGTTTCAGATGAATCTGCAGCTGTTCGCACATAAAAAGGGCGTCGGTTCGTCCCGCAACGGCAGAGACAGCGAATCGAAGCGTCTCGGACCGAAGCGTGCAGACGGTCAGTTCGTTCTCGCAGGCAACATCCTCGTTCGCCAGCGCGGTACGCACTTCCATCCCGGCACCAACGTCGGCATCGGCAAGGATGACACTCTGTTCGCGAAGATCGACGGCGTCGTTCGTTTCGAAGTTCGTCACGCGGGCAAGAAGACCGTCAGCGTATACGCCGAGCAGGCCGAAGCATAATTACCAAAACACACAACAGCGCATCGGAAATCCGTTGCGCTGTTTTTGTATTCTGAAAACGCTTCCCTTTCATGAGAACGCTTTTTTCCGCGAAAGTTTGAAAAAATCGTTTTGAAGCGACGGGACGGCAGAACCTTTTATGCGCAGAGCGGGACGCCGACGCGGCGCGTATTGCGACATATCGTGACGTATCTTAGGGGCAGCTCATGAAATCGACAGGAAGTAGCGCAGCATCTGATAGATCGTCTCCACGACGGAGAAACTGACGAGACCGACGCCGAAGAGCGGGATCAGGATATCTGCGCGCCTGTCCTGATACGTCTTCGCGTAAGAGAACAGCAGCACGACCGGCGCGATGGGAAGCAGGAAAAAACCGCTGCCGATGCCGAGAGCTGACATGCCTGCCTTGAACTGCGCTGTGAAAGCAGGATCGGAAGACGTTCCGAACAGTTCCGGCGCAAGACGGCTTACAGACAGGTCGATCAGCCCGGCGACAATGAAAAGACCGGCGGTAAACAGGGAAAAGTGCAGGGAATTGAGCTTCGTTCCGAGAAACGTCTGATACGCCTCGTGCGTCAGACCGCGATCGGTATACATGCGCTCACGATGCTTGATAAACAGCGCAAGAATGAGAAAAACAAGAAAAACGACCGGCGGCTTTGTCGGCAGGATCGGCCAAAGCCAGATCGGGATCGTCAGCTTATGTAGCACGGAAAGGCATTTCACAACGAACGCACTTACCTCATACAGGATCGGCAGAAGCGCAAGCAGACGAAAAACCGGCAGCGTCTTGCGAAAGAGTCGTTTCGGCCGATAGTAGAGGAAAAACGCCAGCAGCGAGAACAGGAACAAGTCCCAGAAGACGTTGAACGCGTAGAATCCGCCCGGGAACAGGAACCTAAGCGGTTTGGTCAGATCCGCATCCGTGAGTCCTCTTCCGGACGGAAGTGCATGGAAGATGCCGAAATAATAGTGATAAACGATATAAAGAAATCCGGCGCCGACTGCGGCGGACAGAAATCCGAACCGAATGAAAAGACGCGAGTAACCGTCCTGCGCCGTCAGAATCACGGCGAAGTTTGCGATCATAAAGAGCGGAACCGCAAAGTTCCACATCAATTGCAGCGTGCTGCCGGCCTGATTGACGATCGGAAGCAGATTCGGAATGACGCGGTAGGCGAAAGAGAGTACGGTTCCGCAGGCGGCCAGCGCGATCAGAATCCACGCGAGGATGCGCAGATGCCGGTAAGAAAGCGGTCCGCGATACCGGATATCGTTTCCGCCGATCGCGTCGCGCACCTTCTGCATGCCGGCCTCTCTACGATGATGCTTCCGTGAGGACAGCGCTGCTTGCTGTTTGCTTTTTGGTTCTCTGCTTTTCATATTCTTTTCCTGCTCAGTCCGAATAATCGCTGTCGAAATTGACGGAAACCGTATAGCCGGGGAGAATGTTCTGCACCTCTTTTGCGAGGTCAGCGCAAAGCGCGCCCCGATCCTTGACCGTGAACGTGACGACCGTGTCAAAGCTGACCGTTTTCTGCTCGTCGTCGATATAGATCCCGTGTGTGCCGATTACGCCCTCATGCGACATGGCGAGCGCATGGATCTTTTCGCGGACGGGATTGTGCGCCTCGTCGATCGCATACACGCCGACGGTCAGAAAGATCCGGAACTGCTCGAAAACTGCCGTCTGAATCTTCTTCGTCAGCGCGTGCAGCTCGCCCGCGGTCATCGCGTCGGAGATTTCGACGTGAATCGAGCCGATCGCGGAATCCGGACCGTAATCGTGCAGGATCAGGTCGTATGCGCCCTTTACGCCGTCGATGCTTCGCACCGTCTCTTTGATCGCTTTGGTCGTTTCCGCTTCCGGACGGGCGCCCATGACGCTTCCGACGGATTCGAGAAGCGCCTCGATCCCCGCTTTGATGATGAACGCGGAGATCACAGCGCCGATATAGCCGTCAACCGAGAATTTGAAGAAGAACGCGATCAGCGCGCCGATGAGCGTGCCGGTCGAGAGAATAGCGTCGAACAGCGCGTCCTTGCCGGAGGAGACGAGCGCGTCGGAGCGGTACGTTTCGCCCTGCTTTTTGACGTACGTGCCGAGCGCGATCTTGACGCCGATCGCGACCGCGATGATGACAAGCGAGACGACGGAAAAATCCGGAAGCTCGGGGTCAAAGATTTTTTTGACCGATTCGATCAGCGAGGTCACGCCGGCCGTCAGAATGATCGCGGCGATGAGGATCGCGGAAAAATACTCGATGCGCCCGTAGCCGAAGGGATGCTTTTGATCCGGTTTTTTGCGCGCGAGCTTTACGCCGACGATGGTGATGACGGAGGACAGCGCGTCGGTCAGGTTGTTGACCGCGTCGAGCACGATCGACACCGCGCCGGCGATGAGACCGATCGCGGCTTTGAAACCGGCAAGGATCAGGTTTGCGGCAATGCCGATAAAGCCGGTCTGTGTGATTTTCTTCTGACGAATGTTCGGGTCCATAAAATGCTCCTTTTCGAATATGTGACTTAGTGATCGATCAGGCAGAGAAGTGTGCCCGCGACGCCGAACGCCCAGTGCACGATCCAGACGCCGAGAATGCTTTGCTGCTTTTCATACAGGATTCCTTCAAGCCCCGCGAGGATAGCCGCGCCGATCATGAACAGGAAGCCGAGATGGATGTGCAGCGCCGCGAAGATCAGAGAGGACAGAATGATCGCGGATACGGCGGCATGTCTGCCGACCATAATGCGCTTCAGGTTGCTTTGCATGACGCTGCGCGCCAGAAACTCCTGAATGCCCGCGGTGAGAATGTAGAGAATCTGCCGCAGCCCGAATCTGCGAATATCGAAAAACGGGGCGTCCGGCTCGAAGCAGTTCGGATTGATCAGCCGCGCAACGCCCTTTGCCGCGAACAGAAACGCGACGGCGCTGACGGCGACGATCAGCGCGGTTCTGATCGTTTTTCCCGTATGGTCCGAAAAAACGCCGAGATCGCGCCAAGTGAGACTCGTGCGGCACAGGATGAAGACCAGCATAACGAGTGCAAGCACCTCGATGCCGTGCGTCAGATAATCGGCGGCGATCGGCCGCCCGAAGAATTCCCACGCCGCATAGAGGATCATCCAGACGCAGAATCCGAACAGGAACGTCGAAAACGTGGTGGAGGAATCGTGAACCTTGCGCTTCAGCTCGGCTTCACGGGTTTCGTCGTTGATCGTGATGACGACGTAGTCGTTCTCGACGCCCGGATTGTCGACAAACGAGGTCGAAAGCCGGAATTCGTATTTTCTGCCGGAGGGCGAGGTATAGGGCGCGTGACCGGCGTGCGTATATCCCTTCATGCGGAACGCGTCGAACACGTAGTTGTAGAACGCCTTGTTCGCGTCGCCGCCGTCGGGCATCGTGAAGCGCTCCTCACCGGACGTCAGCTCCTCTTTGAACTCAAAGATCCGCGCCGCGGGCTGATTGTAATAGCGGATAAACCCCTTTCGATCGAGCACGAGAACGGCGGAGCTCATATCGCGCAGCACGCGGTCGGTAAAGGTTTCCTGTGCGTTCGATTCCATAACGCGTTTCCCCCCTGATCCTGTATCCGCTGTATATTATACGCGATGCGGCGCTTCCGCGCAAGCATAATCGCGGAAAAGGCTGCCCGGATTTCCGTGCCGGATCTTCCGTATATCGGAAACGCGGAAAACGATTTACAAGCGTTCAGCGGCATGATATACTATATAAAAAGAACGGGAGGCTGCTGCCATGAAAAATCGAATCGGACGGATCCTTGCGCTGCTGCTTGCGACGATCCTGCTTCTTTCGGGCGTGTCGTGCGCAAAGTCCGGCAAAGAATCGGGCGTGCCGGCGAACGAAACGCCCGCGCCGACGGAACAGCCGAAGGCCGACCTCTTCGATCTTTCTCTTTCGATCAAGGTCGAACATACGTTCAAGGAAGGGGACACGCATTATCTGTCCGCGCTGTTTCCGGACGGACAGACCGGGTTTTATCTGCCGCTGCAGCCCGGCCTGCTTCCGGAGCTTCGTGATCTGAATACCGGTAAAATCACGAAGATCGCGCTCAGCGACTGTCTCAAAGAGGACGTCGAAGCCATGTTCCGCTCAGCCGTGGTTCTGTTCGCGAAGCGGAACGGCGCTGATACGAGCGCGATCGAGGAACGGGTCTCGTCGCTCAACGGTCTTGAGATCTTCAAGGCGTATCCGAACCCGCTCGTGATGCGGTGTCCGCTTTACGGCCTGACCTCCGCAAAGACCGACCTCCTTTGCGTGCAGGATTATAACACCGGCGCGGGCGGCATGATCGATCCGAAGACCGGCGTTCTCTACAACAACTTCCGCACGGAGAACGGATCGTTTGAGGCGGTTTCCGCGCACGGGACGAAGATCTTGTTTGCGACGCGTCCGCTCGGCGGTGCGATCCTCAACTTGACCGATCTTTCTCTGCAGCCGATTGCTGTAAGCGAGATGGGACGCTTTCAGCCGAAGGACGGCACGGCATACTGTTCGTTCACGGCGCTGACGTACCTCGGCGACGGGAGCATTGCCGCGATCGTGTCCGAGCAGTCGTTTGCCGGCAAGGAGCGGACGGAGCAGGATTGGCTCTTTATCATCCGGGAGGACGGAGGATCGGAACAGTATGATCTCGGGACCGACCTCGTTTCGGGAAACTACCGCATCGTAAGCGCCGATCCAAACTGCGTGCTCGCAGTGCCGGCGATCGCCGGGCTGACGCTTCCGAGGCTCGTCAATCGCGCGAGCGGCGAGGTCGCGGCATTGAAGATTTCGGGCTTCGAGCTCGTTTCCGTGCCGCTTTCGGAGGCCGGAGAAGGAAACGGAGGGGACGGCGCGATCTCCGTG
>JAFOTD010000089.1 GCA_017388175.1 Clostridia bacterium | reverse complement strand
CTCGGCATTCCCATGCTCAGCGAAGAAGAATTTTTAAAGCGGATCGAATCATGAAGCTCGGTAAATTAGACAGCGATACATTGGAACGGCTGATCCTGAGCCGTTTTCAAAAGACGCGTTCGGAATCCTTCGGCGCGCCGCGCATCGGCATGGACTGCGCGATGCTTGATTTTGACGGCGATCTGATCGTAACAAGCTGCGATCCCATTACCTCGGCGGACGCAAAGCACATCGGCGCGCTGTCCGTACACGTCAACTGCAACGACGCGGCCGCGGGCGGTGCGGAGCCGGTGGCGCTGCTCGTAACGCTGCTTCTGCCCCCGGAATCGACCGAGGAAACGGTCGCCATGATCGCGGATGACCTGCAAACCGCCGCCTCGCTTGCCGGCGTGGATATCATCGGCGGACATACCGAGGTAACCGACGCGGTTACGCGCGTTACAACCTGCACGACGGTGCTTGCGAGAACGCCGAAAGTGAAAACGCTTTGCGGCGCAAAGCCCAACGACGCGATCGTCATGACCAAGTGGGCGGGGCTCGAGGGCACGATGCTGATCGCCTGCGATCACGCCGATCTGCTTTCGGGCGTTCCGGACGCGCTGATCGAGCGCGCGAGAGATCTTTCCGATCATCTTTCCGTCGTTCCCGAAAGCCGGATCGCCATGGCAAACGGCGCGCACGCCATGCACGACGTCACCGAGGGCGGCGTGCTCGGCGCGGTCTGGGAGCTTGCGGCGCAGGCAAACCGCGGCGCGGTCGTCGATAAAAGCGCGATCCCCGTCCTTCCCGAAACCGAAGCGATCGCGGACGCGTGCGGACTCGATCCGTACCGTCTGATGTCGAGCGGCTCGATGCTGATTGCCTGCGAAAACGGCGAACGGATGGTTAAAGCGCTGCAGCGCGCGGGTATTCCCGCCGCCGTGATCGGACGCGTCACGGAGCGCGATTTTGCGTTTTCGGACGGTTCCCCGCTCGATCCGCCCGGCGCGGACGAGCTGTACCGGCTGTTTTAATCGAAAAACTTACGAAAAACCGCGTTCCGGGCTTGTGTTTTTGCTCCGGAATATGGTATACTTTGGATTTAGCGGAGGAATCTCAATGAAGAGCATGACCGGATACGGAAAAGGCGTCGCGGCGTTGGACGGCCGCGAGCTGACCGTGGAACTGAAAAGCGTGAACCATCGGTTTCTGGACGTTTCGATGCGTCTGCCGCGGGTGCTTTCGTGCATCGAGGACGCGGTCCGTACGACGATCGCCGACCGTCTCGCGCGCGGGCACGTGGACGTATTCGTCAACTATCGCAATACGCGCAGCGACGCAAAGACTGTCCGCGTCGATCAAACGCTGCTTTCGGCGTACGTAACCGCGGCGCGAGAAGCGAACGATTCCCTTGCCCTTCGGGACGATCTGACCCTTTCAAACGTGCTTCGTCTGCCGGACGTAACCGAGATCGTTCCTGCCGATGAGGACGCCGACGCATTGATCGCGCTTGCAAAGGACGCGACTGCGCTTGCTCTCGACGCGCTGATCGAGATGCGCGCCGCGGAAGGTCTGCGTCTTCGTGCGGCGCTTCAATCCGGCGTGGACGCAATGGACGCGTATCGCGATGAGATACTCGCCCGCGCGCCGTTCGTTGCGGAGGATTATCGCAAAAAGCTGAACGAGCGCATCGAAGCGGTTCTCTCCGACACGGAGATTGACCGCGCACGCCTTGCGACCGAGGTCGCGCTGTTTGCGGACCGCTGCTGCATCGACGAGGAGCTCGTTCGCCTGAAGAGTCACATCGCGCAGTTTCGCGCATATCTCGACGCGGCGGAGCCGGTCGGGCGGAATATGGACTTTATCGTGCAGGAAATGAACCGCGAATGCAACACGATCGGCAGCAAGGCGAACGACGCCGAGCTGACAAAGGCTGTGCTTGCGTGCAAGGCGGAGATCGAAAAGCTGCGCGAACAGATCCAGAACGTGGAGTAACGCATGACGGATAACGCTGCATTGGTATCGGTCGGGTTCGGAAACATCGTTTCCGGCGCGCGGATCGTCGCCGTCGTCGTGCCGGACTCCGCGCCGGTGAAGCGGCTCATTCAGGACGCAAGAGACCGAAGACTTCTGATCGACGCAAGCTGCGGGCGCAAGACCCGCGCCGTCATCGTCATGGACAGCGGACACGTCGTTCTGTCCGCTCTGCAATCGGAAACCATCGCGCGAAGGCTGAACGCCGAATGGAACGCGGAAGCATAAGGAGTTTTGTATGGCAAGAAAGAAAAGGGGTCTTCTGATCGTCGTGTCCGGGCCCGCCGGGGTCGGCAAGGGCACGGTCGACGCGGCGCTGATGGCAAAGCATCCCGAGATCAAAATGTCGGTTTCGGCAACGACGCGCGCACCGCGTCCCGGTGAGGTCGAGGGCGTGCACTACTTCTTCCGCACGAAGGAAGAGTTCGACCGCATGATCGAAGAGAACGCGTTCCTCGAATACATGCACGTATTCGGCATGAATTATTACGGCACGCCGAAGGCGTTTGTGGAATCGGAGCGCGACAAGGGCAACCACGTGATCCTCGAGATCGACGTACAGGGCGCTTTGAAGGTCAAGGAGGCCTGTCCGGACGCGGTGATGGTGTTCATCGCTCCCCCGTCGCTCAAGATTTTAAAAGATCGTCTTGTCGGACGCGGGACCGAAACGCAGGAGTCGATCGACGTCCGCACGGCAGCGGCGCTTGAAGAGCTTAAACAGCTCCCGAAGTACGATTATATGGTGGTCAACGACGTCGTGGATGAGGCGGTCGCGGAGATGGAATCCATTCTCTGCGCGGAGCTCGTCCGCACGAGCAGAAATACGGAACTGATTACGAAACTTACAGGAGGCGAAACGATATGATGAATTATCCTTCTCTGAACGAGCTGGTAGCAAAGGCCGGCTGCCGCTATATGCTGGTCACTGCCGTGGCAAACCGCGCAAGGCAGCTCCAGGATCACCCGGAAAAGCTCGGCAACAACAAGCCCGTTTCGATGGCCGTGGACGAACTGTACCACGACAAACTCATCCTGAACGCACCGAAAGAAAACTGAAGGCTTTCTTTCCGCCCGTTGCGTTCGCGTAACGGGCGTTTTTTATCGCAGCACACGTGTACGCAGAAGTGATCGTCGACATCGCGCATACCGCAGTGGACAGAAGGTTCACATACCGCATTCCCGAAGGACTGTCCGTTTTCGTCGGGCACCACGTTTTCGTGCCGTTCGGACTCGGGGACCATCTGAAGGAGGGCTTTGTCGTCGCGCTCAAAAACACGGCGGACTATCCGGACGTCAAGGACATTCAAAGGATCATCGAACCCTACCCCGTCCTTTTGCCCGAGCAGATCGCGCTCGCCGAATGGATGAAGGAATCCTATCACTGTCTGTTCGTCGACGCGCTGCGGCTGATGATCCCGGCGCAGCTTCGCGGGATGCGCGTCAAAGAGAAAAAGGTCCGCACCGTAAAGCTTGCGGAGGGCGTCGACCTCGCGGACGCGTACGAAGCGCTCAAAAAAGCGCCGATGCAGAAGCGCGTTCTGGAGCTTGTTGCGAAAGTCGGCGCGGAAGCGTCGCTGCCCGATCTCAACGCGTTCTACCCGAACTGCACGGCTTCGGTCAACGCGCTGATCAAGCGCGGATACCTCGTTGAGCAGTCCGAAACGGTCTTCCGCCGTCCCGATAAGCTTCGGCTGCATACGCCTCCGTACGCGCTGACCGAGGCGCAGACGGCTGCTGCAGATGCGATCCGCTCCGCAATGGAAGAGGGCAAAGGC
Organism: Clostridia bacterium; assembly: GCA_017388175.1. GTDB lineage: Bacteria > Bacillota > Clostridia > Christensenellales > CAG-138 > UBA3792. Next base: position 56,075 of record JAFOTD010000089.1, on the reverse strand, counting down.
GACGTTCTGCTGCTGCACGGCGTTACCGGCAGCGGCAAAACGGAAGTATACTTAAAAGCGATCGAGGACTGCCTCCGCGCGGGCAGACAGGCGATTGTGCTCGTGCCGGAGATTTCTCTGACGCCGCAGACGGTCGGCCGTTTTACCGACCGGTTCGGCGACCGGATCGCGGTGCTGCACAGCCGTCTCAGCCCGGGCGAGCGGTTCGACGAATGGCGGCGCATCCGCCTCGGCCTTGCCGATATTGTCATCGGCGCAAGAAGCGCGGTCTTTGCGCCCGTCGATAAGCTCGGGCTGATCATCATCGACGAGGAGCACGAATCGAGCTATCAGAGCGAATCGCAGCCGCGGTACCTCACCGGCGAGATCGCCGCAAGACGCGTAAAAACAGCCGGCGGCGCGCTCGTTCTCGGCAGCGCGACGCCTTCGCTGATGAGCTATTCGCGCGCGCTGTCCGGTAAATACAGACTATTAAAGCTGCCGGATCGCGTTGCGGGGCGGCCTTTGCCGGCCGTGGAAGTCGTCAACATGCGCGACGAACTGCTGATGGGAAACAACAGCATCTTTTCCGACAAGCTTGCGGAGCGCCTTTCCGAATGCCTCGGGTCGGGGCAGCAGGCGATGCTGTTCATCAACCGGCGCGGCTACGCGACGTTCGTAAGCTGCCGAAGCTGCGGGTACGTCTTAAAATGCGACAACTGCGACATTTCGATGACGTATCACAAGACCGAATCGCGCACGCGCTGTCACTATTGCGGCGCGGTAAAGCCCCTGCCCAAGGAGTGCCCGAACTGCAAAAAACCGTTTATCAAGCAATTCGGCATCGGCACCGAGCAGGTCGAGGAAGCCGTACACAAGCTCTTCCCCGCCGTGAAAACGCTTCGCATGGACACGGACACGATGCAGACAAAGGGCAGCTATGAAAAGCTGTTATCCGCATTCCATCGCGGCGAGGCGCAGGTTTTGATCGGCACGCAGATGATCGCAAAGGGGCACGACTTCCCGAACGTCACACTCGTCGGCGTCGTCGCCGCGGACACGACTCTGAACCTTCCCGATTATCGCGCGCCGGAGCGTACGTTCCAGCTTCTCACGCAGGTCGCCGGACGCGCGGGACGGGACAATCTTCCCGGCCGCGTTGTACTGCAGACGTATGAGCCGAACCACCCGATCGTTCGGTTTGCCAAGGCGCAGGACTATGAGAGCTTTTACCATTACGAGATCATGGAGCGCAAAAAGCTCCTGTATCCCCCGTTCTCGCTGTTTTTGCGTGTGGTATTTGCCGATCGCGACGAAACCGCGGCGCAGAGAGGGTGTCTCGAATACGCAAAAGCGCTCGAAGCTGAATTGAGACACTCGCTCGGCAAGGAAGGCAGTCAGGATCTTCTGCTGCTCGTTGCGGCCGAGGCGCCGGTCGCGCGGATCTCCGGATTCACGCGGTATCAGATCCTCGTCAAGCTCCTTCGGACGAAGCGGCTCAAGGACGCCGTTTCCACCGCTGCGACATTCCACGACGCGCACAAGGACGTATGCGCCGATGTGCGCTTTGAAATCAATCCACCGGAGATGTTCTGATATGAAGAAAGATCGATATAAACCGATATTTCTACCGTCCCTGAAAGGATCAGGCGGTTATTTTGTGCTCAGCTCGATCGAGGTGATCCTCGGGATCGTCGCGCTGTACTGCTCGTCGATCGTCACGAGCTATACGCTCGACTGGGTGCTTCTGGGGCAGGACCCGTCGCTTCCCGCGTGGCTGTTCGATTGGCTGAAATCGCTCGGCCCGATCGGGCGGAACTATTGGCTGTGCGGCGCGTTCTTCCTGCTGTTCACCGTTCTGAACGGACTCTTTACGCTTGTGCGGCGCATCCACATCGCAAAGGGATCGGAGCGCATGGCAAAGAACATGCGCGACATGCTGTACCGCAAGCTGAATGCCGTTCCGTACGACTATCACAAGCACGTTTCGACAGGCGATCTCGTGCAGCGGTGCACGTCCGACGTCGATACCGTCCGCAAGTTCGTCACGAACCAGCTTATCGAGATCGTCCGCATCGCCGTGATGTTTGTCGTCGCCGCCGTTCTGATGTTCCTGATCCGATGGGAAATGGCACTGATCTCGATGGCGGTCATGCCGATCCTGACCGTTTCGAGTTTTCTCTACTTCCGCTATGTGCAGAAGTATTTCACGGAGGTCGATGAAGCCGAAGGAGCGCTTTCGACCGCTGTACAGGAGAACCTGACCGGCGTACGCGTAGTGCGCGCGTTCGGACAGCAGCGGGCCGAGTACGACAAGTTCACAGCGCTGAATCGGGATTTCTGCAAAAAGAACGTGAAGCTCGTGCATCTTCTTGGCTTCTACTGGGGCAGTTCCGACGCGGTCGGCTACGTGCAGATCGCTCTGTCGCTTGTGTTCGGTATCCTGTTCTACGTCAATACGCGCGGAAGCGCGAACCCGTTCACGCTCGGCGATATCTATCTCTTCCTCTCGCTCACAAGCCGCCTGACCTGGCCGGTCCGTCAGCTCGGCCGTGTGCTTGCCGACATGGGCAAGGCGACGGTGTCGCTGGATCGTCTGAACGAGATCATGAACGCAGACGACGAGACCGAGCCCGGCGCGGCAAGAACCGACTGCGATCTGAACGGCGATATCGCGTTCTCGCACGTGACGTTCGGCTACGATACGAAAAACGACGTGCTCGACGACATCAGCTTCACGGCAAAGTCGGGCCAGACGATCGGCATCTTAGGCAGCACCGGCAGCGGGAAGAGCTCGCTCGTTCAGCTGCTGCAGCGGCTCTACCCCGCGACCGGCGGCGAGATCACGATCAACGGCACGCCGATCAACGACATCAACCATGCGCTGCTGCGGAAAAACATCGCGATCGTTTTGCAGGAGCCGTTCCTGTATTCGCGTTCGATCCGGGAAAATATCATGCTGACCGCGCCGGAAGCCTCCGAAGCGGAGATGATCGAAGCCGCGCGCGAGGCGGCGGTCCACGACGTGATCGAAAAGTTCGCGGACGGCTACGACACGGTCGTCGGCGAACGCGGCGTGACGCTTTCGGGCGGGCAGCAGCAGCGTGTCGCCATCGCGCGGGCGCTGATGCAGAAGGCGCCGATCATGATCTTCGACGACTCGATGAGCGCGGTCGATACCGAGACCGACGCAAAGATCCGTGAAGCGCTTCGGCGTCACCACGGGAACGGGATCCTCTTTATCATTTCGCACCGCATCACAACGCTGTGCGAGGCGGATCAGATCCTTGTGCTTGACCACGGCAGGCTTGTGCAGAACGGCACGCACGAAAAGCTGCTGAAAGAAGAAGGTTTATACCGGCGCATCGCCGAGATTCAGGATTTTCCGACGGAAGGAGGCGAACAGGCATGAGTTACGACAACGAGCAGGAAATCGATCGCGAGGAAAAGATGGACGCGAAGCTCTGGAAACGGATCTTCCATTACGCGCTGCGCAACCGCGCACTGTTTGTCCGCATCCTCATCAGCATGCTGATCGTCGCGATCATCGACGCGCTCTACCCCATCCTGACGCGATTTGCGATCGACCGCTTCGTGCGGCCGGATGCCGCGCCGTCCACGGACGGGCTTTGGCCGTTCTTCGCCGTATATGCCGCGCTCGTGATCGTGCAGGGCTTCTTTACGACGCGGTTCATCAGCCGTTCCGGCGAAATGGAAATGGCGATCTCCTACGCGATCCGGCAGGAAGCGTACCTGAAGCTGCAGACGCTTTCGTTCTCTTACTACGACAAGACCTCCGCAGGCTACCTCATGGCGCGTATGGTCAGCGACGTCGCGCGCCTTTCCGACATGATCGCGTGGAGCATCACGGACTTTCTCTGGTGCTTCTTCTACATGATCTTCTGCTTCGGCGCGATGTTCTGGTTCAACTGGAAGCTGGCGCTGATCGTGATGGCTGTCATCCCGCCGCTCGCGCTTGTCAGTCTATATATCCAGCGCAGGATCCTTCGCTACCAGCGTATCGCGAGAAAGCACAATTCGCGCATCACGAGCGCGTTCAACGAGGGCATCATGGGCGCGATGACGACAAAGACGCTCGTGCGTGAGGAGGAGAACGCAAAGGAGTTTGACGCGATCACGACGGATATGCGCAAGGCAAGCGTGAAGGCGTCCGTTCTTTCCGCGACGTTCTTCCCCCTCGTCATCTCACTCGGCGCGGTCGGCACGGCTCTCGCGCTGATCTTCGGCGGCGCGGGCGTGGAAGCGACCATCGGCGGGAAGGAGACGTTTCTCGGCGTTATCACCGCCGGTACGCTCGTCTCGTTCATCAACTATGCTTCGAGCCTGTTTGATCCGATCCAGCAGCTTGCGGGCATCTTTGCAGACATGCAGAGCGCGCAGGCGAGCGCGGAGCGCGTGCTGAGTCTGATCGACACCGAATCCGAGGTGCGGGATACGCCCGAGGCCGAGGAAAAATACGGCACTTCGATGGATCCGAAGCGTGAAAACTGGGAAGCGATCGAAGGCGATATCCTCTTCGATCACGTGGATTTCTACTATAAAGAATCCGAGCCGCTGCTCTCCGACTTCAACCTGCATATCCGCGCAGGCGAAACGATCGCGCTGGTCGGCGAGACCGGCGCGGGAAAGTCCACGATCGTCAACCTGATCTGCCGTTTCTATGAGCCGAAGAAGGGCCGGATCCTGATCGACGGCAAAGACTACCGCGAGCGCTCTCAGCTTTGGCTGCAATCCTCGCTCGGGTACGTGCTGCAAAGCCCGCATCTGTTCTCCGGCACGATCCGCGACAACATTCGCTTTGGGCGTCCCGATGCGGACGAGGAAAGCGTACGCCGCGCCGCCGCGATGGTCCACGCGGACGAATTTATCGAACGGCAGCCGAACGGATACGATACCGAGGTCGGCGAAGGCGGCGTCCGTCTGTCCACCGGGCAGAAGCAGCTCATCTCGTTCGCGCGCGTGATCCTTGCGAATCCGCAGATCTTCGTGCTCGACGAGGCGACGAGCTCGATCGACACCGAAACCGAACAGCTCATTCAAAGCGCCATCAATGAGGTGCTGAAAGGGCGCACGAGTATCGTTGTCGCGCACCGTCTCTCCACGATCCGCAACGCCGACCGCATCCTTGTGATCCGAAACGGTGCGATCGTAGAGCAGGGCAATCACGAAACGCTTCTGAAGTTCGGCGGATACTACCACGACCTATACATGCATCAGTACAAAGAAGACGCTATGCGTGAAGCGCTGAAATGACAATCCCTCAGTCACCTGTCGGTGACAGCTCCCCTTACACAGGGGAGCCGAGAACAAACGCAAAAACCGGCCGGGAATGCTCCCGACCGGTTTTTTATTTGGTTATTCGTACTTGACCTGCAGCGTGCCGAAGTTCACGTCCGCGCGAATAATGATCGACTGGTCCGCGTTCTGGAATGGTTCACCGTAGGTTGCGAAAGAGCCGAACGAGGTGTCGGAGCTCTTCACGAGGCGTACGTTGCTCGGAAGGAAGATCGTGAGGCTTCCGAAGTTCTGATCGATCTTCAGAAGGCAATCGCTTGCGAACGTCCTGACGTTGCGGAGGTCGACCTTGTAATCGCCGAAGTTCATATCGATCTCTCCGCCTCTTAACGTATCGCCGTCGTAGGTGATGACGCCGGAGCCGAAGCTCATGGACGCGTCGAGATAATTATCATCCTGCGTAACGTCGAGCACGGGCGTGCGGTCTGCATTTTCGTCATCCTTTTTGCCTTTGAAGATAAAGCGTTTCTTGCCGATGATCGTCTTTACCAGCATGATGACGGCAATCACCAGCAGGACCACGTACCATTTGATCTGATAGGCGCCGAGCGCGGGGATCGTGCTGCACAGGAACTGGTAAACGCCCCACAGCATAAAGAGCGAACCGAAGATGACGTGATCGCGTACGCTGATCAGACCGATGGTGAAGATCAGGATCGGCCAGACGTAATCCCATGCGTTGACGTCATCATAGTTCTGGAACAGTCCGAGCTGCGGGAAGCTGCGCAGGATGAAGAGCAAGCAGACGAGGATCGCGCCGATGCAGAATGCAATTGTACCCCATCTCGCGCTCTTCTTATGCTTGTTCCATTCCCACGTGAACGGGCGGTTCTTCTTTTTCCCTTCGTTTGGCGTTTCTTCCTTATCCAAGATAATGACGTGCGGCTCGATCGGCTTAACGCCTAAAAGCTCGTCGACCGTGACGCCGAGGATGTCAGCAAGCAGCGGCAGGATCGTAATGTCCGGGCAGCTCAGGTCGTTTTCCCACTTTGAAACCGCCTGTGCGGAGACGCCGACCTTTTCGGCCAGCTGTTCCTGCGTGAGTCCCTTTTCTTTTCTGAGTTGTGCAATGCGCTTTCCGAGCGTTTCTTTGTTTTCCATGAAAGTTTCCTCCTTCTTTCGATGGCTAAAGCTTAGCAAAAATCTCCCGGTTGCACCATATACCGTCGGTTGAATTGCGGTTTTTTTCTCTACCCAATCAGTTGAGTTCCGAAAAAACGCCCTCCACAAGAGGTTGAATCGTTCGAAAACGCTATCTACCTGCGGTTGGATTGCCGGATTTCATGCTTATTTTACCGTTTTTATTTACAAAGGTCAAGAAAAACAGTATAATAATATGTTGAAATGGAGGAAGTATATGGCTTTACGAATCATCCGCAAAAACGACGACCCCGTGCTGTATAAAACCTGCAAGGAGGTCAAAAAATTCGACGCGAAGCTTTCCGAGCTGATCGACGACATGATCGAAACAATGAACGACGCGGACGGCGTCGGTCTTGCCGCGCCGCAGATCGGTATTTTGCGCCGCATCGCCGTGATCGACGTGGGCGACGGTCCCGTCGAGCTTGTCAATCCCGTGATCATCGACTCGTCCGGCGAACAGGGCGGCATGGAGGGCTGTCTCTCTTTTCCCGGCGAAAGCGGGTACGTCGTGCGCCCGAACTGGGTCAAGGTAGAAGCCTATGACCGCAACGGCGATCTTTACGAATACGAAGGCGAAGGCCTGTTTGCCCGCGCCGTCTTCCATGAGACGGATCATCTCGACGGCAAGGTATACCTGCGGCTTGTAACAGAACCCCCAAAGGATTTCAAGGAGTAACGCATGCGCATCGCCTTTTTGGGAACCCCGGAATTTGCTCTCCCCGCGCTTTCGGCTCTGATCGAACGCGGTGATACGCTTGCCGTGTTCACGCAGCCGGATCGTCCGGTGGGCCGCAAAGCCGTGCTGACGCCGCCGCCGGTTAAGGTGCTCGCGCAAAAGCACGGGATTCCGGTATATCAGTTTGAAAAGATCCGTGCGGCGGAAGGCCGCGAAGCGCTCGAAGCGTTCGCGCCGGATCTCATGGTAACCGCAGCGTTCGGTCAGCTTCTGTCCTCGAAAAACCTTGCGATTCCGCGGCTCGGCACGATCAACGTGCACGGGTCTCTGCTGCCGAAGTACCGCGGCGCGTCGCCGATCCAGAGCGCGATCATCGCAGGAGAAGCCGAAACCGGCGTGACGACGATGATGACCGATATCGGTATGGATACCGGCGATATACTTTTGAAGGTTGCGACGCCGATCGGCGAGAATGAAACGTACGGCGAGCTAAGCGATCGTCTTGCCTTGCTCGGTGCAAAATTGCTTCTGAAAACGCTGGAACGGCTGGAAAACGGAACGCTGGAGCGCATCTCGCAGGATCCGGAAGCGGCAACCGTCTGCCATATGCTGCGCAAAGAAGACGCGCGCATTGACTGTGCGAAAGCCGCAAAGGCGGTGCACGATCTCGTACGCGGCACGAACCCTTGGCCGTGCGCGTTTGCTATGCTCGACGGTCAGCCGCTGAAGATCCATGAAACGCGTCATACGGAAGAATCCTTCCCCGATGCGCCCGGGACGCTGCGCGAACGGAACGGAAAGCTGTATCTATGCTGTTCCGACGCGGCGCTGGAAATCAGAGTGCTTCAGGCAAGCGGCAAGAAACGCATGGACGCCGCAACGTTTTTACGCGGATGCCCGCTTGACGGGAGAGTTCTATGCTGAACGTACGACGCGCCGCGCTTGGTGTGCTCATCCGCATCTTAGAGGACGGCGCCTATACGAACCTTGCGCTGAAGGAGACCGCCGATTCGGTCGCCCCGAAAGACGTGCCGTTTCTTTATGCGCTCGTGAACGAAACGATTGCGCGGACGTCGTATCTTGACTATCTCTTTTCGCATTTTTGCAAGAGGCAGAAGCGCGCGGTGCGGAACCTTTTACGCATGGCCGGAACCGAGCTTTTATTTCTCAGCACGCCCGCGCATGCGGCGATCGACGAAGCGGTCGGGCTTTGCCGCGCGATCGGAAAGAGCGAAAGCTGCGGACTTGTGAACGCCGTACTGCGTCGTCTTGACCGGGAACGCGACGCGCTTCCCCGGCTCCCCGACGCGCCCGTCGAACGGCTATCGATTCGATACGGCGTTCCGGCATTTCTCGTTTCGGAATGGATCGAGGATTACGGGGAAACGGAAACGGAAGCACTGCTCGATCATAAGCCGCTTAAAACCGTCGTTCGGGCGCAATATCCCTTCACGACGGAAGCGCTGAACCGTGCGCTGCCGGTTGCGTCCCTTCCCTGCCGTCTCGATCCGAATGGACTGGCGCTTTCGGCAGGCTTCGATCTCGCGCACGATCCGCTGTTTGTCGAAGGCAAACTCGCGATACAGGGTGAAGGCGCGATGCTGATTTGCCGTGCTTTAGGCGACGTGCACGGCCTTCGCGTGCTCGACGCCTGCGCCGCGCCGGGCGGGAAGACGGCATACCTCGCTTCGCTGTCCGAAAATACGGCAAAGCTTACTGCGTGGGAACTGCACCCGCATCGCAAGGCACTGATGGACGCGGCTTTTGCCCGTCTGCATGTTTCGGTTGAGACCGAGTGCCGCGACGCCTCGGTCTTTGATCCCGCGTATGAGAACGCATTCGACGCGGTCCTTCTGGACGTTCCGTGCAGCGGATTCGGTCTTTTGGCTGAAAAGCCGGACGTGCGTCTCAATAAGACGGAAGACGCGATCGAAGCGCTTACGAAGGCGCAGGACGCGATCCTTGATGCCTGCTGCCGCTATGTGCGGCCGGGCGGCGTGCTTGTTTACGCGACCTGTACGATCTCGCGCCGCGAAAACAGCGAGCGCGTGCGATCGTTTTTGAATACGCATCCGTCATTCGTTCCGGAAGAGGAAAAGCAGCTTCTCCCGACCCGCGACGGAACCGACGGATTTTACTACGCCAGGATGAGAAGGAGATAACCGATGTACTGGATGGATATGACCGAGCAGGAGATCGCCGACGCCGTCGGCGCGTTCGGCGTACCGAATTTCCGGATCAAACAGGTAACCGAATGGCTCCGTAAGGGCGTTCGGCCGAAAGATATGCTGAACCTCCCGAAGGATCTTCGCGCAAAGCTCAACACGATTCCGTTCGGCGGCGCAACGATCTATGACAAGCGCGTCTCCCAAAAGGACGGCACGATCAAGTATCTTTTCGCGCTCGAAGACGGAAACCTCGTCGAAGGTGTTCTGATGCGCTATTCCTACGGAAACACGGTGTGTCTTTCTACGCAGGTCGGGTGCAACATGGGCTGCAAGTTCTGCGCAAGCACACTCGAGGGCTGTGTGCGCTCGCTGCGGCCGGGCGAAATGCTCTCTTTCCTTGCCGAGATCGAACGGGATGAGCCGCCCGAAAAGAGCAAGCCGCGCACGGTGACGAACATCGTTCTGATGGGCAGCGGCGAGCCGCTGGACAATTATGATAACGTCGTGACGTTTCTGCGCCGCGTGACAAGCGAGCAGGGACCGAATATCTCCGCGCGGAACATCTCGCTTTCGACCTGCGGGATCGTGCCGAAGATCTATAAGCTGATCGAGGACGCGCCGCACGTAACGCTCTCGATCTCACTGCACGCGCATTCTAACGAGGTGCGTTCCGAACTGATGCCGATCAACAAGGCATACCCGATCGAACAGGTTCTGGAAGCGGCGAAGGCGTACGCCGAGCGAACCGGGCGGCGCGTAATACTTGAATACGCGCTGATCGGCGGCAGGAATGATTCCGAAGCGGATGCGGATGCGCTCGCAAAGAGGCTTCGCGGCATTCTCTGCCACGTCAACTTGATCCCGCTGAACCCCGTAAAGGAGCGCGGGCTCGACGGCGTTACGAGATCGTATGCGCACCGGTTCAGTGAATGGCTCGAGCAGCGGCATATCTCGGCAACGGTGCGAAGGGAAATGGGCGCCGACATCGAGGGCGCATGCGGACAATTACGAAGGAGGGTTCTCAATGAAATTCGCGGGTAAAACGGAAACCGGTCTGCGGCCGCAAAATGAGGATAATTACCTGATTCTGCGCACGGACGCGATCAGCGCCGTCGCCGTGTCCGACGGTATGGGCGGACATCAGGCGGGAGAAGTCGCGAGCCACCTCGCCGTACAGACCCTCGAAACGGTTCTCGCCGAGCCGCATCCAAGTGCAGAAGCCGCGCTATCCGAAGCGTTTTCCGAAGCGAACCGCGCGGTGCATACCCGCGCCTCTCTTCAGGACGAAATGTACGGCATGGGCTGCACGCTCGTTGCGGCCATCGTCGACGAGACACAGTTTGCCGCAGCCAACATCGGCGACTCCCGGCTCTACCATTTTAACGGGGAAACGCTGCATCCCGTTACGCACGATCATTCCTTCGTCGCGGAGCTCGTGCGCCGCGGCGCGATCACACCCGCGGAAGCAAAAACACATCCCCGCCGAAATCTGATCACCCGCGCAGTCGGCACGGAAGCACGCGTAAAAGCCGATATTTTTTCCTGTGAATGGAAGAAGAACGATATGCTTCTGCTCTGCTCGGACGGACTTTGCGGCGTATTGGAGGACGCCGAGATGGCGGCATTTTTACGAAACTGCACCGATCTTGAAGCAACGTGCGCAACGCTGATCGAGCGCGCGCTTGCCGCCGGCAGCCGTGACAATATCACTGTCGTACTGGTGAAAAACGACGGAGGTGACGCATGATCGGAACGATTCTCGATCGAAAATACCGGATCATCGAGCTCATCGGCAGCGGCGGCATGGCGCAGGTCTACAAGGCGATCAACATGAGCAACCGCCGCACCGTCGCCGTTAAGGTTCTGAAAGACGAGTATAAGGACGACGCCGAGTTTTTGCGTCGTTTTTCCCGCGAGGCAAACGCGATCCTGACGCTTTCGCACGAAAACATCGTTCGTGCATATGGCGCGGGCACGCACAACGGCATGCCTTACCTCGTCATGGAATACGTCGAAGGCCGCACGCTGAAGGATCTGATTGCACAAAACGGCGCGCTTCCCGTGCGTACGGCAATCGGGATCACTTGTCAGATTCTCGACGCGCTCTCCGCCGCGCATGCGCACGGCATCATTCACCGCGACGTGAAGCCGCAGAACGTCATCGTGACGGACAAGGGTCGCGTGAAGCTTGCGGACTTCGGCATTGCGCGGGAGGTCAAAGCGTCAACCGTGACGTTTTCCGGTCAAAAGGTTCTCGGATCCGTACATTATATTTCACCGGAGCAGGCCAAAGGCTCGATCACAACCGAACAGAGCGACCTCTATTCGGCCGGCATTTGCCTGTACGAGATGCTGACCGGCATCGTTCCGTTCGACGCCGATTCCGCCGTCAGCATTGCGCTGATGCACATCCAGGATAAACCCGTCCCCCCGATTGAATTGAAGCCGGAGCTTCCTCCCGCTTTAAACGATATCGTTCTGAAGGCGCTCGAAAAGGAACCCGAAAACCGGTATCAGACCGCCCGCGCCATGCGCTCCGATCTGGTGCGCTCATTGTCCGATCCGAACGGCACGTTTGTCGGCGAGCCAGAAGAAAAAAAGCAGAAAATCGGCAAAAAACGGCCTTCCGTTTACGTGCTGATTGCCATGTGCGTGTTCGTTCCGATTCTCCTGATCGGCGTTTTTATTCTCGTCTATGTAACCTCCGGGCAGACAAAATCCGCTTCGGATGCGTCCGAGAAGACGCTTGAAACCACGCAGGCAGCCGAAACGGCCTCCGTCTCACCGACAGGTTCGGTACCTGCGTCGATTGATACGGTTCAGTCCGTCCCGAACCTCGTCGGCTATTCGATGGACGACGCGCTTCACTTGCTGTATTATCAATACGGGTTTACGAATCTGGTTGTGGAATTCACCGATACGGCACCCGCGGATACGCGTCAGAATACGGTCGTTTCCCTTTCCGTTTCGGATTCTATGCAGAACGTGCTGTTCGAAGTGCAAACGCCTTCTCCCTCGCCTGCCGCGGACGAAACGCCGCAGCCGACCCCTGAACCGGAAACACCGCAACCGACCGCAACACCCGATACAGGCGATACCGAAACGATCGTGGCGCAGCCAACGGAAGCGCCGGAAGAAGATACCCTCTCTATCGGTGAAACCGCTCAGCCCCAAACACAGGAAACGACATCCGCACCGTCACGCACGCCGGAGCCGTCGCGCGAACCGGATCTTTCGGTCTGGAAGTTTTATACGAACACGCCCGTCCATATCCGAATCTATCGGAAATCGCGCGGAACCTGCAAGGCCGATATTTCTTTTACCCTAAAGCTTGATCCTGAGAATACCGAAAACCTGGTGGAAATCGGCTACGATACGATCAATTATGAGGACGTGCCCTACCGGATCGTGCTGCATTCGCACGTTCGTCCCGGCGAGCAGTCTGAAATCACGGAAACGGCGACCGTCTACGATTATGACCCCGTGACGCGTGCGCTATACCTCTACGTCAATGACGAGAAGCAGCCTTCGCCGCAATCCGTCACCTTTGCCAAATGATGGAACGCGGGATTTTATTAAAAGGAATCGGCAGCTTTTACGAGGTGCTGACGGAATCCGGCGAGACCGTGACTTCCAAGGCGCGCGGCTCGTTCCGGCGCGAAGGAATCGTCCCGACGGTCGGCGACCGCGTCGTCATCGAACGCAAAGAGCAGGGATACGCGCAGCTTTCGGAGATTCTTCCGCGCAGAAATCTTTTGGTACGACCTCCCGTTGCGAACGTGGATCAGCTTCTGATCGTCGTTTCCGCATCGGTTCCGGCGCCCGACTGGCTGCTTGTTGACCGTCTGATCATCTCCGCAAAGCGTATAGGCATCGAGCCTGTCCCCGTGCTCAACAAAATCGACGTTGCAGACGCTGCCATCCTGGAGACGTTTCTTTCGGATTATCACGCGTTCCATACGTTGACCGTCAGTGCCGAAACCGGGGACGGACTGGACGCGCTAAATGAACGCCTTCGCGGAAAAGTTACCTGTTTTTCCGGACAGTCCGCGGTTGGAAAATCATCGCTGCTGAACGCTTTGATTCCTGCGCTGCGGCTCGAAACCGGAGAACTTTCCCGCAAGACCGAACGCGGCAGACATACGACGCGCCACGCAGAACTATGGCCCTATGAGAACGGCGCCGTACTGGACACACCCGGTTTTTCGATGTTTGAAACGGAATGTCTTGAACAGAGCGAACTGGACGCATGCTATCCGGAGTTTTCGGACGCCGCGCCGTGCCGGTTCCCCGGCTGCATGCATCTCAGCGAACCGGATTGCGGCGTCAAGCCGCTGCTTGAAACCGGCGCGCTGACCAAAGGACGCTATGAACGATATCGCGAAATCGCGCTGGACTATCAAATGAGGAGGAAACACCGCTATGATTAAAATCGCACCGTCAATTCTGTCCGCAAACTTTGCAGCCATGGGCGAAGCGGTTCAAATGCTGAACGAGAAAGGCGCCGACTGGATCCATTTCGACGTGATGGACGGGAACTTCGTTCCGAATATTACCTTCGGTCCGGATATGTGCAAAGCGATTCGTCCGCTGACAAAGCTCCCCATTGACGTGCATCTGATGGTGGAGCATCCGAGCGACTGGATCGCGCCTTTTTCGGCTGCCGGCGCTGACGTGCTGACGATCCACGTCGAATCTTCGGAACGGCATCTGCACCGCGCATTACAGGCAATCCACGCGGCCGGTTTAAAAGCCGGCGTCGTGCTGAACCCCGCGACGCCGATCAGCGCTTGCATCCACTTGCTGTCCGAATGTGATCTCGTGCTTCTGATGAGCGTGAATCCGGGCTTCGGAGGGCAGTCGTTTATTCCCGAAACGCTCCGTAAAATCCGCGCGCTGCGCGCCGAAATCGACGCACGCGGCCTTGATACGCTGATCGAGATCGACGGCGGCGTCAACCCGGAAACCGCAAAGCAATGCATCGAAGCCGGCGCGGACGTACTCGTTGCGGGGAGCGCCGTTTTCAAAGCGAAAGACCCCGGTGAAATGATTCGTCTGCTGCGCGGTTCCGATAACAAAGATTGATGACGGAGGGACAAAAGAGAATCATCATGAACAAATGGACTTGTAAATCCTGTGAAGCGGAAAATGATGCAGACGCATCAACCTGTATCGTCTGCGGCGCAAAACGCGCCGTCGCTTCAAAGGAACCGCTTCTGACGCAAAGTGCTCTGAAGGAGACGCCCCGTTACGTACAGAAGCCGCAGCCGCGCTCGGCCGGTTACGGTGAAGCAGAGCTGCATGCAATCCGCCGTCTTGACAGGCGGATCCTGATTCTGCGCGAGCTGGTTGTCTTCTTTGCCGTTCTGGAATTCGTGCTGTTCGGGTTCCGCTATACGTACCTTCCGGGGTATAACTTCACGGTCTACCGGAACTTTCTCGGGAAGAACGGCGCGATTGAGCAAATCTGCTCCGTCCTGCTCGTCCTGATCACCATGTTTCCTCCGGTCTTCTGTCTGATTCCGCTTCCCCGGCGCAGAAGGAATCTCCCGATTACGGTATCGGAATTCGTCTCGATTCTGACCGTCATCTACTCCCTCGTCATCTGGTTTGGAAACGAGGGCTCCACCTTCGTTCCCGCCGCCATTCTGCTTGCTTCTTGCCTGAGCCTGATCTCCGTCGTTTTGTTGATGAACGTGCAAAACAAGCTGGATGATGCCCTGCACGAACGCAAAGAGTCCTGAAAACGACAAAACAGGCTGTTGGGAAGGGAGAGATGGCGACGCGTGGGAAGCATGCGACAACGCCACTGAAACGAAGCGAAAGCGGAGTGATAAAGAATTCGTGTTTTCACGATGGAGCTATACTGAAGTATGCGACTGAGGATGGTGACGCGCGATCAAACGCGCGACGGCACCGCTGTAACGGAGCGAAGCGAAGTGGTTACGAAAACACGAATCGTTTGCGACAAAATAATAAAAAGAAAGGGCATTTTTCTGCCCTTTCATCCTGCAAGTGTTCATTTGAAACATATCGCCGCAAACGGTCTGACCCCTTTTACGACAGCCTGAACAAGCTGTTAACGCAGGCTGTTTTTATTGTCTCATTATTCTTCCATTATGTTCTTTTTTCCGGGAATCCGATCCCCCAGATCCGGTACGGATGCTGCTTTCCCTTTTTGAGATGCTCTAAAAATGCGTCGAGCTTCATCGCGTGCGGCTTTGTGAATTGGTTATAGAGCGTATACGTACCGTCCCCGTTTCCAATCCCAGCAACGTAATGCGCGCCGAAAAAGTGCCAGTAAAGAACGATAACCGCATCGAAGCGTTTTGCGTCCTTCGCTTTTTTCGGACGGATTCTTTCCACCGTATACCCTCTGCTTTTCAGAGCTTTCGCAACGGAAGATGGACGCGTCCCCAAAAGACCGAAGAAATTGGTTTTGATCGGCTTTCTTGCCGCGTAAAACGGTTCAAACCGTGTTGACGCATCGGCTGCACGTTCCACGTTATACAGCGCGATCATGCCGCACCCGTTCTTTGCGATCGTACCGAAGCGGCCATATCTGCGATCCCCGAAGCGCGGATCCGATTGCGTGTTCAAAAGTCCGAAATCCGTTTTCAAATCCATTGTTTCATCCCCGATCAGTTGAAATCGACCTTGACCTCATTGAACTTCCTGTCGTCAAAGTAGTTGATTGCCCATGCGGAACGGCCTCTGTAACACGCCGTCGGCCCGAACGCTACGTTAAAGTCCTTGACCTTCGTATACCCAAAGGTCTTGGCGAGCTCAATCGCGAGCTTTTGCACATCCTCAAGTTTCTTGAGATACTTCTGCCCGACAGAATTCAGATCGTTGGTTTTCCCCTGCATGTACTTCTTCGCCTCTTTGTCCGCTTCCTTATGCAGCTCCTCAAGTTCTTCGATGCAGGTCTTATAGTTTTCAAACTGCTCGCGCTGCTCCGCCGTATACTTGCGCGTTTCGACTTCGGTTTTTTCGTAATGAATCGCTCGTCTTGCAGCACTCGTTTCCACCGCTTCTCCGCCTTCACCGGAATCAGTCGTCTCAGGCGTGGGCTCGGCGGTCGGCGCAGCCGTAGGCGCGGCGGTCGGCTCTTCGGTCGGTTCTGCGGTCGGCGCAGCCGTAGGCGCGGCGGTCGGCTCTTCAGTCGGTTCTGCGGTCTTTGTCGGCGCAGGTGTAGGCGCGGCGGTCGGCTGCTCGGTTGGCGCCTCCGTAGGCTCCGGCGTAGGCGGAAATTCCGGAAGCTTGTCGTCTTCATCAATCAGGTCCTGCACATACTTTGTCAACGGCGTAAGCAATTCGCTGTAATGATCATACAGCATATCGCACCAATGATAACGTCCGTACGAAAGCGTGTACTGTCTGTATGTTTTAACGTCGACGTTGTAGACGTCCTTGACAATCTTTACGCGATTCGACTGATCGGTAAAGCAGAAATTCCATTGGAACAGAGAAGCCATGCTGCCGCTCATCGAATACATATTGATGTTCGCCGGATCCAGGTTATACGCAAACGCAGCCAGCGCGGCCGTCTGTGCGGGCGTGCAGTTGGTAAACAGCTCCCCGTCAAACGTCTCGATCAACTGCGGGATCTTCGTGATCAGGTGATCCATCTTCATCTGCCGAAAGAGTGCGATCAGCATCTTTTTTTGCCGATCGACGCGATTCCTGTCCGTGGTTTGACTGGCAGTCAGGCCGTTCTCCGCCTTTCTGACGCGGCAGTAATCCAAAAATCCCTGTCCGTCAATATGTTGAGGGCCTTTATAGTAGTGACGTTCGCCCTTATCGCCCATCCAGAACTCGATATCCATATCGTATTCCAGACCGCCGCAAAGATCGACCAGCTCTTTCAGCGAAGTCATGGTGACTGCGTAGTAGTAGTCGACCGGGATGACGTCGACTCCGCCGAGCATCCATTCCGCCGCTTCGCAAACCTTCTCAAGACCTTTCGGGTTGAAACTGCCGTCCTTGTTATACAGTCCGCCGCCGCAGTTCAGAGATGCGTTGAGCTTATAAATGCCTTTTACACCCGGAATACTGGCATACGTATCGCGCGGGAGCGAAATCAGATCGGCGCGGTTTTCATCAAAATTGACCGCGAGAACGATCATTGCGTCGGAATGAAAGTCCTTGCCCCTCCAGGA
This sequence comes from Clostridia bacterium, assembly GCA_017388175.1. Lineage (GTDB taxonomy): Bacteria > Bacillota > Clostridia > Christensenellales > CAG-138 > UBA3792. The sequence continues at coordinate 38,631 of JAFOTD010000089.1, read as the reverse complement.
TTCGCGCTCTGTCGAATAATCAACGCCGACCAAAAGAATGTTGACAATATCCTTCATCATCGACGTATCCGCTTCTTCCATCAGCTCTTCGTACGGATCGACCGGAACCTCCGTAGGTTCGGGCGTTTCCGTCTCTTCGGAAGGCGTCGTTGCGCCGGATGGATCCTGTGAGGACGAAGGATCGCCCGTCGTAATGACGATCGGGTTTTCCTCTGCCTCACCATTCTGCGAGACGTTATTCCCCGTTTCGCTCTTATTTGCGCAGCAGGACCCGCCGTTTCGGAACGCATCTCCCGTTCCGAGAGAGCTGAAGATCAATGCTGCAATAATGCCGAGAAGAACCGCGCACCCGGCGATTGCCGAAAACAGAATGATTCTTCTTTTTTTATTCATATGCATAACAGCCTTTCTCTGAATTGTTTCTATTGTACTCCCTATTTTATAAAAATGCTACGGAAACACGGATTCGTTACGAACATTTTACAAAAACAACGCAATTACGGGCTATACTGAACGTAACGCACAGTACAGTAAAAATTATTCGGAGGTGATGGAAAAAAGTGCTTTCAATTTTGCCGTTTTATGGTATACTATAGAATGAATTATTTCGGAGGTTATTTCATGATCGTTGTCATCCCCGCATATGAACCGGACGACAAGCTTCTGGGCGTTTTAAAGGACTTTACCGAACAGACGGACTATTCGATCGTTGTCGTCAACGACGGCAGCAGCGATGCGTGCCGCCCTGTTTTTGACGTCGTTCGTTCCTATGCCCGCGTCACGCTGCTCGAGCATGAAGTCAACAAGGGCAAAGGCGCCGCGATGAAAACCGCGTTCGCTTATATCGCCGAACATTTTTCCTCCGATGAATTCGTCATGACCGTCGATGCCGACGGGCAGCATCTCGTTTCGGATGCGCTTCGCGTCGCGGAAAAGCTCGCCATGCAGCCCGACGCGCTCGTTTTAGGCTCGCGCAGGTTTACCGGCAACGTGCCTTTTAAGAGCCGCGCCGGCAACGCCATCACACGAGCGGTCTTCCGCTTCTGCACCGGCGTGCGCGTGTACGACACGCAGACCGGCCTTCGCGCGTTTTCCGCATCCCGCATACCGGAAATGATCGCGCTGAAAGGCGATCGCTATGAGTATGAGATCAACCAGCTCATCTTCTGCACCAAAAACCGTATCGACATTGTTGAAGAACGGATCGACACCGTCTATATCGAAGAGAACAAATCCTCGCATTTTCACGCGGTAAAGGATTCGTTCCGTATCTACAAGGTCCTGCTTTTGGGCACGTCGTTCCTTCGCTTCCTCGGCGCTTCCCTGTTCAGCTTCCTGATTGACACCCTGATTTACTACGTTACGCTGGCGATCTGTACCCGGTATACTGCCGATCCCAATCTTCAGATCCTGATCAGTGAATCGTTTGCGCGCGTCGTTTCTTCAACCTGTAATTATTTCCTGAACCGCTATCTCGTTTTCGGAGGAGAACATTCCAAGATGAGCTTCCCGAAATACGCGCTTCTGGTTGCAACGATCTTCGCAATCCAGTACGCAATCAGCATTCTTGCTGTTGCGCTTCTCGGAGAGAGCAGCAAGTGGATCATCTACGTCCCGGTACAGATCCTCATGTACCCGATTTCCTATCTGCTGCAGCGTACGTTCGTTTTCCGGAACGCAAATCAATCAAAAAAGCAATCATAATCGGAGTAACATATGTCAAAAAAGCGATCTATGCTTCCTAAGGCCGCTCAAACGGTGATCCACGTCATCGCGGCGGTTCTTTTGAACCTCGGAATCGTATTTTCCGCGGTCTATATTCTGTTTCACATCCTGGATCAGTACAACCCGCATCAATTCATTGATTCGAATCTGCCTTGGCTGCCCATCGCGATACCGGTTCTTCTGATTCTCTCCGTTCTTCTGTACGATCTGCTGTTTGTCGACCGCGCATTTCATAACAGGCCGTTCAATAAAAACCGCCTGCTTCTGATCATCCTATGCGATCTGATCTTGTTCTGCGCGCTTACGATGACGCTGTATCTTCGCACCTGCACCAATTCGTTTGTCGAGTCCAACACGATCGAGGAGTTCCAGCTTCCGACGCCCGTTATAACGCCCTCCCCCTCTTTTGCGCAGGAGACGCCGGCGCCGAGCTCGCCGGATGTTCCGGAAGAATCGCTTGCACCCGGTGAAACGCCTGCTGTCGAACCGGATGATACGTCTTCGCCCGACCCCGCGTCCCAGGCGTCTGTTTCGCCTGATGCGTCGCCCGCAGCCGGAACCGACGTTCCTATGGAAAGCAAGTTCCCCGAGAAGTTTTCCGATCCGCCGACGGAGCATTCCTATGATAAGTCGAACGTTGTCGAAACGCTTGCGGACGGTACCGAAAAGGCGCTGATCTATACGTACAGCGGAAGGAACGCCGCCGTTGATATTTACCATTATCAAAAAGGCAAACTCGAATATCAGCTTGCTGATATTTACGTGCGCAATCTCGATTGTTTCAAAACGGAATACAGCGCATCGTTTAAAAACAATGTGAAAACCCAGAAGTATGCCTCCCGCGTCAATGCCATCGTCGCGACCAATGGCGATAACTTCAATTCCGGAAAGATCAGCGACGGCATTGTCATCCGGAACGGCGCGCAGCTTTATCCGGAGGGCGGCGCGAAACAGACGCGTTTTTCACGCGATCTTTGCGTTCTGTACCATGACGGCACGATGGGGGTTTATGACTGTGTTCTCGATCGCATCAGCTACGATGAAATCCTTGCAAAATACCCCGTTCAGGCGTTTTACTTCGGTCCAAAACTTTTAAATGACGACGGAACCGCGAAGCAGAAGTTCAACTCCACGCTTTCCAAGACGAATCCCCGGACTGCGCTCGGCTATTACGAACCCGGTCATTATGCGCTCATCGTCGTGCTCGGCACACGCGAAATGGTCGGCTATAACGGCAGGAGTCTCGGAAACGGCAAATCTCCCGGCATGACGCTTTCGGAGCTGTCCGAGCTATGCGAACAGCTCGGGTTTGCGGCCGCCTATAATCTGGACGGCGGAGGATCCTCAAGCATGGTCTGGGACAAGACGGTTTTCGGACATAATGATCGCACGCACAGCGATATCCTCGCTGTCGTCGATCCGTAAAGGGAGGCGGGAACATGAGAAAATCCATTCGCGTTGCTACGATTATCGTTACGCATACGGCTCTGGTCCTTGCGATTCTTTACCTCGCGTTCTTCCTGATCTGCACCGCAAAAGTCGGTCAGGCAGCATCGGCAATCGCATCCGAGGAATTCGACGCGGACACGTTTGATCAAAACGATCTGTATCTTGAGCAGGCAATGCGCGAGCATGATTTTTCCGTCGTGACCGTCGGCCGCGCTCTTTCCGAGGACTCCGACAGCAGCCGTGAAACCCTGTTCCTGATCGTCGATCTGATTCTTCCGCTGCTCTGCATCGCATCCGGCATTCTGATTCAGATCGCCGCAACGCATCCGAAACGCAAACACGCTGCCGTCGTACGGCGTCAGGCATTACAATCAACAAACAGCAGGAGGTAAGTATGAACCAGTCCGATCTCGATCGCACCAACGCTTTGCTCGATTTTATCGAGCGCTCCCCCGTCAGCTTCGCAGCCGTTCAAGAAGCGAAGTCCCTGCTCGAAGCAAAGGGTTTTTCCCGTCTGCATTTTCAGGCGGAGTGGAATCTCGTCCCCGGCGGGCGCTATTACGTGACGCGCAACGGCTCGTCGCTGATCGCGTTCATCGTACCGGAAAACCCGCAGCCCGGCTTTATGATTGCCGCTAGCCACAGCGATTCCCCGTGCTTCAAGCTAAAGACGGAAAGCGAAGTAATCATGTTCGACCGGTATCTGAAGCTGAACACCGAAGGCTACGGCGGAATGATCGTATCGAGCTGGTTTGACCGTCCTCTTTCGCTCGCCGGCCGCGCAATCGTCAAAAACGGCTCGGCGTTTGAAACGCGCATCGTAACGTTCGACCGCGATCTTTGCCTGATCCCGAACGTGTGCATCCACTTCAACCGTGAGATCAACAACGGCTATAAGTACAACAAGGCCGTCGATTCGCTTCCGCTCGTCTCGAACTCCAAGGAGCCGGGCCAGATCAAAGCGCTCGTGGCAAGCGAGCTCGGCGTGGAGCCGGACGCGATCGTTTCCATGGATCTGTTCGTGATCAATCGCACGCGCGGTTCCGTGTTCGGCGCGGACAACGCGTTCTTCTGCGCGCCGCGCATCGACGACCTGCAATGCGCCTATACGACGCTTGCCGCCCTTTTGGAGGCGAATCAGCCGAAAGCGATCCCCGTCTATGCGCTGTTTGACAATGAGGAGGTCGGCAGCGAAACGAAGCAGGGTGCTGCGAGCACGTTCCTCTTTGACGTTCTTACCCGTGTTTCCGCACATTACGAATGTACACTTTCCGAGCTGCTGCCGTCTTCGCTGATGCTTTCGTGCGACAACGGACACGCCCTGCATCCGAATCATCCGGAGCTCTCCGACGCCAAGAATGCGCCGCATCTGAACGGCGGCGTCGTCATCAAGCACAACGCGAACCAGCGCTATGCGACAGACGCGCTCTCCGAAGCGCTGTTTGCGGAGATCTGCCTTCGTGCCGACGTGCCGGTGCAGCATTTTTCGAACCGCAGCGATATTGCGGGCGGCGGAACGCTCGGCAGCATCAGCAACACACGCGTCTCCTTGAAAACCGTCGATATCGGCCTTGCACAGCTGGCGATGCACTCCGCGGTCGAAACCGGCGGCGTGAAGGACACCGACTACATGATTCGCGCGGCGAAAGCGTTTTACGAGAGCGCGCTGACCGTCTCGGACGACGGCGCAATCGTGCTCGAATAACAGGAAATAAGAGAAAGCAGGGATTCATTTCCCTGCTTTCTTTGATTTTAGAAATACCCTGATACAATACAGCTTCAACTGCTTCGGCAGAATCCCATACAGACGCAGCAGCGGATTGCGATTCAGGCTGTACGCAAAGCGCGGACGGCGGCTGTTCAGCACGGCCCGCACCTTCTTTGCGACCTTCCCCGGCGGCACGGCCTTTGATTCGACCGCGTTCGTCACGCACAGAAACTTCGTGGCGATATCCGGATACAGTTTCGTGCGGTTTGTAAACGCTTCGATGCTTTTCACCGAACCGTCCAGAAGCGGCGTTTCGACCGCGCCGGGTCGGATCACAGAAACGCGTATCCCGAGCATTTGCAGCTCCATCGCAAGCGAAAACGCGTATCGGTCGAGCGTACCCTTCGTGATTCCGTACAGACCCGTAAACGGCAGCGGATCGAGATCGGCAAGCTCGCTGGTGACGAGTACGACGCGGGACCCTTCTTTCAACAGCGGCAAAAACGACCTGATCACCCGGTACGCGCCGAACACGTTGACGTCGAAAATGCGGCTAAGGCGCGCTTCGTCGATTTCAACGAGCGAATCCGCTTCGTAGATCCCTGCCGCGTAAACGATCGCGTCGATCGTATCTGCCTGCGCCTTCACGTCCTCATACGCGGCGTTTACCTGTTCCGGATCGGTCAGATCCGCAAACAGCGGAACCACGCCCTTTTCGAGCTTCATGCCTGACCGGTCGACGCCGAAAACGCGATCGCCGCGCCCGATAAACAAGCGGGCGCAAGCAGAGCCCATTCCCCCGCCTGCGCCGATCAATAACACGTTTTTCATTACTGTTTCGAAGCCTTCAGGATCGCTTCCCAATCCTTGACGATCGAGCGATCCTCGAAGTAATCGATACGCATCGCTTTTCTTACGCGTGCAAGCGTCTCGTTCGTGCGTTCGACCGCCTGCTTCGTGCCCTCAAACAGCACGTCGTAGACCGCGCCGATGTCCGCTTCCCACTTTGCGCGTTCCGCGCGGATCGGCGCGAGCGTTTCCTCGAGCACGTTGATGAGAAACTTCTTGCACGTGCCGTCGCCAAGCCCGCCGTGCATATAGTGCGCCTTCATCTCTTCGAGATTTGTATATTCCGGCAAAAACTCCGCGAAGTGCGCGTCGCTCGCGAACGCGTCGAGATACGTGAACACGACGTTGCCCTCGATGTGACCGGGATCCTCGATACGAAGATGCTGGGGGTCGGTGAACATTTTGCCGTTGATCTGCTTCTTGACGGTCTTCGCGTCGTCGGACAGATAGATGCAGTTGCCGAGCGATTTCGACATTTTTGCCTTTCCGTCGACGCCGGGAAGCCTGCGCTGCGTCTCGTTTTCGGGGATCATCGCCTTCGGGAACACGAGCGTTTCGCCGTAGATACGGTTGAACTTTTCGACGATTTCACGCGTTTGCTCGATCATCGGGAGCTGATCCTCGCCGACCGGAACGACGTTCGCGTTGAACGCCGTAATATCCGCCGCCTGCGACACCGGGTAGCTGAAAAAGCCCGCCGGAAGTCCCTCGTCCGCAAAGCCGCGCATCTGTATTTCCGCTTTGACCGTTGGGTTTCTGGAAAGTCTTGCAGTCGTGACGAGGTTCATGTAATAGAACGTCAGCGCATGCAGCGCGGGAAGCGCGGACTGAATGCAGATCGTCGATTTATTGGGGTCAATGCCGACCGACAGGTAATCCAGCGCGACCTGAATAATGTTGTCGCGGATCTTTGCGGGATTGTCCGCGTTGTCTGTCAGCGCCTGATCGTCGGCAACCAAAATATTGATCTGATCGAACATTCCGGAATTCTGCAGTTCCACGCGGCGCTTTAAAGAGCCGACGTAGTGTCCGAGATGCAGTCTGCCGGTCGGGCGGTCGCCGGTCAGAATGATGTTTTTTTCCTTATCCATAACTTGCCTCCGCAGAAAATTTTCATATATGCTGCATTATACAGCAAAAAAGCGGGTTCGTCCATACCGAGTTCCTTGAAACTGCCCGTATTTAATGATAAAATCTAAAACAGAGGTGTTAAATGGAACTGTTCCGACTGACCAAAGCGGATTTCGATGCGCTCGTTCCGCTGCACATTGCGTATAAGGAAGCGATCGGCGAGGGACGGCCGACTTTTTCCGATCTGGATGCACTGAAAAAAGCGATCGACCATAGCGAGATCCTTTTTTTCGGGTGCCGTGAGAATGGACATCTGGTCGGCTGCTGCTCAATTTCGATCGTATTCTCTACATTCTGTTATGCTCCTTCGGGGGTTTTCGAAGACTTTTATATTCTGCCCGCCTGTCGGCACAGGGGCATCGCAAAAAGCCTTGTCCGTTATGCCTATGAAAACAGCGGCGTCAAGTCTTTGACCGTCGGCTGTGCGGACTGCAATCTTCCTCTATACAACGCGCTCGGCTTTTCAATCCCGATCGGCAACATGCTTGCATATGACGCGTAACGCAAAACGCACCGGGTTTCCGGTGCGTTTTTATTGCATTTATTCGAGGAAGTCTTTCAGCTTTTTGCTTCTCGACGGGTGACGGAGCTTTCGCAGCGCCTTTGCTTCGATCTGACGGATGCGTTCACGCGTGACGTTGAACTCCTTACCGACCTCTTCGAGCGTTCTCGCCTTGCCGTCGTCGAGACCGTAACGGAGCCGCAGCACCTTCGCTTCACGCGGGGTCAGCGTATTCAGAACCTCGACAAGCTGTTCCTTTAAGAGCGCAACCGCCACTGCGTCGGCAGGCGCGGGCGCGTCGTCGTCCGGGATAAAGTCGCCCAAGTGTGAATCGTCCTCTTCGCCGATCGGCGTTTCGAGGGAGACCGGCTCCTGTGCGATCTTCAAAATCTCGCGGACCTTGTCCTCGGAAATGCCCATTTCCTTTGCGATCTCGTCGGGGCGCGGGTCGCGGCCGAGCTCCTGCACGAGCTGACGGTTGACACGGATGAGCTTATTGATCGTCTCAACCATGTGCACCGGGATGCGGATCGTTCTCGCCTGGTCCGCAATCGCACGGGTGATTGCCTGACGGATCCACCACGTTGCGTAGGTCGAGAACTTATAGCCCTTCCGGTAGTCGAACTTTTCGACTGCTTTAATGAGGCCGAGGTTGCCCTCCTGAATGAGATCGAGGAACAGCATACCTCTGCCGACGTAACGCTTCGCAATTGATACGACAAGTCTGAGGTTCGCTTCCGCGAGCTGGTGCTTTGCGTCGAGGTCGCCGTCCGCCATGCGCTGTGCGATTTCAATTTCTTCGTTTGCGTTCAGAAGCGGGACCTTGCCAATCTCCTTCAGATACATGCGCACCGGATCGTCAATGTTAATGCCCTCGGTGGAGGCAAGAACGGTTTCAATCTGCGCGATCTCCTCGTTGATGTCCTCCGGGATCTCAACTTCCTCGACGATGTCGATGTTCAGCTCCTCGAGCTCGCCGTAGATCTTATCCATCTGATCGGCGTCGACGCCGATCTCGTTCAGCGTGTCCATGACCTCGTTGAACGTCAGAATGCCCTTCTGTTTGCCGCTTTCCAGAAGCTCACGGATGCGCTGTTCCGCGTTGACCGGCTTCGGCTCGCCGTCTTCACCCTCCGGATCGGAGTCTTCCTTTTCGGATTCCGCGTGCTTTCCTTCCTTTGCCTTGCTCTTGGACGACTTTTTCGACTTTACAGGCGCGGGCTCTTCCACCGGTTCCGGCTCGGGTTCCGGTTCCAAAGCGGGTTCCTCGACCGGCATCTCCTGCTTCGGCTCCTCCTTTTTGCGGTTCTTTACTGTCTTTTTCGGTTCCTCAGACGCAGGTGCATCCGCCGCTTCATCCGGTTCAGGGGCGGGTTCCGCAGCCATTTTCGACTTCGTTGTGCGTTTCTTTTGCGGCTTGTCCGCAGTTTCAACCGGCGTTTCCGCCGTTTCAACCGTTTCGGCCGCTTCCGTTTCAGTTTCCTGCTTCATCTTCTTTGCCTTCTTTGAGGTTTTTGTTTCTTCCATGTCCCGTCTCCTTATTTATTTGCCCGTATGCGTTCGGTGATTTCTTTCAAAACGGCGTTCCGTTCCTCTGCCGTCAAATCCGGTTTCTTCAGGATCGCCTGCAGCTTTGCGATCTCCTCTTCTTCATTTTCACGCTTCATGCGCCGGATGCAGTCGGCTGCCGATTCGACCGCGTTCTCAATCGCTTCGTCCTCCCGAAGGACGGCAGAAGCCGTCTCAGCATCCTTGCCCTCCAGCCCGCCGATGTATTTGGCCGGCAAAAAAGCGCTGCCCTGCTCGCTCATCGCGCGGAACATCGTCTCGTAAACCGTGTTCCGAAACAGTTCTTCGGCATGCGCTTCCATTGCATGCCCGAGCGCTCTTTTGTCGTGCAGACAGGCCGCGATCAGTGTGCGCTCGATGATATCGCGCGGATCCTCTCCGGTCTCGACCCGCCTGCGGAAGCCGCCGCGAATCATAGGTTTGCTTTCGCCTGTCTGAATGCCGCCGCTGCGCACGCCCTGCGCTTCAAGCGCTTCCAGGGCATAGCCGGTTTTCTTCGCGATCTGCTTATAATATCGCTCCTGCTCGATCGGCTGCAATCCCGCCACGAACGCGCATGCCGCCTTTGCGTACCGTTCGCGCCCGTTTTCATCGTTCAGATCATAGCCCTTCGCCATCGCTTCCAGCTTGAAAGCGTTCAGCGAAAGCGCGTTTTCCTTGAGCCGGTCGAATCCATCCTTGCCGTAGATCTGCACATATTCGTCCGGATCAAGGTCGTCCGGGAACGTGATGACACGCACCTCGAGCCCTTCGGTCTTCAGGATGTCCAGCCCGCGAACCATGGCGTTCTGTCCCGCAGCGTCGCCGTCGTACGCGATATAGACCTTTTCCACGTAGCGTTTCAGAAGTCTTGCCTGCTGCTGTGTCAGCGCCGTTCCGAGGCTCGCAACGGCATTTTTCACACCTGCTTTGTACAGCCCGATCACGTCCATATAACCTTCGACCATGATCAGGTCATCGAGTTTTTCGTTTTTATGCAGATACAGCCCGTATAAATTGTTCCGTTTGTTGTAAACCGGCGTATCGCCTGTGTTGATATACTTCGGCTTTTCGTCGCCCATCACGCGTGCCCCAAAGCCCAGAACGTCACCGTTTACGCCGAGGATCGGAAAGATCAGCCGACCCCGGAACGCGTCGTAAACGGTGTTTCGCTCCGTGTTATGAACCAAAAGACCCGCGTCGACCAGCTCCTTTTCCGAATATCCCTTGCTCTTTAAAAGCTTCAGGAGCGAATCCCAGGTATCCGGCGCATAGCCGATTCCGAACCGCGTAACGATTTCGGAAGTCAATCCGCGCCGCATCGCGTATGCCTGCGCGTCTTTTCCGATCGCAGGATTCAGAAAGCAGGAAGAATAATACCGCGCTGCCTCCTTGTTCGCCTCAATGATGCGTTTCTTGTACGCGCGCTGGCGCTGCATTTCGCGATCGTTGATCTCGTTCGGAAGCTCCATATTAACGCGGTTTGCGAGCTGCTGCACCGCCTCATAAAACGTCAGGCGTTCCATGTCCATGAGAAACTGGATCACGGTTCCGCCCGCGTGGCAGCCGAAGCAATAGAAAAGCTGCTTGTCCGGCGAAACGGAGAACGACGGCGTTTTTTCACCGTGGAGCGGGCAGCACGCCCAGAGCTTTCTGCCCTTCGGCTTCAGCTCGACGTAATCCGAAACAACGGATACGATATCGTTTTTATGTAAAAGCTCATCGAGCCATGCGCTCGGAAATGCCATCGCGCGTCCTCCTTTCCTCGGATTGTCTGTTCGTTTCAGCTCCAGCTTTTCGGTACGAACACGTGTTCATAGGTGCTGATCGCGTAGGTATCGCTCATGCCTGCGATAAAATCTGCGACCGCGCGCTCCTTGCCTTCGTCTTCGAGCGTCTTCTGATATTCGACGTCTAAAAGCTCCGGGTGCACGCAATAATACTCGTACAGTGCGCGGACGACCCCCTTCGCTTTGCCTTCTTCACGCTTGGCGATCGGATTCAGGTAAACGCGGTCGAACATGAATTTCCGCAGCACCTTGAACTCTTCCGCATAATCCGGCGAAAAACGGATCTCCGCGCTGTCCCGACTGTTTTCGATCACGTTGATAATCAGGCTGTTGATACGCTTTGAATGCGTCGGTCCGAACAGCTCGATACACGAGCGCGGAAGGTCCTCCTCCGAAAGCACACCCGCGCGCATCGCGTCGTCGATGTCGTGATTGATATAAGCGATGCGATCCGCCAAAGAGACCACCCTGCCCTCCACCGTCGCGGGACGCCCGCTGCTCGTGTGATTCACGATGCCGTCGCGCACCTCCCAGGTGAGGTTCAGACCATTGCCGTCATATTCAAGTTTCTCGACCACGCGCAAGCTCTGAACATTGTGCTTGAAACCGCCGGGCAGAAGGCTGTTCAGCACCTCTTCGCCCGCGTGACCGAACGGTGTGTGACCGAGGTCGTGTCCCATCGCGATCGCCTCGGCAAGATCCTCGTTGAGCCGCAACGCCCGCGCGATCGTGCGCGCGATCTGCGTGACCTCGAGCGTATGTGTAAGCCGCGTGCGGTAATGATCGCCCTTCGGCGCAAGAAAAACCTGCGTTTTGTGCTTTAATCTGCGGAAGGATTTGCTGTGCAGGATGCGGTCGCGATCGCGCACAAACTCGGTGCGAACCGGGCAAAGCGGCATCGGAACCTCGCGTCCGCGCGTGTTGACCGAAAGCGTCGCAAGGGGCGAAAGCATTTGCTTTTCCCATTCTTCACGCATTTTTCGGACCGATCCCTCTTCCATAGCCTTCCTCCGCGAAAAGTATTCTATAATTATATACGCCAAAACTCCAAAAAATCCTCTTTTCTTCCGAAAAAAACTTCATTCTTTTTGAAAGATCGTTCTTACTTCGAATCGGTTCCGGTTTCGACAAATACACGCAAATACAAATGAGCGTCGGAAACCGGTTTTGTCTTCCCTGCATCGCGATTGCGCAATCGAAAAAGCGGGAGATCGCTCTCCCGCTCTGTTTTTACGCTTTTTCTTTTTAAGGATCACGACTCGCCAGGCTGCGCGTCCTGTTTGGGCAGATCTCCGTCGGTTTTCTCCTGCGCTGGTTTTTCCTCCGGAGATTCGACAGCGGTTTCTTCTCCCGCATCCGGCGTCTCGCTGTTGAGAAGCGCAAAATACCGCTGATGCGCGCGTTTGTATGCGGCGTCGAACCCCTCGTCTCCGCCGGTATGAAGCTGTTCAAAATAGAGATGCTCGTGGTCAGCAAGCTCCGGTCGGACACGCACCACCGTCGCGATGCCGACATTGGAACATACGTCGCCGATCCTGTGGAATTCCACCAAAAGATCCGAGAAGGTCGTATCGGCGTACGCGTTGCACTCACCGGTGCTCATTCGCCGGAGATGATTCTTTTTCAGCGCAGTGATCAGCTCACCCGATACATGTGCGAGCGGCTCGATCCGCGCCGCGGCGTCTATGTCACGTTTGGAGAAGGTCTGCTGTGTTTCGTCAAGGATCTGCCCCAACGCGCTTTCAAGAACCGACAGCTCCGATAGTGCTTTTGCGGAGAAAACCGTATTATTCTTCTTGAGGGATTCCGCGAATCCGGCGATATTGACAGCGTGATCGCCCAGACGTTCGAATTCCGAGGCGACCTTATAATACTGATTTAAGATCGCGACATGGTTTTCAATCTGGAGATGCGGCAGAAAGCTCACCATGTATTTGCTCAAAACGTCGGTCATACGGTCGATCTCGTCCTCCTCCTTAAGGATCTCCTTGTGGACGGCGGGATCGTATTTCCGTATCAGGTCGAAGGATTTTTCAATGTTTGTGCGGGCGGCCGAAAAGATCGCAAGCAGGGTCTTATAACAGCTTTGAAGCGCAAGCGCCGGGGTATTGAAGAAGAACGGATTCAGACCGTCGACGACGCTCTTATATTTGCCCGCCTTTGCGGGCTTGTCCCTGACGATCTTGCGGCTCAGCTTTTCATAAACAGCAAGCATCGGGAACAGCGCAAGCGCGCAGCCGAGGTTGAAGATCGTATTGGTATTCGCAATTATGCCGGAATTCACGGTCCTGTCCCACAGCCCGTCCAGAAGACCGATTTTGTGAATGACCGTCACGACGACAAGAACCAGAACGGTCTTGCTCAGATTAAACAGGATGTTCACAATACCCACGCGCCGCGCCTCCGCCTTTGCCCCGATCGAGCAGACGATGGCCGTGGTTACGCAGTCACCGAGATAGATACCGACGATCACCGAATAGATGGATTTAAACGACAGAAGACCGGTCTGGGAAAACGCCTGCAGAATACCGATGGCCGCGGAAGAGCTTTGCAGCGTGAATGCCACGCCGGCGCCGGTAACGTACCCCAGAAACGGGTTGTCGCCAAGCCGCGCGAAGAGATTGTTGAATACGCCGGAATCGGACAAACTTTTGACTGCGCCGGTCATATTGACAAGTCCGGAAAAGAGAATGCCGAAGCCGATCGCAATGTTGCCTATGGAACGCGCGTTCTTAAAGAATCCGGTCATGATCAGAATGATGCCGATGATCAGCGCGATCGGTGCGAGCGTAGACGGCTGAAAAAAACGCAGTATCGACGTGCCGGAAGAATCGATGTCGAGCAGGCGGATGATCTGACCGGTGACCGTGGTGCCGACGTTCGCGCCGATGATGACGCCGAGCGACTGATGCAGCGTCAGAATTCCCGCGCCGACAAGGCCCGCTGTGATAACGATCGTAGCAGTTGAGGATTGGATCAGCGCGGTCACCAGCACGCCGAGCACGAACGCCTTGAAGGGATTGTTGGTCACCTTGCTCATCGCGCGTTTCAGCGTGCCGGAGGAGTTTTCCTTCAGCGAATCGCCCATCAGACGCATGCCGTACAGGAACATCGCCAGACCGCCGAAAAGTGTGATCACATGAAAAACATCCATAATAAGCCTCTGTCAAATGCGAAAGTGCGTGCCTCTATTCTTATTATAAAGATATCACGCGAACGCGGCCTTCGTCAAGTCGGAAACCGTCATCTCAGTCAAAAAGGCGGGAGATCGCTCTCCCGCCCTCTTTGTCGATAATGATTATTTGTACAGACCGCGCTCGGTGTAGTGCGTGTGCAGAAGCTCGTGCGCCTTGTGGCTGTTCGGCTCGCCGAGGTAATCGCGATACAGCGCCTGGACTTCCGGATTCTCGTGGCTCTTTCTGAGAGGCATGTTGGCATCCTCGCCGTAGAGGCCCGCCGCACGCTTTGCACGCAGGTCGACGAAGTTGCGGACGGAACCGGGCTGAATCGGCTGACCGCCGCCGTTGACGCAGCCGCCGGGGCAAGCCATGACTTCGACGAACTCATACTGCTTCTCGCCGTTCTTGATCATGTCGAGGAGCTTTCTTGCATTCTCGAGGCCGCTGGTGACCGCAACGCGCACCTTGACGCCGTTGAGATCGTACTCCGCTTCCTTGATCGCTTCGGTGCCGCGAACCGCATGGAAATCGACCTTCTCAAGCGTCTTGCCGGTGACGAGTTCGTACGCGGTACGCAGAGCAGCTTCCATAACGCCGCCGGTCGCGCCGAAGATGTGACCTGCGCCGGAAGCCTGACCCAGCATCGGGTCGCAGACCTCATCGGGCAGCTCCGCGAACTTGATGCCCGCGCGACGGATCATGCGCGCAAGCTCACGCGTGGTGAGGGATACGTCGACGTCCGGTCTGCCTTCCGTGCCGAGCTCGGGACGCTGTACCTCGAACTTCTTCGCGGTGCATGGCATGATGGAAACGACGAAGATCTTCTTCGGGTCGATGCCCATCTTCTCGGCATAGTAGGACTTTACGAGTGCGCCGAACATGCCTTGCGGCGATTTGCAGGTGGACAGGTTCGGAATGAATTCCGGATAGTAGTGCTCGCAGAACTTGATCCAGCCGGGGCTGCAGCTCGTGATCAGCGGGAGCTTGCCGCCGTTCTTGAGACGGCCGATCAGCTCGGTGCCCTCTTCCATAATGGTCACGTCCGCCGCATTGTCGACATCGAAGACCTTATCGAAGCCGAGACGGCGCAGCGCCGCGATCAGCTTGCCTTCGACGTTCGTGCCGATCGGCATGCCGAATTCTTCGCCGAGCTGTACACGGACGGACGGTGCGGGACCGACGACCACGTGCATTTCGGGATCGGAGAGCGCTTTCCAGACCTTCTCGGTGTCGTCACGCTCGGTGAGCGCGCCTGTCGGGCAGACGCTGATGCACTGACCGCAGTTGACGCAGGACGTCGTTGCGAGTGGCAGATCGAACGCGCTTGCAATGTGGGTCTTGAAGCCGCGCTCGTTCGCGCCGATGACGTTGCAGTGCTGATTGTATTTGCAGACGGCCACGCAGCGGCGGCAAAGGATGCATTTCGAGTTATCGCGGACGAGATGGATCGCGGAATCGTCGATATCCGGCTCGGTGGGTGCGCCTTCGAACTTGTGCGCGTCACAGCCGTATTCCTGAGACAGCGCCTGCAGTTCGCAGTTGCCGCTGCGTACGCAGCTCAGGCAGTCCATACGGTGATTCGAAAGCATCAGCTCGAGGGTCATCTTGCGGGATGCGCGAAGCGCGGGCGTGTTCGTCTGCACTTCCATGCCTTCCGCAACCTGCATGAGGCACGCGACGGGATTGGAGCGTGCGCCCTTGACTTCGACAACGCACATACGGCACGCGCCGATGGCGTTGATATCCTTCATGTAGCAAAGGGTCGGAATCCGGATGCCGGCAAGCTCCGCCGCTTCCAGAATCGTGGAACCCGCGGGAACTTCGATCTCTCTTCCGTTGATTTTCATGTGAACAGTATCCATAGTCGCCCTCCTTATTTCTTGACGATGGCCGAGAACTTACAGCCTTCCATGCAGGCGCCGCACTTGATGCACTTCGACTGGTCGATGACATGCGGTTCCTTGACCTTGCCGGTGATCGCGTTTGCCGGGCAGCGGCGTGCGCACAGCGTGCAGCCGCGGCACTTATCGGGCTGAATCTCATAGTGCATGAGGTTCTTGCAGACGCCCGCCGGGCAGCGCTTTTCGACAACGTGCGCTTCGTACTCGTCGCGGAAATACTTCAGCGTGGACAGAACCGGGTTCGGAGCCGTCTGACCCAGCGCGCACATTGCGTTCGCCTGGATGTACTTGCACAGCTCTTCCATCTTATCGAGGTCTTCGAGCGTGCCGTTGCCGGACGTAATCTTGTCGAGCATCTCGAGAAGACGGCGCGTACCGATGCGGCACGGCGTGCACTTGCCGCAGCTCTCGTCGACCGTGAAGTCGAGGAAGAAGCGTGCGACGTCGACCATACAAGTGGTTTCGTCCATGACGATCATACCGCCGGAACCCATCATCGCACCGATCTTCTTCAGGTTGCTGTAGTCGATCGGCAGATCGAGATACTCGGCCGGGATGCAGCCGCCGGACGGACCGCCCGTCTGGACAGCCTTGAACTTCTTGCCGTTCGGAATGCCGCCGCCGATATCGAAGATGATCTCGCGGAGCGTGGTGCCCATCGGGATCTCAACGAGACCGGTGTTGACGATCTTGCCGCCGAGCGCAAAGACCTTGGTGCCCTTCGAATCTTCGGTGCCCATGGATGCGAACCATTCCGCACCTTTCAGGATGATCTGCGGAATGTTCGCGAGCGTTTCGACGTTGTTGATGATCGTCGGCTGGCCGAACAGGCCCTTGTTCGCCGGGAACGGCGGCTTGTTCTTCGGCTCGCCGCGGTTGCCCTCGATAGAGGTCAGAAGCGCGGTCTCTTCGCCGCAGACGAACGCGCCCGCACCGAGACGTACTTCGATGTCGAAATCGAAGCCGGTGCCGAAGATGTCTTTTCCGAGCAGGTTATATTCACGCGCCTGGCCGATTGCGATCTCAAGACG
The DNA here is from genome assembly GCA_017388175.1 of Clostridia bacterium. GTDB lineage: Bacteria > Bacillota > Clostridia > Christensenellales > CAG-138 > UBA3792. The sequence goes on along the minus strand of JAFOTD010000089.1, from coordinate 21,818 downwards.
CTTGACCGCGATCGGGTACTCTGCACGGACGTAGATGAAGCCCTTGTTTGCGCCGATCGCATAGCCAGCGATCGCCATTGCTTCGAGAACCGCATGCGGGTCGCCTTCGAGAACGGAACGGTCCATGAACGCGCCGGGGTCGCCCTCGTCCGCGTTGCAGACGACGTACTTCTGCGGAACCTTATTCTTTGCGGCAAATTCCCATTTCATACCGGTCGGGAAGCCTGCGCCGCCTCTGCCCTTCAGGCCGGAATCCTTCATAACCTGAATGACCTGTTCGGGGGTCATTTCGGTGAGGACCTTGCCGAGCGCGGAATAGCCGTCCATCGCGATGTACTCGTCGATCTGCTCCGGGTTGATGACGCCGCAGTTGCGAAGCGCAACACGCATCTGCGTCTTGTAGAAGCCGGTTTCCTGCAGGGACGGAACCTCGACCTTTTCGTTGCCTTCGGTCTCGCGATAGACGAGACGATCGACAACGCGGCCCTTTAAGAGATGCTCCGAGACGATCTCTGGAACATCCTCGAGCTTCACGCGGCTGTAGAACGTGCCCTCGGGGTACACGATCATAACCGGGCCCAACGCGCAAAGGCCGAAGCAGCCCGTGCGTACAACCTTGACTTCATCAGCAAGGCCGTTCAATGCGATTTGTTCTTCCAGCGAATCGGCAATCTTGACGCTGCCGGAAGAGGTACACCCCGTACCGCCGCAAATCAATACATGCGTACGAATCATTCTGTCTTTCCTCCGTTAACCTTCCACCGCACCGATGGTATATTTTGTGACGGGTTTGCCCCCGACCAGATGCTCTTTGATGATTTCGGGAACCATTTCGGGCTTAACCTTGACGTAGGTTACGCGTTCCTTATCCCCTTCAAAAACCTCAACAATCGGCTCAAAGCGGCACATGCCGATGCAGCCGGTCTGCGTGACGGTCACCTTGTCGCCGAGATTCTGCTCCGCAACCTGTTCCACAAAGGCGTTCAGAACGGGCCGCGCGCCCGCTGCAATGCCGCACGTCGCCATGCCGACGACAACGCGGATCTCACCGGTGCCTTCCCGAAGCGCGACTTTGTTTTTCATTCTGTCACGAATCTGTGCAAGTTCTGCCAATGTTTTCATGTGTTTGATCCTTTCGTTTCAATTAAAATTTCTGAATATCTTCAAGCCTCCGAAGCATATTGCTCCGTCAGCATATCCCGGATCCAGGCGAGGACTTCGTATTCGTCAAGCGGTACGTCGTCCCCTAAGACCTTTCGGATCTCGCGCGTGTCGAGTTCGACCGTGCGGTCCGGCAACGTATGCCGGAAAAGAAAATCCGTTTTTGCGCTTCCCCGGATCAGCAGCGTGATCGTTGAAACCACGTCGCCGAGCGGCGTAAAGTCCAGATGCGTCTTATCGAACGTTGCCGAGATTTCGGTCCCGCAATTTACGGGATCGACGGCGCGTTCCGTCGAGCGGATCGAAAGCGTGCCTCCCGTCTGCTCCGCAGCAAGCTTCAGAAGGGGAATGCCCATACCGACCTTGCGCGTGGTGCGTGTGGTAGAAAATGGATCGACGACGGTTTTCAGAAACTCTTCACTCATTCCGTACCCGTTGTCTTTGATCGTCAGTCTGAGCGTCGTTTCCGTTTCATCGAGCAGAATCTCAATCAGCGACGCTTCCGCGCGGATCGAGTTTTGCGCGATGTCAAGGATGTTCAGGCTGAGTTCTTTCACAGCGTTCCCTCCCGCAGCTTTTTGAACAATGCGTGCCGAACGGCGTCCGGCGCGGTTTCATCGGTGTCGAGCGTCATCGTGCCGTGCGCCTCGCCGATTTCCCACAATCTGTGCGCGTCCGAGCAGACAACGACCGTGCGTCCTTCGGCAAGGTGCGCGTTTTCGGCGTCCCTCAGCTCTGCAATCCGGAATCCAGGTTCCGGCGGAAACGCCCCGAGCACGGCAAGGAGTCCGTTCGCGTCGCGGTCGATATGCGCCGGCCAGCAGACGCCGTCGAATTCCTTTACGAGCTCCACCGCGGTACCGAGATCCAGATCCGTCGCGGCCGGAAGAAAATACGGATCATCTCCGATCTTTTCATCCCGTTCGTTCAGGATTGGCTGTTCGCCGAAGATCTCCACGCGGTTTTTGATTTTCATCCGATGCCCCTTGACCGTTTCGCCGAACGCAAGCGCGCTCTTCAGCGTTTCAAAGATGCACAGAAGATGAATATCCTCCGCGGTCGTCAGCTCCATGCCCGCGATCGGTACGATCCCGTATTCCTCGCATGCCGCGAAAAATGCCGGGCAGTTATCGACCGCGTTGTGGTCCGTAAGCGCCACGATGTCGAGTTCCGAAAGATGCGCCATCCCCGCAATATTGCAGGGCGTCATGTCCATGTCCCCGCAGGGAGACAGGCACGAATGCAGATGCAGATCGTACGCGACCGTCCTCATTTGAGGAGCGCGCCGACTTCGGCGCAGATCTCAAACGTGGACCGCTCGGAAAGCAGCAAGTTGAGCCCATGCAGCTTCGCCGCGTTTACGGCCGCTTCATCCGGGCGTACGCCTTCCGAAAAGACGATGCAAGCACAATCGGTCAATTGACCGACCGCAGCTACGTTCACGTTCGACATGATCGTGACCCAGCAGTCGCCGCTTTCGGCGCGCCCCATAACCCAGCTCAAAAGATCGCCCGCGTATCCTCCGGTGATCTCACGATCGCCGTCGGACAGCAGCAGCGGCTCATATCCGGTTTTTTCGATCAGTTCGGAAACCGTCATTGCTCTCTCACTTTCCGTCGTCTCGTTCGAGCTCTCTCAGATGCTCGCGCATGCGAATGACACAATCGTCCAGTTTGGATTCGCCCCGCACAACGTCCTCCGCGTGTGCGCGGCAGGTCGGAGCGCCGCAGGAACCGCAGTCCATACCGGGCAGCAGGTTTTTGATCCGTTCAATCTCCGACATCATGCGGAAGGACCGCATGCGGTCGGCGTCCAAGATTTCCGCAGAGCTGTACTCTCCGGGTTCAACCGTCAGTACTTCCTTCGGGATCGGCTCATCCTCGTTCAGGATCACGTGGTTTTGCGCAACCGGCATATACCGCTGCAGCGCACGGATCCGTACGCGGGCGATGTACGGGTTTTCCACCGCCATGACCCCGCCGACGCAGCCGCCGGGACACGCGTTCATCTCAACGAATTTCAGGTCCGGAAAATGCCCCATCTCGATATCGTCCAGCACGCGAATAATGTTTTCGATGCCGTCCGCCGCAAGATAATGGTCGTTCATCAACGCGCTTGCTTCACCGCCCGAGGACGACCAGCTCATGCCGATCATGCCGGACTGCGAGGTAACGCCCGGAATCTTTGCGCGGTCCATCTTGGACAACACACGGAAATAAATATCGCTCATGGAGACGATATAATCCACGTAGCATTCCTTGTCCGCCGGCGTGTTCTTGACCCAGCTCACCTTCGCGGGGCAGGGAGAAATGAACACGGTGCGAATATCGTCGGGCGTAAGCTCGGGATGGTTCTTCAGCGCGCGTTCCTTCGCGAGCTTTCCGGCAAGTTCGATCGGCGGCGAGATCGGAACCATCTTGTTGCGCAGCGTCGGAAAGCGAAGCGAGATGAGCCGAACAACGACCGGACACGCCGTACTGATAAACGGCGCGTGCGACATCCCCATGCGATGCATGTAGGTTCGCGTATAATCGGTGACCATTTCAGCCGCCTTCGCGACCTCGAACACTTCGTTGAAGCCGAGGTCGATCAAACCCTGCAGCAGATAATCCGTATCGTCCAGATTTGCGAACTGGCCAAACAGCGACGGCGCGGGCAGCGCGATCAGGTACTTGCTGTGATCGAGCGAATCCCATTCGTCGAAAATCGCACGTTTTGCCTTGTACGGGCAATGGCGAATGCATTCTCCGCAGTCGATACAGAGGCTCGGATTGATACAAGCTTTGCCGTTCCGGATGCGGATCGCCTGCGTGGGGCAGCGGCGCAAGCAGGTGGTACACCCCTTGCACTTTGCCGGATCGAGCGAAACGGAATGCTTGTATACGATCATGTTTCCTCCTTATGCCGATCTGAATTTCATCTCGATTGTCGTACCAACGCCGACAACAGAGTCGATCTTTAGTTCGTCCGAGTATCGTTTCATGTTCGGCAGACCCATGCCTGCGCCGAAACCGAGCGAACGAATGTTGTCCGGAGCGGTCGAATAGCCTTCCTGCATCGCAAGATTGACGTCCTTGATGCCGGGGCCGACGTCCTTCAGAATGACCGTAATGCAATCGGGCTCCACATACACGTCCGCATCCCCTCCTTTTGCATGGATGACCATGTTGATCTCGCCCTCATACATCGCAACCGAGATTCTGCGGATCAGATCGGGATGATACCCCATCTGGCGCAGCATCCGCTTGATCTGCACAGAGGCTTCGCCTGCGGACGTGAAGTTGTTTCCGTCCACATCATAATGGAAATGCAGCGCGTCTGACATCATTTTCCCAAACCGCCTTCGTAAAGTTTTCCGCTGGCCTCATACATGCTCAGCGGCGTTTCCAGCAGCGCGATCTGATTCTCGGCGGCAAGCCGCTTAATCTCATCCGTTGCGGATTTTCCGCGAACGATGATAATGCAGCGCATGTCCAGCATATGCGCCGTGCGCACAATCTGCGGGTTTAAAAGGCCCGTCAGAAGCACGTCGCGATTTTCCGCAAATGCGAGCACGTCGCTCATCATATCGCTGCCGAACGCACCTTTTAAGTCCTCGTCAAGCTGATCAGGTTCTGCATATACGGTGGCGTTGATTCGCTCGGCCATCTCCCGGATCGTCATACTCGTTTCCTTTCGATTATGCGCGGAATTTGTCTACGATGCCCTTGACGTCGGCGGGAACGAGTCGTCCATAGACGTCGTCGTCAATCGTCATAACCGGAGCAAGACCGCAGCAACCGAGGCAGCGCGTTGCTTCGAGTGTGAATTTGCCGTCACTTGTCGTATGACCGGCTTTGATACCGAGCTGTCGTTCGAGCTCCGCGAGAATATCGGCGGAACCTTTGACGTAGCAGGCGGTGCCGAGGCAGACGCGGATCAGGTGTTCGCCCTTCGGCTCGAGCGTAAACCACGAATAGAACGTGGACACGCCGTAAACATGTTCAAGCGATACGCCGAGGCCTTCGGCAATCATCGTTTGCACTTCAATCGGCAGATAGCCGTAGATTTCCTGTGCTTTCTGCAGCACAGGCATCATTGCATCGCTGTGGCCTTTGTACTGTGCGATGACTTCTTTCAGTCGGGCTTCCTGTTCGGGCGTTCCCCGGAACGGAATTTCAGTAATCTTGTTCGTCATACATCCTCCTTAGAAGTTCAGATTCCTGACCATCGAATATTATAACATACCGCCTTCGTAATTTCCATATCTTTTTGCAACATCTTTTTCTATATTTTTACGTATATACCCGTTTCGTCATGAAAATTCCGCAAAAATTTAGCAAAAAAAATGTTATGAAACACTTTCCTTTTTTGTTGAAATCGTGTATGATAATTATACGTTACATAGGTATGCAATGAATACATATAAGGAAGGGGATTACTTATGGCAAAAAAAATCAAATTTAAACCCACTCCTGCCGGGATTCTGTTCCTGTCCGCGATCGCAGTTCTGCTGATCGCGATCATCGTTCTGCTTATTTTCGGCATCAAGAATTGCGAATCCTGCAAAAACGATTCCGGTAATAAATCCCACACCGGAGAGGCCTCGGACGCACCCGATGTGAGCAGCGATCCGACGGATCCCTTAAATCCCGACAATACGCCCGATCTGCCCGATCCCAGTCCGGTCAACACCCAGGATCCGGATGCTACGACCGATCCCGACGCGACGACCGACCCGAACGCAACGACCGATCCGGAGGCAACCCCCGGCCCGATCGAATCCGCAGGTCCGAGCTCTATCGTGATCACCACGCCCGGCGCAGTCACCTCCGCATCGCCTTCCGCCGGCGCATCCGCGACGCCGACTAAGTATTACACTTCGCCTACGAGCTCCATGAAGAAGAACGCGAAAAAAGGCTATGTGAGCGCGGATAAGGTCAATATGCGCAAGGAGCCCAATAAGAACGCGACGCTCGTTAAGGAAAAGATCGCGAAGAACACCGCCGTTACGCTCTACACGGAGCAGGAGGGTTGGTGGTTCCTGCAATGCGACGGTAAGTACGGCTACATTAAAAAGGATTATATCACGGTAGGTTCCGCACCGACCTCTGCGGCGAGCGGCGCCGCAACCGGCAAGGTCATCGCTTCCAAGATCGCGCTTCGCAAGAGCGCCAGCGAAAGCTCCGAGTGCATTAAGGAATACGCTGACGGCGAACAGGTCACCATCTCCTGGTATGAAAAAGACAGCAACGGCAAAAAATGGTACTACGTCAAGACCAGCGACGGTAAGAAAGGCTACATGTATGCCGACTTCGTCAAGATTACGAGCGGCAAGGTTAACGCCAAGTAACACGTAACAGACAAAACGGCTCGCGTTCATCCGCGGGCCGTTTTTTTGTTCATCTGTTTGTTGTTCCGTCTCCGCTCAATCCGCTGAGGACATATTGTGCGACTCAATGGTAACGACCACGTCGTGATCGGGCATCGTAAACGCGAAGTACAGATAGTCGGAATCCGGTCCGTCGACCTGTGGAACCGATTCCCCGTCGGCGAAAACGTCCGTCGAAACGTCAAAGATCAGCCCCATTCTCAGCGTCACCGTTTCACCCGGATACGCCGTGTAAACGGGATCGAGTACGCGCGTTGCGTCGCCCTCATACGCAATACGGAAGCTGAGTCGTTCCATGTCGCTCCCGCCGAGCGAGTAACTGACCTTCACGTCGTGATCCGGCATGATAAAGGTATAGACGATATACCGGTAATCCTCGTTGTCCAAGTCCGGTGAAAGACGCTCGCCGTCCACGGTCACGGTCGGCGACGCGTCCATGACCATGTGCGTTTTGAGGACGACCTTTTCGCCTGCGGCATAGCGATCCTTCACGTCGACAAACGCGCCCTTCCGTCCGCCGAGGTCGACGCGATAGGTCGGCGTTTCGGTCGGATCCGGTTCTCCTGCCGGTTCTGCGGACGTATCTTTGCATCCGATCAGCATGACGCAGACAAGCAGCAGGCAGAAAAACATGATTGATGTGGATTTCCGATTATGCTGCATCCCGGCACTCCTTATGCAATCAAAGTGCCGAAAGCCGTCCGAGCATTTCCGGATTCTTTTTCGGCTCCTTCACGTGGATGACCGCGGCGTCCGGCAGGATCGCGTGAATCTGCTCCTCCGCCTTCTTCGCCTCGCCGCTGCCGGAATACAACACGAACGTAACCTTCTTTCCTTTGAGATCGGTATCCCGAAGGACTGTATTGATCGGGCAGGACAACCGTCCGTTCCAGACCGGCGAACCGATCACGATCCCGTCGTACGCCGAAACGTCGACGTCGTAGTTTTTCAACGGTTCGCAGTACCTGCGTCCGGCATTGAAGCCGCATTGCAGGATCTGAAAAAAGAATGCTTTCGGCGGATTCTTGGCCGGCTCGACCCTTCGGGTTTCGTACCCGTTCGCTTTCAGCGATTCCGCTACCGAGTCGCCGTTTCCCGAAAGGCTGTAATAGATCAGAAGCTTGCTCATGATGGTCCCTCCCGTTTTTTGCTGCTTCCAGTATATCAAAAGCTCGTCCTTCGCGCAAGAGTTCCCGATATTTCGACGATTGACAATCGAATTCGACGGCGCTATAATTTAAAAAAACCTGAAAGGAGCGTCTTTGCACGCAGATCCGATATGACCGAGTTTTTACATTTCTTAGAGGGCGAGATGCAGCGCCCCGGCAACTACGGCTGGTTTCATCTTACCGCGCTTGCGCTTGTAATCCTCACGACGGTTCTTCTCTGTCTCTTCGCAAAAAAGGTCAAGGATAAAACGTTCCGTTTGATCGTCTTTCTGTTCTGGATCGTTCTGATCCTTTTCGAGACGTATAAGCAGGTCATCTTTTCATTCAACTACAACGACGCAAATCCGACGTGGGATTACCAGTGGTACGCGTTTCCGTTCCAGATGTGCTCCTCGCCGATCTACGTCCTGCCGTTCATCTTTCTCACAAAGGAGGGCAGCGTGCTCCGCAGGGCGACCGTCGCGTATTCGGCGACCTACGTGCTGTTTGCGGGCGCCGCGGTCATGTTCTATCCGAACGACGTGTTCGTCAGGACGATCGGGATCAATATCCAGACGATGGTCTGGCACGGCTCGCAGGTCATTCTCGGCGTGTATTTCCTTTCGCGCTATGCGGAGAAGCTCAACTTCCGATTCTTCCTCGGCGGCGTGATCGTCTTCGTCTGCATGTCCGCGACCGCGATCGCGCTCGATCTGATCGTTCCGCGGTTCATCGGGGACGAGACCTTCAATATGTTCTATATCTCGCCGCTGTTCCCCTCCACGCTGCCCGTGCTGAGCATCATCTACCCGCTGGTCCCGTGGGCGCTGTTCTTCGTGCTCTACCTGATCGGGTTCACGCTTGCGGCGTACCTCATGTATCTGATCCCGATCGGGATCCGCAAGCTTACGGTCAAAAAAGAAGCGGCCGCTTAACGACCGCATAAATCCATTGCGTTCCGCTTAATCGCGGGACGCTTTCTTTTTGGTAATCAGGTAGTAAACCGCGTAGAAGATCACCATCCACAGAACGAACAGCCCGACCACGATGCTCGGATACAGCACCCGGTTCCCGTTCACCAGATTGTAGAAGATGTCGTACGGCGTACCGTCGCCGCGCATCAGGAACATGTAGTTATACGGGATCAGGACGTCCGCAACGTACGCCGCGGCGGAGAAGATAAACAGGATCAGGAACGTGATCCAGATGTTCTTCTTTTTCATGCTCATCATACCGGACACACCGATATAGAGCGACGAAAAACCGGAGATCGAATGCGTGATGCCGGAAACGACGTTATCCCACGCGAGCACCGGGTATGCGCTGTAGTTCTGCGCCGCGCCGATGGTGCCGAATACGGCGAGCAGCAGCCCGAAGATGAACATGAAATCGAGCGACGCTTCGCGGATCCTGCCTTTTGCGAACGCGGCAAGCGGCAGCGCGAACAGAGAAATGCTGCACGTGAACAGCGGCAGCACATTCAGAAGGTTCCCGGGATCCTTTATCCCGACGATAACGATCTTTGCGATCTCGAACGCGTCAATCAGAATCGCCGAAACGATGATCACACGGTTCCTGACCTTATCCGGCCTATGCCGGTTCCGAAGGCCCAAAAGGATCGCAAGCACGATCATCACAAGGATCATAGACCCCACGAAAGTCAGGTGCTGCCACGAATATGCGCCTTCGGGCTGACGCTGATAGCCGCCGAAGCCGAAGAATTCCCGCAAAGCTTCTCCCATAATCCCCTACCTCATTTTTATCGGACAGACAAGCCGGTCAGTTCAGAACGAACGCCATCTCAACCGGGTTGTGATCGGAGTATTTGAAGGCAACGTCGATCACGTCCGACGCTTTCAGCTCCACGTTTGCGCTGATCAAAAAGCCGTCGACGGTCAGCTTGTACTGACCTTCATGATACGGACCGTCCGCGTTGCGGCAACTTGCGACCGGATTGCTTTCGTCGATCGGCGCAACGAGCGTGATATCGAACCCGTTGAAGGTCTCCTCCGGAATCGGCTGCGCCCAGGTATACTCGATATCGGATTTTCCGAAATACTTGGAGGAATCGCCGAGCAGATCCTTATTGAAGTCGCCGCCCGCGATGCAGTAATTGCCCTTTTCATATTCCGCCTGCATGTCGGAAAGAAGGAGCTTCAACTGCTCCGTGGCGATCGTGCCGTCGGAGGTATACGCCGAAAGATGCATGTTATAAAGCACGAGCTCCTTGCCGTTCTCCGTCGGGATCCGGTTTTTGCTGTAGCAGCGGTCGAGATCAAGGAACTTCGTAAATCCGGTTTCGATCGGCAGCTCCACGCGCTCCGCCGAAGCGATCGGCGCGAAGGAGAAGGTCAAAAGCCCCGCCTTTGCAGCGCCGTGCGGCTGCGTGATCGGATAGAACAGGAACGGCGAATCATAGTTCTGCGCGAACGTGTAAGCCATGCCGGTCAGCGCGTCGGTGAGATAGGGACGCTCATCGAAATGGTAGCTGCGCGTTGCGTCGATATCGACTTCCTGCACGAGATACAGATCCGCTTTCTGCTCCGAAAGCAGCTTTGCGATGTTTTTCAGGTTCGTATCGAGACGTTCCTTCGACCATGCCCACGCGCGGTCGCCGCCGTCCATGAAAAAGCCGAAATCGTCCTCATATGCGCCGAAGCCGATGTTGTAAGAAACGATCTTATACTCCGTTCCTGTCTGCACCGTTCCGACCGCTTCGCCTTCCGGCGTGATCGGCTGGTCGCCGATGCGGTGATAGCTGATAAACACGTACGCAAGATACCCCGCGACGATCAGGATGATGACGCCGAGAACGATTGCGATGATCTTAAGGATCGTTTTCCATGCTTTGCCGTTATTTGATTTGCTCATGACGGAATCCTTTCTGTTTTCGTGAATTGCGAAACTGCCATTAATCGTTGAAATTGGTCTGATAGATGCGCTGCGCAATCGTCGAAGATGCGAAATCGACGACCACCCAACCGTTTAAGGGCTCGCTTCCGGACAGCAGCCGCGCGTTCAGATCCTTTGCGTACCCGTAAGGATGGCCGAACGTCGCCGTTCCCTTCGTGGAAAGGAAGTGGATTGAAACGGCGTCCGCGCCGGTCTTCCCCGCTTTCAGACCGGCAAGGAACGCGTTCCATTTATCGTCCGCGTCATACTCATAGCGGTCCTGCACGTACAGTGTGTAGGTCCCCTCGTCGTGGACGGCGATGTTCTTTGAGACGTCGTCGTGCTTATCCTGCTTCTCCCAGAAGCACTTGATACCGAGAGTCGGATCCGGTTCTTCGGGTTTCTCATAGTGCCGCAAAAGAACGATCTTCCCGCGCGCCTCGCCGACGGTCGGGATCCGATCGGTCAGAAGCCATGCGTCCGGATTGCGGTCGATGTAGCTTTTCAGAAGGGCTTCGAACTGTTCGGGCGTCTCGCTTCCGTACTCCTGCTTGACCGCGAAAACGACCGCTTCGGACGGATGCTGCTTCAAAAACGCGTAGCACGAATCGAGCACGTCGTCGAACATCAGCGTGCCCGCCCACGGCCAGCCGGAGGTCGTGCAGTTGGTGAACCCGTGCATGAGCCTGAGCTTGTCCTTGTTCGCGCCGAGCCGGATATCCAGATACCGGAAGCCCGCTTCGAGCTGCTCGCCGATATCGAGCGCATGACACTTCGAGAAATAGGCGAGCTGCACGTTCTTCGTTGCGCTGTCGTGCGTGCCGGGCAGCACAACCTCAGAAAGCGGCATGTCGTCGTCCAAGCCTTTCATCCATTCCGATGAACCCTCGATGATCGAGCGGTCAACGTTTTCAAGCGCCGGTACGACGTACATCAGCGCCGAGAAAACAAGAACGATCAAAAGCGGTATGATCCAAAGCAGGTGTAAAAGGCGCTTTGCCTTTCCCCTTTTCTTCGATTCCATGCGGTTTTCCCTCCGATCGACATCTTTTATCCTATTTTTATGAAAGTATACCATACTCTTTCTGCGCCTGCAAGAACAATCTCTTGATCCGCGCAATCTCCAAAGCGTCGCAGCAGCGTCGAAAAACCTGTGCTTTTTTTCACGGATTTCTTGCATCGGTTCCTTTCGCATGCTATAATAAAATGAATATTTATAGGGAGGATCTTCCTTGCGCATTTTAGGGATCGACCCGGGCTATGCGATCATGGGCTACGGCGTCGTGGAAAAGAACGGACAATCCGTAACCCCCGTCGACTTCGGCGTTGTGGAGACGGATAAGAGTCTGCCGTTTCCGGAGCGGCTTGAAAAGCTGTATCTCGGCACGCGGCAGCTATGCGAGCTGTATCATCCCGATATGGCAGCGTTTGAAGAGCTGTTCTTCTACCACAACATCACGACCGCCATCGCTGTCGGCTCCGGACGCGGCGTTTCGATTCTCGGCGTGCAGCAGTGCGGCATTCCGATGTACGAGTTCACGCCGATGGAGATCAAGCAGTCGGTCTGCGGCAACGGACATGCCGATAAGAAGCAGGTGCAGCAGATGATTCGCGTGCTGCTCAACCTCAAGACGACGCCGAAGCCGGACGACGCGGCGGACGCGCTCGCTGCCGCGCTGTGCCTTGCGTTCCACGCCGGTCCCGCGCAGGAAGAATACCGGATCAAGTAGGAGAAAACACGATGTACGCATATATCAAAGGAACGGTTGATGATCTCTTTGCGGATCGTGCGATCGTGGAGGCGGCCGGCGTCGGCTATGAGCTCTTTTGCAGCTCGATGACGCTGAAAGCGCTTGTAAAGGGCGAGACGGCAAAGCTTTACACGCATCTGCATCTTGCGGAGGGCGTGCAGGCGCTTTACGGGTTTATTGATCCCGAGGAGCGCGACATGTTCCGAAAGCTTCTGAACGTTTCCCGCATCGGTCCGAAGCTTGCGATTTCCGTCCTTTCGACGCTGACGCCGTCGGATGTGCGCGCGGCGATCGTGACCGATAATCCAGCGGCGTTTGACCGCGTATCCGGCATGGGCCGCAAGACCGCGCAGCGCGTGATTCTGGAGCTCGGCGAATCCATCCGGCAGGAATCGGTCGGTATGGCGCCGGTGAAGGAAGACAGCGCAAAGCCTTCGCTGCCGACCTTACAGAGCGAAGCGGTCGCGGCGCTGACCTCGCTCGGGTACGACGGGCTGACCGCGTCGCGCGCGGTTGCGAAGATCAAGGAAGCGGACACCGTGGAAGAACTCATTACCAAAGCGCTGAAGAGCATGGCAAAGGGGTAACGCATGCAGGATGACAGACTGATCTCCTCCTCGCTGCAGGAAGAGGACGCGAAAAACGAATACAGCATTCGACCGCACTTCCTATCCGAGTATATCGGTCAGGAAAGCGTGAAGGAGCACATGCAGATCTATATCGAAGCGGCAAAGTCCCGCGGCGAGTCGCTGGATCACGCGCTTTTATACGGCCCGCCCGGGCTCGGCAAAACGACGCTTGCGGGCATCATCGCAAACGAAATGGGCGTGAGCCTTCGCGTCACCAGCGGCCCCGCGATCACGCACGCGGGCGATCTTGCGGCGCTTTTAACGAACCTCAGCCCGGGCGACGTGCTGTTTATCGACGAGATCCACCGCCTGAACCCGAACGTCGAAGAGGTGCTGTACCCCGCGATGGAGGACTTTGCGCTCGACATCATCATCGGAAAGGGCCCCGGCGCAAGAAGCATCCGTCTCGATCTCCCTCGCTTCACGCTGATCGGCGCGACGACACGTCTCGGCATGCTCTCCTCCCCTTTGAGAGACCGCTTCGGAATCAAGGAACAGTTAGAGCTGTACACGCCCGAAAGCCTTAAGGAGATCGTGACCCGCAGCGCGGATATTCTGCACATCGAAATTGACGAGGAAGGCGCTCTGGAGATCGCGTCCCGCTCACGCGGAACGCCGCGTATTGCAAACAGACTTTTGAGGCGCGTACGCGACTACTCGCAGGTGCGCGGCAACGGCGTAATCGACGTTCCGACGGCGCAGAACGCGCTTGCCATGCTGAAGATCGACGAGCTCGGTCTTGACGCGGTCGACCGAAAGATGCTGACCGCCATGATCGAAGTATTCAAGGGCGGTCCGGTCGGACTTGACACGATCGCGGCCTATACCGGCGAGGATGCGGGCACCGTCGAGGACGTATATGAGCCCTATCTTTTGAAGCTTGGTTTTCTTGCCCGTACGACGCGCGGCAGAATCGTTCTGCCGGATGCGTACCGGCATTTGGACTATCCCGTACCGGTGACGGTGCAGCAGGAACGTCTGGAGGTTTAACATGTTCGGCAAAAAGAATCGCATCATTGCGGATCAGGAAGAACGCATCCGTGCGCTTGAGCAGCAGCTTGAGGCGCTGTCTGCCGACAACAAGCGTTTGAAGGATCGCGTAATCGATGTGGAACGCCGCGAGCGCGGCATCGGACGCGCGCTGAATGAAGCGACCGCAACGGCGGACAACATGATCGCCGACGCGCAGCGCAAGGCGGGCGTCATCATCGAGCAGACGAACACCGAATGCGACGCACAGCGCAAGAAAGCCGACCGCATCGTGGAGGATGCGTACCGCAGCGCGCGGGAGATCGTACACGAAGCCGAGGTTGAAGGCGATCAGAAGCGCGATGATATGCAGCGCACGATCGAGCAGTACGCGGCGCTGCTGAACGGATACGATACGATGGTGCAAGAGCAGCTTGAGATGGCGCAGGACGGCGCAAAGCGATTTGCCGAGCTTTCCCGCGCGTTGCACGAAGCGATCCCCCAGCTTTTGGGCACGGACGGCGCCCCCCTGCCCGGTCTCGGCAAGCCGGACACCGAGCCGAAGCCCGCGAAACCCGAAACGCCTTCCTATTTCAAGGAGGACATGCCGGACTATTCGGCGCATCCGCTTTCGTATACGCCGAGCCGCGAATCCGGTTCGCAGGATGAACAGCTCTGGACGGTCGATAAGATCGCAAATGCCGATGCATCCGGTTCGCGTTCCGACGTCGATACAATCATCGACGAGATCCTGGCCGCAACGGAGGACGACCAATGAAGCTGTCGATCCTCGGCATATACGGACCGTTTCCCGCGCCGGGCGGCGGCTGTTCGTCCTATCTGGTCGAAGACCGGAACACCCGCATCCTTCTGGACTGCGGCAGCGGCGCGCTGCAGAAGTGCCGGGCGATCCATCCGGAGCTTCCGCTGCGACTGGACGCCGTTGTGCTTTCGCATATGCACGCGGATCACGCGGGCGAGATCGATCTGTTCCGGTATCAATGCGAGTTCGGGCTGATGCAGTCTCCGCTCAAGGTGTTTTCACCCGAAACCGACAAGCTGCAGGCTCCGGTGTTCGATCCCGTCCGGACATACGACGGTCTGCAGGTCACGATCGGTTCGATGACCCTGCGCTTTGCCGCGATGCAGCATGCCGTCCCCACGATGGGCGTTCACATTACGGACGCGGAAGGACGCACGCTGTTTTATACCGGCGATACCGGTTGGTTCGACGGGCTTGTCGATGCCGTGAAGGGCGTCGATCTGCTGCTTGCGGACGCATGCCTCCGGTACGAATCGAACGAAAAAGCACTGAAGAACCATATGACCGTGGCGCAGGTCCTTTCGCTGCGGGAGCAGGCGGACTGTGACGGCGTGATCCTCACCCATCTGTTTCCGGACGGCAAGCCGTATCCGCAGATCATCGACCGGAAAGCCGTATACGCGCGGGAAGGCATGCAGTTTATGAGCACTCGTAAATGACGGCAGAAATGACGCGGGCAACCGCTTCATGATACAGTAACTTCAGGAAAGGAATATAAAACTATGGCAAAAAAGACGATTGAAGACGTCAACGTAGCAGGCAAGAGAGTTCTCGTACGCGTGGACTTCAATGTACCGCTTGCAGAGGACGGAACCGTTTCCGACGACAAGCGCATCGTGGCGGCGCTGCCGACGATCAAATACCTTTTGGAGCACAAAGCAAAGGTCATCCTCTGCTCGCATCTCGGAAGACCGAAGGGCGAAGTCAATCCGAAGTATTCTCTGGAACCCGTCGGTCAGCGTCTCGCGGAGCTGCTGCCTGACACCCGCGTATGGTTTGCGACCGATACGATCGGCGAAAGCGCAAAAGCGGCGATCGCAGATATGAAAGAAGGCGAGATCGTCCTTCTCGAGAACACCCGCTTCTATAAGGAAGAGGAAAAGAACGATCCGGAATTCGCGAAAGCGCTCGCATCCCTGGCGGATCTGTTCGTTTCCGACGCGTTCGGCACCGTGCACCGCGCGCATGCGTCCACGGCAGGCGTTGCGAATTACATTCCCGCGGTTGCCGGTTACCTCATCGGCAAAGAACTCGGCGTGATGGGCGAAGCGCTGGAAAACCCGGTCCGTCCGTTCGTTGCGATCCTCGGCGGCGCAAAAGTCGCGGATAAGATCGGCGTCATCAAGAACCTGCTCGCAAAGTGCGACAGTCTCATCATCGGCGGCGGCATGGCATACACCTTCTTCAAGGCGATGGGCTATGAAATCGGCACCTCCCTGCTCGATGAAAACAGCATCGACCTTGCAAAGGATCTGATGGCGGAAGCCAAAGAGCGCGGCGTGAAACTGCTGCTCCCGATCGACACCGTCGTAGCGAAGGAATTTGCCGCGGACGCGGAGCACAAGACCGTTGCGTCGAACGAGATTCCCGAAGGCTGGATGGGGCTTGACATCGGCGAAAAGACCCGCGAGCTGTTCAGAAGCACGATCGTCGAAGCGAAGACGGTCATCTGGAACGGACCGATGGGCGTGTTCGAGTTCCCGGCGTTTGCGGAAGGCACCAAGGCAGTCGCGGCCGCCTGCGCGGAATGCGAAGGCACGACGATCATCGGCGGCGGCGATTCCGCGTCCGCCGTGAAGAAGCTCGGCTTTGCCGATAAGATGACGCATATTTCCACCGGCGGCGGCGCATCGCTCGAGTTCCTCGAGGGCAAGATCCTTCCCGGCGTGGCGGTCCTGAACGATAAGGAAGAAGGCCGCCGTCCGATCATAGCCGGCAACTGGAAGATGAACAAGACGCCCGACGAGGCGGTCGAGCTCGTGGAAGCGCTCATCCCGCTGGTGGCGGACGCAAAGTGCGACGTCGTCGTCTGTCCGCCGTACGTGGATCTGTGCTGCGTCGGCAAAGCGATCAAGGGCACGAATATCAAGCTCGGTGCGCAGAACATCCACTGGGCGGAAAAGGGAGCGTTCACCGGCGAGATCTCCGCGGACATGCTGAAAGCGCGCGGCGTCGAATTCGCGATCGTCGGTCACTCCGAACGCCGTCAGTATTTCGGCGAAACGGACGAGACCGTCAACAAGCGCGCGCTTGCCGCTCTGAACGCGGGCATCACCCCCATCATCTGCGTCGGCGAATCGCTCGAACAGCGTGAAGCGGGCGTAACCGACGAACTCGTTACCAATCAGACCGTTGCGGCGCTGAAGGACATGACGAACGAACAGGTCGAATCCATCGTGATCGCATACGAGCCCATCTGGGCGATCGGCACCGGCAAAACCGCAACCAAGGAAGACGCGAACGCAACCATCGGCGTGATCCGCAAGGCGATCGCAAACGTCTTTGGCGATGCAACCGCAAACAAGGTCCGCATCCAGTACGGCGGCAGCATGAATCCGAAAAACGCAAGCGAGCTGATGGCAATGCCGGAGATCGACGGCGGTCTGATCGGCGGCGCAAGCCTCAAGGCGGACGACTTCTCGAAGGTGGTTCATTTCTGATGAAGCCGATTACCGCATTGATCATCCTCGACGGCTTCGGCTATCGCGAGGATAAACAGTACAACGCGATCCTGACCGACGGCGCAGTGAATTTCATGCGTCTTTGGAAGGAATATCCGCATACGCTGATCGGCGCAAGCGGCATGGACGTCGGTCTTCCCGACGGACAGATGGGCAATTCCGAAGTCGGTCACACCAACATTGGCGCAGGCCGTATCGTCTATCAGGAACTGACCCGCATTACCAAGGCGATCAAGGACGGCGATTTCTTTGAGAATCCCGCGTTTGTCGGCGCGATTGAAAACTGCAAAAAGCATGACTCCGCGCTTCATCTGATGGGACTTTGCTCCGACGGCGGCGTTCACAGCCACCTCGAGCATCTCTATGCGCTGGTCGAGCTTGCAAAGCGGAACGGCCTTAAGAAGGTCTACGTGCATTGCTTCATGGACGGGCGCGACGTTCCCCCGTCCTCCGGCAAGATGTATCTTGAGCAGCTCGACGCGAAGCTCGAAGAGATCGGCTGCGGCAAGATCGCAACGGTCATGGGACGCTTCTATGCGATGGATCGCGACAACCGTTTCGAGCGTGTCCAGCGCGCGTACGCGGCGCTGACGTACGGAGAAGGCCTTACCGCCTCCTCCGGTCCCGAAGCGATGCAGCAGAGCTATGATCGCGGCGAGACCGACGAGTTCGTACAACCTACAGTGATCCTCACCGACGGCAAGCCGACGGCAACGATCGGCGCAAACGACAGCGTGATCTTCTTTAACTTCCGTCCGGACAGAGCCAGAGAGATCAGCCGCGCCTATATCTTTGAGGACTTCAACGGATTTGAACGCAGAAACGGGTTTTTCCCGCTTTACTACGTTTCGATGACGCAGTACGACAAGACGTTCGAAAACGCGCTGCACGTGGCGTTCAAGCCGCAGTCGCTTCGGAACACCTTCGGCGCGTACGTCGCGGATCAGGGTCTTTCCCAGCTTCGCATCGCCGAAACCGAAAAGTACGCGCACGTCACGTTCTTCTTTAACGGCGGCGTTGAAGCGCCGAACGCGAACGAAGACCGCTGCCTCATCCCTTCGCCGAAAGTCGCCACATACGACCTGCAGCCGGAGATGAGCGCATACGAAGTCGCAGCCGAGGCAAAGGCGCGGATCGAAAGCGGCAAGTACGACGTGATGATCCTGAACTTCGCGAATCCCGATATGGTCGGGCATACCGGTGTGATGGACGCCGCCGTGAAAGCGGTCCACGCCGTGGACGCGTGTCTCAGCACCGTTGTGGAAGCGATCAAAAAGACCGGCGGCCGCTGTATCGTGACCGCAGACCACGGCAACTGCGAGCTGATGTGGGACGAAGCGCAGAACGCGCCGTTTACCGCACATACGACGCTGCCCGTGCCGTGCATCCTCGTGGACGATACGCGAAAGGACACGGCTCTTCGTGAAGGCGGAAGGCTCTGTGACCTCGCGCCGACGCTTCTGGAGCTTCTCCATCTCCCGATTCCCGCAGAGATGACGGGTAAATCGCTGCTCGCATAAACGCAGTAACCGACAGGCATAAGGCAATGATCTTATGTCTGTTTTTTCATACCCTCGCGTCCGGATTCATACGCTGTAAAACAAGGAGGCAGCTATGAATCGTTACCCATTTTTGAATTCCGCCTTTTCGCTGTCCGAAGTCCTCATGCACAGGCCAAACGCGTCCGCACTGCTGCGCGGCGGCGAAGCCTGTCCCGGCATTCGCGGGATCGTCCGCTTCTATCAGACGCCTTTGGGCGTTGTCGTCTCGGCGCAGGTTTCCGGGCTCCCGACCGCGGAGGGCGATTGCGCGGACCGGATATTCGGATTCCACATCCACGAGGGCGGTGTCTGCGAAGGCGATCCCGCTTTTTCGGACGCAGGGGCGCACTATAACCCTGAGAACTGCTCACACCCCTTCCATGCAGGCGATCTGCCCCCGCTGTTCGGAAACGACGGCCTTGCCGCCGCGGCGTTTCTTACAGATCGGTTTACGGTCGACGCGCTGATCGGCAGGACGGTGATCATTCACGACCGGCGCGACGATTTTACCACGAACCCGTCCGGCGACGCCGGCAGCCGTATCGCGTGCGGCGTCATTCAAAGGGATTGCCGCAACTGCCTCTGGCGTTAAAAAAGCCGCCCGCCACAGGCAGAACGGTATGGACAACACGCGCCACCGCGTGATATACTGTTTTTTGGAAAAGCTCTTCCATATCACAAGTGTTTTTGGAGGTATCATTTATGGGCGTCTTTTCAAAATTTCAGCGGTTTCACGCGGCGGGCGAGCAGGCAAATGTCAATAACGTAGCGAAATTCGGCGAACCGGTGCACTCGCTGTTCACCACAACCAAGCTGCTTTCTCTGCACCACCACATCGACATCACGGATGCGCAGGAGCAGGTCGTGTATCAGGCACGCTCCAAGATGATCTCGCTGCATGACAAAACGGACGTCTTCGACGCGGCGGGCAACGCGGTCGCGCACATCGAGAGGAAGTTCTTTACGCTGCACGAACGTCATTTCGTCACCATGGCAAACGGCGTCTCCTTCCAGCTTTCCAACGAGCTGTTCCACCTGATCAAAGACATTACGAATATCGAAGGCTTAGGCTGGCAGCTTCGCGGGAACATTTTCGGCCTGAATTTTGAGTTGTATGACCAATACGGCAATATCGTTGCCGTGATCGGGCAAAAGATGATCTCCATCCATGATAAGTATTGCATTGATATCTACCGTCCGGAAGACGAACCGATCGTCGTAGCGATCCTGATCACCCTGCAGCATATGATCAAGGACAGGGAAAAGGCCTCGTCCGCTTCGTCCTCAAGCAACTGACAGTCAGACGGAGCGTCTGCGGGGATCTCTTTTCCCGACATAAAACGTTGCAAAGTTTTCGTTTTATGCTTGCATTTTCGATAGGTGCGTGTTATAATCATCTCCGCAGATATTTTTGGAGGAACTGTTATGGATATTTTGATGTGGATTGTAGCGATCATTCTGGTGGCTTCGTCAATCTTGATGTGCGCGGTCGTGCTGATCCAGCAGACCAAGTCTTCCGGTCTCGGCGCGGCGTACGGCAGCGAAACGATGTCCTTCTCGCAGCGCGGGAAAGCGGCAAGCCGCGAAGCAAAGCTGCAAAAGATCACCGTTGTTCTCGCAATCGTGATCGCTGTCATGGCAATCGCACTGCTTGTGATTTCGCGTTTTGCCGGCAAGTCGATCTGAACGGAACGAAACAGAGCTTATGACGGTGCATCGAAGGGTGCACCGTTTCTATTCTGAGAAAGGAGGACGTGCCGTGCCGGTACACAAAGGGATCAAGATCGCCGCGCAGAACCGCAAGGCGCGTCACGACTATTTCATCGAAGATACCTACGAATGCGGGATCGTTCTCGTCGGAACCGAGGTCAAGTCGATCCGAAAAGGATCGCTGAACCTCAAGGACAGCTATGCGCAGGTCAAAAACGGCGAGCTGTTTCTGTTCGGTATGCATGTAAGCCCGTATGAACAGGGAAATATTTATAACCACGATCCGTTCCGCACAAGAAAGCTGCTTGCGCACGCGCGTGAGATCCGAAAGCTCAACGCGCTGTCGCAGGCGGACGGATACAGTCTTGTTCCCCTTGCCGTCTATTTCAAAGACGGCAAGGTCAAGGTCGAGCTTGCGGTCGCAAAGGGTAAAAAGCTCTATGATAAGCGCGCCAGCATCGCGGAGCGCGACGCCGATCGGGACATGGATCGGAATTTGAAAAAGCAGTATCGCTGAAAGCGATTTGCATATAATGAAGTTGAGAAGCCGAACGTTTTTTCAAAAGAAAAACAATTGAACGCAAAAGCGACTCCTGGGGGCGAAATGGTTTCGACGGGGATCGCGGAAGCGGGATAAGCGAGCCGAAGCCCCGTGCTTCGTTAAAAACGGGAAATTGTCTAAAATAACTGACAACAATCACACTCAACTCGCTGCTGCATAACGCGGCTGCGCGTCCGCCCGAAAAAACTTACCGTTTCGGATCCGGGCGTCATTCAGGGTAGGGAACGAACCTGCGTAAGCTTTGCCGCAGGCCGGACTTTATGAAGCTACCGTAACGCGGAGCCTGTCACCGGGCGCCGCGTGAGGGGAATCCCAAATCAGTGACTGCGCTCGGAGAAAATCCTGCCGACGGGTTTTCGGACGGGAGTTCGACTCTCCCCGCCTCCACCAGAAAAGGAAACAAGGCGTTTTATGCGCCTTGTTTTCTTTTATCTTCTGATAAGGGGAGAGTCGAACCGGCGCGGGGGTGAATGACGCCGCAGTGCGGCGTCAGAGCCGCGCCGTGTCCGAGCCCGCAGGCGAGAAGCGACTCTCCCCGCCTCCACCAGAAAAGGAAACAAGGCGTTTTATGCGCCTTGTT
>JAFOTD010000088.1 GCA_017388175.1 Clostridia bacterium | reverse complement strand
CCTTCTGAAACGAGCTCGTACAACAGTTGCTTTACTCTCGTTGATTTTACCCCCAACACCTGAGTAAGCTGCGATACGCTGCATTTGCCTTGATTTGTTAAGTGCTCGATGATCAAAGCCTTCTGCACAGATGCTTTTATCGTCACTTTTTTATCGTCGCTTTTTATCGTCACTTTTTTATCGTCACTTTTGAACAGCGGCAATACAAGCGTGCTTCGGTCGGGTTCGGAGGAGACCAGAATTGTCGGTTCGCTCCAGCCCTGCTGCTTCCAGACGGAAAAGATATTCGGAATACCGCTGCCCGCGCGTTCACCGATATCGATCAGATTGAACATCTTCATCATCGTACCGTTGCGCGGATCGGAGATACCGCCGGAACGCGCGGCGGAAAGACCGATGCGGAAATCACCCGGATTGGTCATGGTGATCACATCTTTTTTCTTGATAATGACGAGTCCCTGCCGACCGTAGTAATCGGCGTTGACCAGGCAATTTGCCAACGCTTCGCGCAGCGCCCGATGGACCGGCGTATCATCGACGCGGTAAATCCCGTTCATCTCAAAGGGGACTTTCAGATCAAGCTGAAGCTTGTTATAGACCCGGAAATAGAAATCGAAGACGTTTCCGCTCCAATCTCCGGACGAGGAGATGACCCGATCTGTCCACCGATGGACGTCATCGTATTCTTCGCGATAATCCAGGAAGTAGCGCGGGTATTCACGGACGATATCCGATTCGTTTCCAAACATCAATAAGCCTGCTGCGGTGGGATGAACCGAACCGTTTTCGCCGATTGCCGCTGCGCCGAGTTTGATGAGAAAATGCTCGTCGTCCAAAGTATCCCAGACATGCCCGGGCTTGCTGAGACGCATCCGCTGCCGATAAGCACGCAAGCTCTCGGCGTTGATGACGTCCAGACGCATTTCCTGCAGAACGAGCATATCCTGCGTCTTTATTGAGGCATCACGGTACATTGCATGCAGTTCGTCGGCGGTGCACTTGTAATCGCCTTCTCCGTTGCGGCGATAGCTGTTCAGCGGATTGCCGTCCACATAAACCGGTTTATAGGTGCGATCGGCCCGCGGGACATTGATAACGACGATGCTTTCCTCGCCGACAGGTTCAATCGTAACATCTTTGCTCGAAAGAATGTTGACGCTGGCTTTATTGGGATTGTTGACGGCGTCCCAGAAATCCTTTACCAGTTTTTCCGGATCCGGAAGATGGACTGCGTGGAGAGATTTGTCCGGATGCTCTTCGACACCAAGCAGAATGATCCCGCCTAGCGTATTTGCGAATGCGGAATATGTCTCCCAAATGCTCTGCGGAAGTCCGCCGACAGCTTTCTTTGCTTCGATTCGGTTGTTTTCTCTGTACTGTTCCAGATGCTGCAGGTCGATCATGGTATACCTCCGAAAATCTCCATATACATTATAGCCGAAGGCAGCAGTGTTTACAATGTTTTTTCATGCTGAATGGAGCCGACTGACCGTGCCGAAACCTGGCTCCTTCAGTGGATCCGATAAATGAACTTGTCTGTACAGGTAAAACCAGTACAATAAAAAGAGACCGCTTTTATCAGAATGAGAAAAATGGTATGATAAAAAACGGATGCAATATTTTTCGGTGTTCGTGCGTTGTTATGATGAAAGGACGGAAAATGACATGTTGATAAATGCACAAAAAGCAGAAGACCCGGATCGCGAGAGGATCGATTCTTTGCTGTCACGCATCAAGGACGGAGATCGGCACGCCATGGAGTTGCTGTATCGCTGTACCGCGAAGAACGTGTACGGCTATGCGCTGTCCATGCTGAAAAGCACGGCGGACGCAGAGGACGTTTTGCATGACTGCTACGTGCAGGTATTTCAGAAAGCGCGTTTTTACAGAAGTGAAGGAAAGCCTATGGCGTGGATCCTCACGATTGTGAAGAACCTCTGCCGCGATGCGATGCGGAAGCGAAAAAAGACCGATCCCCTTCCGGACGGAGATTGGGTCGCGGAGCTTGCAGAACAAAAGCACTTATCGAACGACGAGCGTCTTCTGTTGGACGAGTGCATGAAAAGACTTTCCGATGAGGAGCGCATGATCATCGTGCAGCATGCCGTTATCGGATTCAAGCATCAGGAAATCGCAGACGATCTGGATCTGCCGCTGTCAACCGTTCTTTCCAAATACCGGCGGGCGCTCATGAAACTGCGCACCGCAATGCTGAAAGGAGATTCCTATGATGTCTGATAAAGAACTGGAAAAAAAGGTGGATGATCTGTTCGCAAAACTGACGCCCGATTACGCGGAATCGATGCTCAAAGATATCGATACGGTGCAAAAACCTGCCGGCAAAAAGCGCAATCTGAAAAATCTCTGGCTGCGCGTCGGATCGATCGCGGCGGTATTCGTTCTTGTGACGGTCGGGATCGTCGCCGCTGTCAATTTTACGCGCTACAACAAGGTCGATACGACCGTAACGCTTGACGTCAACCCGAGCATTGAATTGCGCGTCAACCGGTATGACCGCGTTTTGCGCGTTACGCCGCTCAACGCAGACGGCGAAAAGGTGATCGGAACGATGCGGCTGAAGAACGTTGACCTCGACGTCGCGGTCAACGCACTGATCGGCTCCATGATGAAGAACGGATATTTGAGCGAGATGTCAAACTCGATCCTTGTTACGGTGGATGGTTCTGACGCCGCGCGAAGCAGCACTCTTACAGAACGTATTTCCTCGGATATTGAAGCGCAGCTGAACGCCGGCTTTACCGGATCGGTGTTAAGCCAGACGGTACAGCACGATGCAGCGCTGCAATCGCTTGCCGACGAACACTCGATCACGGTCGGGAAAGCACAGCTGATCCAAGCGCTGGTCAGCCGCAATCCGCTTTACTCGTTCGACGCGCTCTCAAAGCTGTCCATCAACGAGCTGAACGTGCTGCTTGCAAAGGAGCCCGTAAATACCGACGCCATTCACACATCCGGCAGCGCAAGCACAAGCGCGTATATCGGCGAGGAACAGGCGCTTTCGATCGCTTGTCTCTATGTCGGGCTTGAGCCGTCCGAAGTGACGCTGACGGAGGCGATCGAACTGGAATACGAAAACGGCAAGATGGTCTATGACGTGGAATTCCGCAAAGACGACTGCAAGTATGAGTTCGATATCGACGCCGTAACCGGAGAGATCGTTTCTTTCGGGCAAAAGCAGAAACCAAGCAGTGAACCGGTCTCTCCGCCGGTCACGCCCGCACCGCCTGCCGCGGATATCGGGCAGGAACGCGCCGTTGCGATCGCGCTTTCCCACGCGAACGTACCGCAGAACGAAGCGGTCATCCGGAAGATCGAAAAGGAATCCGACAACGGCGTAACGTATTATGAGATCGAGTTTATCGATTCCGCGTTTGAATACGAGTATAAGGTCAATGCCGCGACCGGCGCGATCATCAAAGCCGACAAGGAGCGCGACGACGATGCGCCCGGCACACATTCGGAAGTGCCGGAGCACAGCGCCGAGCTGATCGGCGAAGCAAAGGCAAAGGAGATCGCTTTGCGCCATGCGGG
>JAFOTD010000043.1 GCA_017388175.1 Clostridia bacterium | reverse complement strand
CCAGCACCCGCCTAAAATCCTCCGGATTTCCGGGCGGCGGGTGCTGCAAGGAGTCAAATTCACCGCACATGTCGCTGAATTTGACGGATTTTGTGCGAATGCTCGTTCTCCGATCCCTTCGTGCATGCGTCTGTAACGCGCCGATGCTGCTCGTTCTGTATTGCTGACTCCGATACGCGGACTTTTTTGACAAGCGAAACGGACGGGCAACACCCGTCCGCTTTTGTTAATCCTGCAATATGCTTTTCAGCATCGTTACGGCTTCGCTCACCGCGTCGGCCATGCCGATCTGGCGCGCGCCGACGACGTGAATGCTGCACCGGTTGACCGGAACGAGCAGCTTTTCCGCCCTTGCGCCGCCGATCGCGAGCGCCATCTTCGGCGTGATCTCGCCGAGCAGGGAATCCGCGCAGACGATCCCGACCGGACCCACGATCACGTCCGCGTCGCGGCAGGCGACGACGACCGGGTTTTCGCCCGTCGCTCCGTAATCCGCGCCCGCCTTCAGCATGGCGGCCGTTGCGACGCTGTTCGTGCCGATTCCGCAGACCTCCGCCAAAAGAGCTTCCTTTTTGATCGCTTCGCACAAAAGCGCGCCGAGCCTTCCGCCCTGACCGTCGATTACGGCGATCTTTTTCATACCGTTCCCCTCCTCAGGTTTCCGGGCCGAACGACGTGGAAACGTCGATCACCCAATCCAGCGGCTGCACGTCAACCTCGGTCAGCACGTCCGCATAAACGCGGTTTTCGCCCGGAATCAGCTTAAGCCCGCCTTCCGCCGTGTAGAACTCCGCATAGCCGTACTTGATGCCGTCCTGGTAAAACGTAATGCATAACCCCCCGGTAAGCTTGCCGGGATAGTCGTTCGTGATCGTCGCGTCGATCAGCGTTTCCCCGTTCTCTTCGTAAATGCGAAGATTGTCGATCACCAGATAATAATCCAGGTAATGCGTGCGCGCGTTCAGAATCGGAATGCCGTTCACGTCCGTCAAAAAGCCATCGCCCTCGATCGGCGCGAGCGCAATCGGTTCCGGTTCGGGCGGCGGCGTTGGAGAAAAGAGCGGCGTCGGCTCCGGCGTCGATTCCGGCAGATAAATGAGATGCGCTTCCTGCGAGCTGCACCCGATCAGAAGCAGCGCAAGCAGCAGATACAGAAGCCGTTTCATGCGATTTTCGGCTCCTTTTCTTCGGATTCTTCCGGGGATTCGGCGGTTTCTTCCGCGAGAACGTCCGCCGCGGGTTCATCAGGAGCATCCGGGTCCTCGTCCGCGTCCTCTGCGGGCTGTTCTTCCGCGGCTTCCTTCCGCGCGACGGCTTTAGGCGCGTCGGCTTCACGGCGTATATCGATCAGATAGATTGTGACGAAAAAGAGCAGCATCGCCATCCAGACAATCTGATTGAACCGAACGCCCGAAACGGTCTGCCGAAGCGTTCCGTCGCGCAGCCATTCGAGAATGAACGCTGAAAACAGGTACAGCAGGATCAGTATACGGGATGCTTTTCCCTTTTTCAGCTTCTTCGTCAAAAGAATCGCCGCGGCGCCGAGCGCGGCGCAGACAAGGAAATCGAGGAAAAAGACCGCGTACGCAACGGTATGTCCGTCCAAAAAATACTGCTCGGTAAACGTGATGATCGGAAAGAATTTCGGTCCGTCCGCGCCGGCGACCGGGCCGAGCCCCTCGCACAGGAAGAAATCCGACCAGCGACCGACGGCAAGCCCGAAGAACGCGCCGGGCAGCAGCACATCGAACGTTTCGAAGACCGGAAACTTTTTGACGCGCGCGTACACGGCGATCGCCGTACCCGCAAACAGCAGCGCGCCGGGAAGATTCAGTCCGTTCTCGGACAGCGAAAAGAACGAAGAAAACGAGATCTTGCCGCTGATCGCCGAAAACAGCCTTGCACCGAGAAGCCCGGCGACAATGCCGACGATGCACGCGTCGAGCGCAAGGTCCTTATACGCGCCGCGTTTTTTGACCAGGATCTCCGAGACGACGACGGCGACAAGGATACCGAGTGCGAGCATGATCGCGTTCCACGTCAGCGCCACTCCGCCGATCGAAAAAGCAATGTTGAACATAGTCGTTCCCTCCTGCTTACCAGTATAACAAATGTTCAGGCAAATGGAAAGAAGAAATTACGGGCAGTCCCCCCGAAAATGAAAAGGACTGCCGAATGCTCCGGCAATCCTTTTCTGTCAATGGAGTACGAAAAAGATGGATTTGCGATTTTGACAGATGGATTTGAACTCCCGAAAATGAATTGTCTGAGCGGTCCTGTTTCAGAAGTAGAACAGCTCTTCAAACTTCATATCCAGCGCGATGCAGATGATCAGCGCCAGCTTTGCCGTGGGGCTGAACTGTCCGGTTTCAATGGAACTGATGGTATTTCTGGATACGCCCACCAACTTCGCCAGCTCTGCCTGGGACAGTCCCTTCTCTTTTCTTACCTGCGCAAGATGGTTGCGCAGAATGAGCCCGTCTTCCATCAGAGTACCCCCGTCAACTGCAGAATCCATACGACAAGCATGGACAGCGCCAGCGCGCCCCAGAAGATGGTCGTGATCAGCTCGTGCTTCTTCCGCAGCCGCAGATACTTCATCAGAAACATCACAAAGGCCATGGAAAACAGAGCGAAGTCCGCTCCGCGGTTCACGTAGTGCAGCACGAAACCGTTGACGGTATCCACCAAAATCAGCAACACCACGCCGAGGATATACGCCGCCCACGCGCCGCTCCTCTGCGCCTCGCGATCCGGCAGATCCTTTTCCCTTCCTTCTTTCTGCGCTTTTGCCAGTATTTCTTCCCGATTCATTTCTTGGAACCTCCTTTTGCAAAGTTTGCTTGGCACGCTGTCAGTATAACATTGACAAGTAAACTTGTCAAGAGGTTTTTGCAAAGTTTTCTTTACATTTTTCGCCGGGCAGGATTCTGCCTGCCCGCATGAGTGGATTACATTGAATAATGATCCACCGGCTTAGCCGGTGGTATTTCATTTTCGGGCATAGCCCTAATACTACTGGCTGCCCACACGTGGGCATAAGGTGCCTGCCAGCATGCACCTTTTACTTGCCACCCGTAAACGGGTCTTTCGGATCGAATAACGCAAGTTGATCCGCTTACTTATCAGCTTTTAGCTGGTTTTGGATGTAGGTTTTTATTGCAGCCGTGTTTTTGCCTGCCGTGTCTACATAGTAGCCACGGCACCAAAATTCGCGGTTTCGGTATGCGAACTTCATATTCCCAAATTTCTCGAATATCATCAGACTACTTTTCCCCTTCAGGTATCCCATAAATCCCGAAACGCTCATTTTGGGTGGTATGCTCACCAATAGGTGTACGTGATCGGGGCATATTTCGCCTTCGATTATCTCGACGCCCTTCCACCGGCATAGTTCCCTAAGTATCTCGCGTACTTCCAACCTTTTTTCTTCGTAGAATATTTTTCTCCGGTACTTCGGTGCAAATACGATAT
>JAFOTD010000002.1 GCA_017388175.1 Clostridia bacterium | reverse complement strand
CGCTTCGATATACTGCATATCGACGAACACGCCGCGGTTGTTCTGGCACAGCTCCATGATCGTGCCGACGTACTCGGACGGCGTCATGATCGTCGCCTTCACCATCGGCTCCTCCATGTAGTCGATCTCCGCCGCGTTCGGGAGGTTCGTCGGGTTGTCGATGACAAGCTCCTGCCCGTCCAGCGTATGCACGCGGTACACGACAGACGGCGCGGTGGTGACGAGATCGAGATCGAACTCGCGTTCGAGCCGCTCCGTGATGATCTCCATGTGCAAAAGGCCGAGGAAGCCGCAGCGGAAGCCGTATCCGAGCGCCGCCGAGGTTTCATGCTCGTAGCTTAGCGACGCGTCGTTCAGCTTCAGCTTGTCGAGCGCCTCCTTAAGATCGTCATAGTGCGCGCCGTCCGCGGGATACACGCCGCAGAACACCATCGAGTTCGCCTGCTTATAGCCGGGCAGCGCCTCCTTCGTGGGGCGTCCCGCTTCGGTGATCGTGTCGCCGACCTTCGTTTCCGCAACGCTCTTGATGGAAGCGGCAATGTAGCCGACCTCGCCCGCCGTGAGAGAATCGACAGGCTTCCACGACGGCGCGAACACGCCGACCTCGGTCACGTCGAACTCGTTGCCGGTCGCCATCGAACGGATGCGGGTTCCGGCTTTCACCGTGCCGTCGAACACGCGCACGTAGGAGAGCGCGCCCTTGTAGTTATCATAGAAGCAGTCGAAGATCAACGCCTTTAAAGGCGCGTCGGGATCGCCCGTCGGCGCGGGAACCGTGTCGACGATCTTTTGAAGGACCTCCTCGACGTTCAGTCCCGTCTTTGCGGAAATGCACGGCGCGTCCTCGGCGGGAATGCCGATGACGTCCTCGATCTCATGAATCACGCGCTCGGGTTCGGCGCTCGGCAGGTCGACCTTGTTGATGACCGGCAGCACTTCCAGCCCGTTGTCGACCGCAAGGTATACGTTCGCGAGCGTCTGCGCCTCGATGCCCTGCGTCGCGTCGACGACAAGCACCGCGCCCTCGCACGCCGCAAGCGCTCTCGACACCTCGTAGTTGAAGTCGACGTGACCCGGCGTGTCGATCAGGTTGAACATATAGGTCTTGCCGTCGGTATGGTGATAGAACATGCGAACGGCGCTGGCCTTGATCGTGATGCCGCGCTCGCGCTCGATGTCCATGGAATCCAGAAGCTGCTCCTCCATGTCGCGCTTTGCGACGGTGTCGGTCAGCTCCATCATGCGATCGGCAAGCGTACTTTTGCCGTGGTCGATATGTGCAATAATTGAAAAGTTTCGAATCAGGTTGGGATCAAAATTCATAGATACCTCCAAAGGTAACAATATCATACATTACCGTTGCCAAAAAAGCAAGAAGTGTGATACAATCAAGACAACTGACATCGGAGGTGGGTATATGGAATTTGATCTCAATACCGTCGCGAAGCGGCTTTCTGACCGCGGCTTTCTTGTGGACGTATGCAAAACGCCCGAGGAAGCGAAAAAACTGATCCTCGGTTATATCGGCGAGCGTTCCGTCGGCATCGCGGGCTCGGCGACCGTGCGCGATCTGGGACTTTACGAAGCACTCACGGATCGCGGCAACACCGTTTACTGGCATTGGAAGGTCGAAAAGCCGCAGGTCGAGGAGACGCGCATCAAAGCGATCGCCGCGGACGTGTACCTTTGCTCGTCGAACGCGATCACCGAGGACGGAAGGCTTGTCAACATCGACGGCACCGGCAACCGCCTCGCGGGCATGATCTACGGGCCGAAAACGGTCATCCTCGCCGTCGGCAGAAACAAGATCACGAAGGATTATGAATCCGCGATCGCGCGCATCAAGCGCGACGCATGCGGCCCGAACGCGCGCCGTCAGCATTTTCAGACGCCCTGCTCGATCGACAACGTCTGCCGCGACTGCCGTCCGCCGGTACGCATGTGCAACGTAACCGCGATCACCGAATACCCCTCCCGCCGGCACGAGGCGTTCCGCATCGTTCTGATCGACGAGGACATGGGATTATGACGATCAACGAATACCAGAAGCTCGCCATGACGACCTTAAACCCCGCGCTGTCCGAAAAGGAAGTCCTCCTGAACGGCGTGATGGGGCTTTGCGGGGAATCCGGCGAGGCGATCGACCTTGTGAAAAAATGGATGATGCAGGGGCACGACCTCGATAAAGCGCATCTTGCGAAGGAGCTCGGCGACATCGCCTGGTATCTTGCCGAGACCGCGACCGCGATCGGCTGCGATCTCGAAACGATCCTGCAAAACAATATCGACAAGCTCAAAGCCCGCTATCCCGAGGGATTTACCGCAGAACGGTCGATGCACCGTAAAAGCGGAGACGAGTAAAGACGGCCGGGCAATGCCCGTCCCTACATCAATAAAGCGCAAAAAGGAGCCGTTAAGAAACTGAACTGCACCCCATTTGTTAGACATGTGATATAACGTTTAACAAGTGGGGTGATTTTATATGCCAAAAGGAGTACCAAAGCCGGAGTATACGGGCGAGTTTAAGCAAATGGTCGTGGAGACAATGCGAAAAGAGAACATATCTGCAAAAAACACCGGTAATCTTCCTTGCTTTACATTATAATTGCGTTGCGGTTGTTTTTTTACACAAATATGATACCACATAGCAAAGACTCCCGGGGGCTTTTCCCGAGAGTCTTGCTATTTCTTTTGCGGACTTTTTTAACAGCCCCTTTTCGTTGTGTTTCTTACAGATTGAACTGCTTGGAAATCAGATCGACGATCTCCGCGCCGATGCGCTTCTGCGCCTCGACGGTCGTTGCGCCGATGTGCGGCGTGCAGGAGACCATCGGATGGCTGTACAGCGCGTGGTTGTTGGCCGGTTCGACCGCCCAGACGTCCAGACCCGCCGCGCGGACCTTGCCGGATTCGAGCGCCGCAAGGAGCG
>JAFOTD010000087.1 GCA_017388175.1 Clostridia bacterium | reverse complement strand
CGGAACATGGCAGTGCGTCCTGTTTGAGGATACCCTGTACGTTCTGACCGATCAGGACTGCCCCTTTGAGCCGGACGAGAGCGCGATCGTCGGAGCGATCGAAACGGTCGTGCCGGGACCGACCGTGACGAAAAACTTCGAGGCCAACTTCGGCAAGCCCGGCATGAAGCTTGCCCTGACCGTTGACGGGCTGTTCATTCTTTACAATAACGAATGGAGGCGTTTGGCGCCGGATACGGCGTCCGGCGACGGCGAGCCCGTCTCGGACGCGCTGTGCCTGTTCTTTGACGGATGCCTCAACTACGCGCCGTTCGAAAACTGGGTCTGGTCGGATCGTGACGACGGCCTTGCCGCGGACGGCATAAGCTTCCTGAGGAAGATCGAAGAGGTCAAGGACAAGATCCCGACGATCTATAACCCCGCAGAGCTGACGGTCAAGGCAGGGGACGGCGTGCATCTTGAGCCGAATGTTACGATCTACAACGCGGAGCTCAACACAGTCGCGTTTGGCTCGGTCCTTTCGGAGGTACGAACGCTCGATCCCGGCACGTACTACGTTTCACAGCGCGTTTCGCGCCGCGAAGAGGGAAGGAACGCCGGTTACGAGTGCGTCGTCCGCCTCGAGATCGAGGCCGAAACGGTCAGAGAGCCCGAGCAGGATCCGACCGCGTTCCCGGGAACGTTCCGGTTCTGGGACTATGACGAGGAAAACGGATACCGCGAAGCGCCGAAAGAGGGCGTCCTGTTCGTTTGTGACTTTGACGGCAACGGGAAGGAAGAGGAGATCCGTTACGAGGTTCGCGGCAGTACCCTCACGATTTCCGTCGGGAAAAAGTCGGTCGCGCTGTCCTACGGCGCCGAATTGGAACAGGTGATCCTCCTGAATCTCGATCCGGCCTCCGCACGCCTGAACCTGCTGGTGGTTTACAACACCGGCTCGGAGGACTATGAGACGGCTGAGCTGCACATGGAAAACGGGAAGTTCGTCCGCGGACCGGTCATTTACGCGTATTGCACCTACGACGGCAAGACGCTGCGCGGTTCCGCCTCCCAGACCGATATTCTGGGAACCAAATGGGGCGATCGCACCTATCATGGCGAGAACCTGACCCCGGATTCCGAATGGTATGTCTGCGACGTGATCCCGGACGAGATCCCGTCCGCATCCGATCGCGAGCACCTCATTGATAACGGCAAGCTGCTGCATCTCGTGCGCGACTTGCCCTGTACGATCGAAGGCGCGGACGCGGTGATCCCTGCAGGCTCGTACATCTACATGACGCGCTGGCATGAATCCGGGACGCTGGCGGAGATCCGGACGGAGGACGGAACGGTTACCGCGCTGGTCACGGTGCAGAGTGCCGATCCAAACGATCCGGAACAGTACGGCTATCTGATCGATGGTGAAACGCAGGATACATATTTCGACAACATCTTCTACGCTGACTGAGAAAAACAGAAAAAAGAGCTGCAATCTCGCAGCTCTTTTTCTTCACGTTCACATCGCTTCGATCACGTCCGCGATATCCGCGTTGACTAAGATCGCGCGGTCCTCGATTTGTTTGGGACACTCCGCTTCGCCGAAATTCAGGCAGACGTACGTCGCGTTCGGGTTCTGCGCCGTGATGCGCCAGAACGGGTATTTGATGATGCCGGGCGTGTTGGAACCCACCCCGAGCTCAAGGAGCAGCAGCTTTTTGCCCTCGTGCGCCTGCACCCAGTTCACGTAGCGCGACGCCGCCTCGTTCCAGCCGAGGTCCTCGACGAATGTGTCGTCGGACCGGAGATTCATCGTCATCGGCCCGCCGCATTGCGGACAGCGCGGCACGAGCTCCGAAGGCACGCGCATATCCTTCTGCAGCTCGACCATCTTTTTGACCGTCTCCTCGTTGTCGTAGGTGCGGCGGTGACACGGCGTTGCGCACTGCCACAGTCCGTAATCGCCCTGCGTGTAAAAGAGCCGCGTTTTATCGATCCCGGCCTTTTGAAAGCAGTGGTCGACGTTGGTCGTCAGCACGAAATAGTCCTTGTCCCGCACGAGGTCCAAAAGCTGTTTGTACACCGGCTTCGGCGGGTCCATATAGCGATTGATGAAGATGTACCGGCTCCAGTATGCCCACATCTCTTCCGGCGTACGGAAGGGGTAGAACCCGCCGCTGTACATGTCGCGGAACCGGTATTTTTCGATAAAGTCGGAGAAATACGTTTGAAACCGCTCGCCGGAATAGGTAAAGCCCGCGGCGGTCGACAGCCCCGCGCCGGCGCCGATCAGCACCGCGTCGGCGTCGGCGATCGCGGATCTGAGCGTTTCGATGAGCTTCGGTGTGATCTCGTTGTACTGCATAGGCGCGCCTTTACTTTTTCTTTTCCTTGTTGCGCTTGTCGTTGATCTCTTTCATCTCCACCGCGGAGATCTCGCTCTTATTGTTCTCCTTCGCCCACGCGACGCAGCCGCGCAGCACGGTCGGCAGGAAGATGCGCGGCACGTTGACGAGCATTTCGAGCGCGTCGTCGGTGAAACGCACGGTCGGGTCGATGCGGTCGGCTGCGTAGCGGACGGAGGCGAGCGTCGTCTTGCGCACGGGCAGAAGCTCGGCGATCATGCCGCGGTGCTTGTGGTACCAGAAGTTTTTGGAATCGCGGTAGCCGTAGTCGATCGGGCAGGGCGGGAAATCGCGTCCCTTCACGCCGTTGACGATCGCGTTCCAGTACTGCTCCTTCATCAGGATCTTGTCGACCCGGAGGATGAAATGCGCGCCGTACGGGCTCGTGATGCCGTTGAAATCGTGGTATTTCTCGAGCGTGTAGTGATCCTCGCCCTCGGGCAGGGGACCGTCGTTTTCCGCGCCGTCGAGCGTATCGACCCAGGTACATTCAATCACCTGGAACGATTCCTTGATCACCTTCGGGAAGGCTTCGCCCGGATGCTCCTCTGCGCGCAGACCATCCTCCAGCGTCATGCTGAAATTCTTCATTTTCTCGGCAGTCGTGTCGCCCGGCCAGCCGAGACGCACCGCCTCCTTAAAGAACTTCCGATCGTCCGGAAAGAAATTGATCGCGCATTTCTTGCGCTTGATCAGGTTCTGCGCCGTGTTGGATGAATTGCGGCAGGAAAGAAGCATGGCGTAAAAGTCCTTGCCCGCAACGTAGTACGGCTGCACGAGCGAGTACGCACCGCAGTTCGTCTGTCCGTCGTCGGAAAGCGTGCTGACGAGCACCGCCGGCATCGGGAAGAACAGAGATGTTTGGTAAAAGTTATCGACGATCCGCAGATTTTTGAACGATGACATAGTTGCCTCCTTTTATTACAGCAGCCTGCGATAGATCGCAAGGTCCGCTTCCTTGAATACATTGAACACGACGTCGATCGGGCAGTCCCTTTGGAACGCCGTGACGGTTTCAACCGCGATCCGTGCCGCCTCCCTTTGCGGAAAGCCGAACACGCCGGTCGAGATGCAGCAGAACGCGACGCTCAAAAGGCCGTTCTCCGCCGCGAGCGCGAGACAGCTTTGATAGCACGAAGCGAGCTCTTTGCAATGTTTCTCGGCGAGTCTTCCCGAAACGATCGGCCCGACCGTGTGCAGAACGTATTTTGCGGGCAGATTGAACCCGGGCGTGATCTTCGCCGTGCCCGTCGGTTCCTCGTGCCCCTGTCTTTGCATGATCTCGTTGCAAGCAAGACGAAGCTGTACCCCCGCAAACGTGTGGATCGCGTTGTCGATGCAGCCGTGGTTCGGCGCGAAACAGCCGAGCATCTGCGAATTGGCGGCGTTTACGATCGCGTCGACTTCGAGCGTCGTAATGTCCCCGCGCCAGAGGTATTGGTGCGGTTTTAAGGGCTTCAGGTCCGAAAGCGCCGTCACGCCCTTTTCGCGGATCGCCTCTTTGAGATACGCGTCCTGCACGGTAAGAAATTCGTCACTGATCGGCTCCGGCGGGCGTACATTGAACAATCCCCGCAGCAGCCGTTTCTGTTCGAAAACGTCCCGCGGGATTTCATTCCGATAGCCCTGCTCGTCGAGCAGCGCCCGGATGAGCCAAACTCTTCGTTCGTCCTGTGTCATACCGATATTTTATCATGTACAGGCAAACATTGTAAAGAAAAAACACGCATTCAAAAGCCTTCCCGTACTACGAATAAACCTAAACCATAGGAGAGGGTATTACCCTCCCGTTCCGCTGATATGATTTGCGGCGGGGCGTCGAGGTCGCCGCCCCCTACAGCGTACAAGTCGAGTTGGGTTTCGTTCCTCAGAGAAAGCATGAGAGTTTGCAAAAACGCATTGTAGGCTGGCGTCCTCGACAGCCCGCAGAGCAGCTTGCTGCGGAAGACGGATATAAGAAAATTGACGCAAAAAACCGGAGCGCTTTGTCTGCGCTCCAGTTATAAAATCTGATCGTCTTCTGACGGTTCATACCGCATGATCCCGTCCACCGGACAGTTTAAGATCCTGCATAAATCGTTGATCGTCGTTGTGTTCAGCGGCTTGTTTTTGCGCAGCTTGTCGATGGTCGAGCTCGAAAGATGATGCTTTACGATCAGCGTATACGTAGATTCATTCGACGCTTTCAGCGTCTTCCAGAACGGCTCGTAGACGATCATATCACATCACCTCCCACATTTTTTATTCTATTTTATGATTTTCCTCTTGACTATAGTCGCATAGAAGACTATAATACAGATAAAAGGAGGGAAATAGTATGTTTGATGATTCTGCATATCAGATTAAGAGGTTTGCAAAGATACTTTTCATCTTTTCGATTGTGATATTGATAGCCGGAGGACTTGTTGCAGCGATCGTGATCGGGAAAACTATTGAAGGCACGAAGGGCTTTTTAATCGGTGCCGTGATCTTTCTCGGAATTGCCGGTATTGGAAGTTTCTTTTCCTGGATCGTATCATGTCTTATGTACGGATTTGGCGATCTGATTGCGGATATGGGCGGTACAAGGAATTGTATTGAACAGAATAAAGAAGAGATCGGCAAGTTGCGAAAAGCAATAGACGAAGGTGTCCGAATCAAAACAGCGGTGAAATAAGAAAAGCGGAGGGAATGATACCTCCGCTTTTGCACGTCTTTGTTTGTGTCGATCCATCAGATCCGGCGACATGCGCGGCGGATCTGATACCTTGCATCGACTGCCGCCCGGTCGCCGAAGGCGATAGGCAGACGGTGAAGAACCCGACGAAAACCTGTTTTCGTCGAAAACGAAGCGTCAATAATTCTCGCAGTTGACCTCGAAGAACGACTGCGGGTGCGCGCAGGTGGGGCAGATCTCCGGCGCTTTCGTGCCGACGACGATGTGTCCGCAGTTGCGGCATTCCCAGACCTTGACCTCGCTCTTTTCAAAGACGGCTGCGGTCTCGACGTTCTTGAGCAGCGCGCGGTAGCGCTCCTCGTGGTGCTTTTCGATCGCGGCGACAAGGCGGAACTTTTCGGCAAGCTCGGTGAAGCCTTCCTCTTCCGCGGTTTTCGCAAATCCCTCGTACATGTCCGTCCATTCGTAGTTTTCGCCGTCCGCGGCGGCTTTCAGGTTTTCGGCGGTGGTGCCGATGCCGTTCAGCTCCTTGAACCAGATCTTGGCGTGTTCCTTCTCGTTGTCCGCGGTCTTCAGAAACAGCGCAGCGATCTGCTCATAGCCGTCTTTTTTCGCCTTGGATGCGAAGTAGGTATACTTGTTGCGCGCCTGCGATTCGCCCGCAAACGCGGCGAGCAGGTTCTGTTCGGTTTTGGTTCCGGTATACTTGTTCATGTGTCCTCCTTGCGTGAATAAAACAAATAAAATCCATCAGATCCGGCGACATGCGCGGCGGATCTGATACCTTACAGTTTTTGCCGCCCGAAAATCCGCAGGATTTCAGGCAAAAGCTGAAAACCGGTCGGATGAAAATTCTTTCATCCGACCGAAGCGAAGCGTTTACGCCTTCCAGAGCCCGTGCAGGTTGCAGTAGGCGAAGGCCGCTTCGACCTCGTCGCCGTCGCAGATCTTAAAGCAGACCTCGGGCGCGTCGCCGGGATTCAGAGCCTTTCTCTGATTGCCGAACTTCGTCTGCAGGGAGACCCATTCGATATAGTGCTCCGGCAGCATCGGATGCGCCGCCGAGCCGATCTTTACGATCACGGTGTCGCCATTGACCGTAACGACCGGAACGTGCTTTTCGAGCGACGCGTCGACCGAGCCGGGAACGATCTCCTGCATCGGCTTGCCGCAGCACATGATGGGGCAGCCCTTCTTTTTGACGATCGCGACGATCTGTCCGCAGGTTTCACAGCGGTAGAATTTCATTTCCATAGTTGTACCTCCTTGTGTGTTTCATACATAAAAACGCCCCGAAGGGCGTTATTTGGACTTAAAAACTGGAGAAGCCGTAGGTATTGACCATCGCATCGAGGCGGACGCCGGCCTTGCACTGCGGGCACTCGTGCGCCGGGAAGCTTTCGTAATCCCCCCAAAGCTTCAGAGTGTCGCAGACCGAGGTAACGGGGTAGCCGCCGCATTCCTTGATGTTCGCAAGGATCGAGCAGATGCCGACCGTTTCGCCGCCGTAGTAGCGGATCGCCTCGATCGCGCCGAGCGCGGTATAGCCGGTGGAGACGGACGCCGCGAGGATCAGCACGTGCTTATCGCGGATCATGGGCGCGGTATTGTCGCGGAACAGGAGCTGGCTGCCGGTCGTATGCTCGGGCGTGATGACGCAGATCGGACGGCCCGCGTTCATGCTGGTGTAGCTCTGCTTCGAAAGCTCGCTCGCCATGCACGCGCCGATGACCTCGGTCCCGTCGAGGCAGAGGATCGTGTCGACGATCGTCGTCGCCTTGAACCGGTTCGCCAGATGAATGGCGGCTTCGCGCGCTTCGGGCAGGCAGTACTTGGTCATCGTCAGATCAACGTAGTAGTTGATATGGCTGTGGCTCGTTGCAAAATGCCCCTTTGCGACGCGCAGCGGAAGATTGCTGTTGTTGGGATTTCGGTATTCCCGCATCTGAATCGACATTCGTTTGAATCCTCCTGTTATTTGGTAAATTATATCATATCAAAAACGGCTGCGGGTGTCAATCCGCAGCCAAACGGTTTTTTATTTATAACTGTGCAGACCCGGCAGAAGCGTGTTTACGCCGACGTAGGTGAACATCACGCAGACGAAGCCGACGACGCCGAAGATCGCGGCGGTTTTGCCGTTCCAGCCGCGGCGGATCCGAAGGTGCAGATAGACGAGGTAGATGAGCCAGGTGACGAGCGCCCACGTCTCCTTCGGGTCCCACGTCCAGTAGCTGCCCCACGCGTTCTCCGCCCAGACGCCGCCGATGCCGATCGTGACGGTCAGAAACATCATGCCGAGCGACACGCTGCGGTAGCTGATCACGTCGAGCTTTTCCTTCTGCGGAACGTGCGTGTCAAAGAAGCCGCCGGGCTTCGCTTTGTCGCGCAGCAGGAAAAGGATCGAGAGCACGAACGACACGCCGAACGCGCCGTACGCGACGATGACGGTGGAAACGTGGATGCCGAGCCAAGCGCTCCTTAATGCGGGCATGAGGTTTCGGATGCGGTCCACGCCGTCGACGCCCATCGCCTCGTACGCGGCGATCGTTTTGAACTCGTTCAGCTTCTGCAGGCCCGCGTAGAGCGCTAACAGCAGCGTGACCGGCGATGCGAACGCGCCGAGCACGGGGAAGCGGAACCTCGCGATAAAGAGCATGCTGATCAGCGCCAGCGCCCACGCAAACGCGGTCGCGAACTCATACTGGTTCGACATCGGCAGACGCTCCATCAGGATCCACCGGAGGATGATCGCCGCCGTGTGCGTTAAGAATACGCCGAGGTGTACGCGCACCGCAAGCTTTTCGAGCACGGGCTTCTTCAGACCGGCATACAGGAAGTAGAGGACCGTCGTGACAAAATAACCGCACAGCGCGATCAGAAACAGAATGCTTTCCGCCTGCATCATTTTGCCGCCTCCTTTCCCTTGCGCCCCGAAACGGCGCGGTCGAACTGCTCCCGAAACAGCGGAGCAAGCTTTTTGCTCTTTCCGTTCAGCGTCCACGAGCCGTCCTCGCTCTTCACCGCCCAGACGGTTTCCGGCACGAGGTACAAGGCAATAAACAGGCCGAGGGCGGTGAGGATTGCGCCGATGAGCACGAGCCACGCAAACGAGTCTTTTTTCACGCGCAAAAGCGTGTATTCCAACGGATCGGAGAGCGTGATCGTATAGGCGCCGAGATCGATCGTTGCGCCCGGCGCAAAGTAGGCTTTGCCGACGTCTATGTGCTGATCCTGATAGAAGAACAGAATGTGATAGGCGGGGGAGCCTTCGTGATCCGGTTCATACGCGTACAGATAGAGGGACAGCCCCGGCAGAAACGAGACGGTCAGCTCCTCGCCGACGCAGAGATCCGTGCTCTCAAACGGAACGCCGTTTTCGGCGATCGTAACGCGGACGGCGTCGCCGCTTGCGGTCTGATAAAACTTATAGCCCGCAAGCACCGCGGGATGGTTGACGCTTGCGGTGCCGCTTTGCGCCGCGCCGGTTTCGGTATTGCGCACGGTCAGCTCCGCGGCGTACTGCTTCACGAACCCGGATTCGGTCAGGTCGATCCGGAAGTCGTCGATCGTGACCTCGCAGGGCGTGCCTTCGATCGGTTTCACCTGGCCCGGCGTGCCGTACACGGTTGCCGAAAAGAGCGTCATCTGCCCGAGCGCATAGCCGAGCACGATCAAAATGATGCCGATGTGACAGATCCACGCGCCCCAGAAGCCGACCCGGTTTTTATACGAAAAAACGACCTCCTTCCCGTCGACCGCCGTTTCGGTCGGACGGTAGAAGCGCAGCCGCCGGAAGACGGGCTTCGGATCGGAAACGCCCGCGTACGTCACGGTCGGCGTATCGGAAAGCGCGTGCGAAAGGTCCGCGGCCTGCTTCGTCTGCCGGATCAGCGAGCGCACGCGGGTCAGGTTGCAGAGCAGCACGGAGAGGCAGAGCAGCGAAACGAGCGCGATGAACCACCAGCTGTGAAACACGTCGTCCAGCCCGAGGCCGAGGATGAGCCCGGCCGTTCGTTCGGAATAGGCGCCGCGGTCGAACAGCTCGCCCTGCGGCACGAGGCTGCCGACGACGCACGCGGCCGCCACGACGATCAGCAGGATGATCGCGAACTTCATCGAGGCGATAAACTTGTAGATTTTTTTCAGGATCTCCATGGATTTGTAAAGAATGCGGCAAAGGAAGTCGCCGAAACGGCGTTCCTTTGCCGCAAGTCGTTCAGGATGGTTATTCCGCGCCGAGCAGCGCCATGCCCTCGTTGATCAGATCTTCCGCCGTGGACAGGCAGCGCCGTGCAAGGTCGGAGTTATGCGCGCCTTCGGAATTCTCGGCGTAGCAGTAGTCGAAGAACCATTGCGCTTTCCGATAGAGCTCGCGCACCTCGTCGAGCTGCTCCTCGCTCAAGGTTTTGCTTTCATTGGCGGCGGCAAGCATCAACTTGAATTCAGCAAGCAGCGTGCCGACGCGCTTTTCTTCCGCGGTGATATTGTTCTGGATGTTTGTGACGAACGTGACCATCTCGTCCGTCGTATGAACGCTGTTCTCTCCCATATCCCCGTGGCAGACGAGGCAGCTCTCCAAAAGCGTCTGGTCCTTAAGCGGGCTCACGAGCAGGTGGCTGTGGTAGATGTTCTGCGTTTCCTTGTTCTGCACGACCGGCATATGACAGTCTGCGCAGTTCAGCAGGCCGGCGTGCTTGCCTAAAAGCACGGTCTCCATCTCGGGATGCTGCACCTTCAGCATCTTTGCGCCGGTGCTCGGCTGCTCCCAGTCATAGAAGCCGGGCGTGCCGTCCTTCGAGAGGACCGTCTTATAGTACTCATAGGTCGCTTCCGGCGTCATCGCTTCGATCGAGTCGTGCGGCATTCTGGTTGCGCTCGTTTTCGCGTCGAAGTAGTACTCGATGTGGCACTGTCCGCAGGCGAGGATGCCCGGGTCGATCGT
This sequence comes from Clostridia bacterium, assembly GCA_017388175.1. Classification (GTDB taxonomy): domain Bacteria; phylum Bacillota; class Clostridia; order Christensenellales; family CAG-138; genus UBA3792. The sequence goes on along the minus strand of JAFOTD010000087.1, from coordinate 3,970 downwards.
GCCGAGATTGTCGCCGAGCGCCAGCGTGATGTAGCCGTGCGTGACGGTCAGGTTTTCCTTGGCCTTCGTGCCGTTGCCGGGGTTGTTGCCGTGGCAGGTGTAGCAGCTGACCGTTTCCGCGTCGTTGTCGATGAGCTGCTGATAGACGTCGTCGAACTTGCGGGAATACACCTCGTCGCCCTCATCGTTTACGAGCTTCGTGAAGTTCGGCGTCTTGCAGGTGAGGCAGTTTGCGTTTCCGTGCGGACGCAGGGTCTTCGCGACGTCGGTCAGCGTATAGGCGTGACCGCGCGCGCTGCCGTAGTCCTTTGCGAAGCCGTAGCCCTCATAGATCGCGATGAGGTAAGGGTCCAGCTCCAGATAGTTGACGACCTCGTCCGGATCGTCGCCGTTTTCGATATTTCTGCCCATCGAAAAGACGATGTCGGGATAGATCGCATTCCAATCGTTCGCGGTGATCGTACCGTCCGCGCTCGTTGCCTCCGGCGCTTGGACGCTCTTGTAATCGATGTCGTCCCGGTTGAGCGGCGCGGCCTTGTATTTGATGGCGTGTCCGGCGATGATGCCGCCGAGCACCAGCACCGCGATGATCACGACGACCGCGCCGATGATGAGCTTTGCTGCTTGATTGCGTTTTTCCATAGCTTATGCCTCCTTCTGCACGGCGGGGCAGGGCGGGGTGATGACGTGCACCGGGCACTTCTCCGCGCACTTGCCGCACTGCGTGCAGTTTTCATAGGTCACGCGCGCAAGGTTTCCGTCCATATGGATTGCGTCGAACTGGCACTGGCGCGTGCACAGCGTACAGCCGATGCAGCCCGCGGAGCAGACCTTTTTGACCTGCGGACCCTTGTCGCGGTTCATGCACTGTACCGCGACGTGCTTGCTTTCGGGAACGAGCTCGATGAGGCCCTTCGGACAGGCCTTGACGCACAGTCCGCAGGCGACGCACTTCTTGCGGTTCACGACGGCGACGCCGTCGATGATCGAGATGGCGTTCTGCGGGCAGACGGTCACGCACGAGCCGAGACCCATGCAGCCGTAGTCGCAGTTCTTGAGGTTCATACCGGCAAGCGCCGCCGAACGGCAGTCCTGAATGCCGACGTAATTTCCCTGCAGCCCGGACGCCTCGCACGTGCCCTTGCAGCGGACGAACGCGACCTTGCGTTCGAGGATCTCCGCGTCGGTGCCCATGATGCCGCCGATCTTTTCCGCAACCGGCGCGCCGCCCACGGGGCAGACGTTAACCGGCGCGTCACCGGAGACGATTGCCGCCGCAGCCGCGTCGCAGCCCGCATAGCCGCAAGCGCCGCAGTTGTTGCCCGGCAGACATTCGCGCACTTCGGTTTCACGCTCGTCAACCGGCACGAAGAACTTCTTGCCCGTGAATACGAGCCCGAGGCCGACGATGATGCCGATGACGGTAATAACGATGGTCGTATACAGAATAATCATTGTCCGACCCCCTTCAATTCAGGATGGCTTCGATCGCCGGCTGCAGCTCGGAAAAGCCCATGAACGCGATCGACATCAGCGCCGCCGCCAGCAGAACGACCGGTGCGCCGCGAACAGGCCGCGGGATATCGTCCTCCGTGAGACGCGAGCGGATGCCCGCGAGCAGGACGATTGCGATCGTGTAGCCGACCGCCGTGCCGAATCCGGAGAACACGCTCTCGATGAAGTTATAGCCGAACTTATCGACGTTGTCGATCGCAATGCCCAAAACCGCGCAGTTGGTGGTGATCAGCGGAAGATAGATGCCGAGCGCCTTATAGACGCCGGGTGATTTCTTCTTGAGGAACATTTCGACAATCTGCACCAGAGCCGCGATGACCAGAATGAAGATGATCATCTTCATGAAGTCCAGCCCGAGCGGATGCAGAACAAGGCTGTAAAGGAGGCTCGCGACGGCCGATGCGATCGTGATAACGAAGATGACCGCGCCGCCCAGCGATGCCGAAGCCTTGATCTGTCTGGAAACGCCGAGGAAGGAGCAGATGCCGAGGAACTGGTTCAGAACGACGTTAGAAATCAACGCGTTCAGAATGACGATCAGAATCAGACGTGTCATTTCGTTTCCTCCTTTGCTTCTTCACAGCGCATGGTGCACTTTGCGCAGCAGCCGTCGCAGCCGTCGCTGTTGACGAGCTCGTGCTGGCGCGTCTTGATGCCGATCGCGTTCATAATGATAATGAACAGCGCGATGACCATGAACGCTCCCGGGGGCTGGATCAGAACGCCGATCGCATATTCCGGCGGGAACACGCGAAGCCCGAACACGGTGCCCGCGCCCAGGAGCTCGCGGAGGAGACCCGCAAGCGTCAGCGCCACGGTGAAGCCGAGGCCCATGCCGATGCCGTCCATGACCGCGAGGCCCGGGGTATGCTTGTTCGCGTACGCCTCCGCACGGCCGAGAATGATGCAGTTGACGACGATCAGGTCGATATAGGTGCCGAGCGCCTCGTCGACGGAGGGCAAAAACGCCTTGATCAGCAGCTTCACGACGGTAACGAGGGAAGCGACGATGACGATGTACGCGGGAAGGCGGACCTGATCGGGGATGACGTTGCGCATGACGGAGATCAGGAAGTTCGAAAGAACCAATACCGCCAGCGTGGAAAGACCCATCGAGACGCCGTTGATCGCTGCGACCGAAACCGCCAGCGTCGGGCACATGCCCAGCATCAGCACCAGCGTCGGGTTTTCCTTGATAAGGCCGTTATACAGCCGTTCCAAATACGGATTCTTCATATCAGTTGCCTCCCTCCATGATCACGTTCCGGAAGAAGTCGAGACCCGCGTTCACCGCGTTCACAACGGCTTTCGAGGTGACGGTCGCGCCGGAAACCGCGTCGATGCCGTCCGTGCTCTTATCGCCGTTCAGAACGAAGCTGTCGACCTTGCGGTTGGTGAACTGGTCTTTATTCGCATCCTCCAGCCAGTGGTCGCCTTTGCCGGGCGTTTCGTTCATCTCGATAAACGCGATCTTCGTGACGGTTCCGTCGACTGTGATGCCGAGCGCAATCTTGACCGGCGGATTGTACGCGTTGCGGTTCGCGATTGAGAAGACGTAGCCGATGACGTCGCCGTTTCCGTCGACTGCCTCGTACACCTGTTCGATGTCGGTGTTGCCGAACTTGCCGTTTGCGTATTTCGAGCCAAGCTCCGCGACCTTTTCGTTCAGCGTTTCGTTCGGCCGGAAGTCGGCAGCGGTCTCATACACGACCTTGAAGGACGCGAGCTTCTTGAGCTCCTCGTTCTTTTCAATCGGATCCTTGGTTACGGTAAACACGCCGGAAAGCGCCACGCCCGCGATCAGCGCGATGATCGTCAGCGCGATGACGGGCTTCGGGATCCGCTTGAAGAACGGCGGCTTCTGAACGCCCTCGGCCTTTTCGATCGCGCTCTTGCGGTACGCATAGGGCTTCGGAACGATGTACAGGTCGATGAGAGGCGTAAACAGGTTCGCAATGATGATCGAATAGCTGAAGGAGTCCGCGCTCTTTCCGAAGATGCGGAACAGCGCGCCGATCACGCCGATCATGCAGCCGTAAACGAGCTGACCGAGACGGCTGACCGGGGACGTCGTGTAGTCGGTCGCCATGAAGAACGCGCCCATGATCACGCCGCCGCCGCAGAGCTGCGCCGCGAGATAGGTCGGGTCAAAGCCGTGTCCGCCGAACAGCGCGAGGCACAGCGTGAATCCGCCGACGACCGAGAAACAGATCTCGCCGTGGATGACGTCGAGTCCCCACAGCACGAGACCGCCGATCAGAAGCGCGACGATCGAACCGCCGATGACGCCGGGCGCTTTGCCCAGGAACATATCGGTCACGTTGATCATGCTGCCGGCTTTCAGAGCGGCGACCGGAGTGGCGTTGGTCACGGCGTCGACCGCGTAATTCGTCATGCCGTTGCTGAACGAAAGCAGCAGGAAGCAGCGCGCCGCAAGCGCCGGGTTGATGAAGTT
>JAFOTD010000010.1 GCA_017388175.1 Clostridia bacterium | reverse complement strand
CGAACGATCAGATCACCAAGGACGCGGGCAACGCGATCAAAAAGTACGGCGTCGGCGTCAAGTGCGCCACGATCACGCCGAACGCGCAGCGCATGACCGAGTATAACCTGCACGAGATGTGGAAGAGTCCGAACGGCACGATCCGCGCGATCCTCGACGGCACCGTGTTCCGCGCGCCGATCATCATCGACAGCATCAAGCCGGTCGTGAAGAACTGGGAGCTGCCGATCACCATCGCGCGTCACGCGTACGGCGATCTCTACAAAGGCACCGAGTACCGCGTCCCCGAAAAGGGCAAGGCGGAGCTGGCCTTCACCGGCGAAAACGGCGCCGAGTTCCGCGAAACGGTCTATGATTTCGAATGCCCGGGAATCTTACAGAGCATCTATAATAAGGACACCTCGATCCGCTCGTTCGCGCATTCGTGCTTCCAGTACGCGCTGAACACGAAGCAGGATCTGTGGTTCTCCGCAAAGGATACGATCAGCAAGAAGTACGACATGAACTTCCGCAACATCTTCCAGGAGATCTACGACGCGGAGTACAAAGAGCAGTTTGAAAAGCTCGGCCTCACCTACTTCTACACCCTGATCGACGACGCGGTCGCGCGCGTCATCCGCTCGAAGGGCGGCTTTATTTGGGCGCTTAAGAACTACGACGGCGACGTCATGAGCGACATGGTCTCCACCGCGTTCGGTTCCCTTGCCATGATGACCTCCGTACTGTGCAGCCCGGACGGCAAGTTCGAGTACGAAGCGGCGCACGGCACCGTCACCCGCCACTATTATAAGTACCTGCAGGGCGAGGAGACCTCCACGAACCCGATGGCGACAATCTACGCGTGGAGCGGCGCGCTTAGAAAGCGCGGCGAGCTGGACGGGCTTCCTGATCTCGTCAACTTCGGCAACAAGCTCGAAGAGGCCTGCGTCGAAACGCTGAACGACGGCATCATGACCAAGGATCTCGTGAACCTCGTCGAAGGGCAGAAGCCCACCGCGGTCAACACGATCGACTTCATCCGCGCGATCCGCGCCCGCCTCGAAAAGAAGCTCGCATAAGCTGCGCGCAGTCTGTTGAAAAACCCGGTTTTTCAACAGACTGTTTTTTTCAGATCCCGCCTATCATGCGGTCGCATTTCCGGGCGGCGGGATCTGCAAGGTGTCAAATTCATCGCACATGTCGCTGAATTTGACGGATCATGCGGACGTTCGTTCTCCGATGCGCTCGTGCGCGCGTCGACAACGCGCTTATGCTGCACGTTGCCGCCGGAGACGGTACGATGACTGCTTTCAGATACGAAAAACTCCCCGCCTTTCAGACGGGGAGTTTGTGATTGAAAGAAGCGATCAGTCGATCGTGTACGGCTTGATCTTTCTGACGACGTCCAGAATCGTGCCGTCTCGCGCTTCGAGGATCGCGACGACCTTGTCCTCCCACTGGAGATCGTCGGGTCGACCGACGAGCGAGTACGCCTTTTTCTTCAGCGACTCGATCGAGACGTGCGGAATGCCCGCGTTGTCGAGGCACTCGACAAGGTCCGGCCGCAGCGGGTTCACCGCAATGCCGTAGTCGGTGACGAGCACGTCCACGCAGTCGCCCGGCGTGGTGACGGTCACGACGTGTTCGCAGACCGTTGCCATTCTGCCGCGGATCAGGGGCGTAACGATAATGCAGCACTTACTGCCTGCCGCCGTATCGGGGTGTCCGCCCGGCGCGCCGCGCAGGATTCCGTCCGAACCGGTCAACACGTTCACGTTGAAGCCGGTGTCGATCTCCAAAGCCGCGAGTACGACGAAGTCGAGCTTGTTGACGAACGCGCCCTTGTTCGCGGGGTTCGCGTACTGGCTCGCGCTCATCTCGAAGTGATTCGGCGTCTGATTGATCGAATTGACCGCGTCAAGATCAAAGTCCTGCACGTCGATGACCTTGCCGACCTTGCCCTTTTTCAGCATCTCGACCATCGGACCGCAGATGCCGCCGATCGCCCAGCCCATCTTGATGCCGCGTTCGTCCATGTACTTTTCGAGGAACAGGTTCGCGGCGAGGCTCGGACCGCCAACGCCGGTCTGGAACGAGAAGCCCTCTTTGAAGTACGGCGTCGCCGCTATGACCTTCGCGACGTTTTCCGCCATCATCAGGTCGCGCGGGTTCTGCGAGATGCGCGCCGCGGCCGATGCGATCTTCTTCGGGTTGCCGATCGAATCGACGATAACGACCGCGTCCACGTCGATCGCCTCGACGGACGCCGGCACGTTCGGAAAGTCCACGAGACAGTCGGTCACGACGACCACGTGATCCGCGTATTTCGCGTCGGTCATCGCGTAGCCCATCGAGCCGCAGTTCGATTTGCCGCCGATGCCGCGGCAGTTGCCGACGCAGTCGGAGGTCGGCGCCGCGACGAACGCGATGTCGATGTGCACCTCGCCGCCTTCGATGGCGCGGGGACGCCCGCCGTGGCTTCTGATGATCGCGGGGGTCTTCAGCAAACCCTTTGAAACGACCTCGCCGATACGACCGCGGATGCCGCTCGTCTGAATGCCCGTGACCTTGCCCTCGGTGATGTATTCCGCAACCGGATCGTGCGCCGCGCCGAGGCTCGTCGCCGCGATCGTGAGGTTGTCAAGCCCGAGCTCCTCGATCGCCGCCTTCATGACCATGTTTACGACGAAGTCGCCGTCGCGCAGATGGTGATGGAAGGAGAACGTCATGCCGCTCTTTGCGCCGCAGAGACGGAGCGCGTCCGCAAGCGTTTCCACGATCTTGCTCTCCTGCGGCTTTTCATAACGGCGGGTGCACGGCGAAGCCTTTTTGATGTACTTGCCGTCCATGTAATTCTTGCCCTGATAGACCTCCTTGCCGTTGACGAGGAGCGCATCGGGAATATCTCTTCCGACGTAATTCTTCATACCAGATTCCCCTCCCAAAGTCCGCAGGCACGGGCAAGCTTTAAGGTGCGTTCCGCGCCGGGAATGAATGCGATGTCGATCATCTTGCCGTCGACCGTGAAGACGCCGACACCCGCCGCGCTCTGTTCACGGTACGCGCGCACGATCTTCTCCGCCTGCATGATCTCCTTTTCGGTCGGGGCAAAGATCTCATGTACGAGGCGGATCTGCTTCGGATTGATGAGGCTCTTGCCGTCGAAGCCCATCGCCTTGTTCTGGCGCACTTCGGCTTCGTAGCCCGCCATGTCGTCGAGGTTCGTAAAGACCGTGTCGAAGCACTGCACGCCGGCCGCGCGCGCCGCCATAATCATCTGCCCGCGCGCGACGAGCATATCGATGCCGTCGGGGGTGGGTTTGGTCTGCATGCACTTTCTGAAATCGCCGCCGGAGATCGCGACGCCGAACATTCGGTCGCTCGCCGAGCAGATCTCATACGCGTTCAGGATTCCCTTCGGGCTTTCGAGCGCAGCCATTAAAAGCGTTCTGCCCGCTTCGACGCCGAATTCCTTTTCGGCAGCTTCGACCGCCGCTTCGACGGTTTTGACGTCCTGCGCGCTTTCGCACTTCGCGATGCGGATGCCGTCCGCGCCGCCCGCGACGCACACGCGGATATCTTCCTGCCAGTGCGGGGTATCGAGCCCGTTGATGCGCACGATGACTTCGGTATCGCCGTAGTCGATCGTCTTCAGCGCGTGGTAGAGCGAGAAGCGCGCCGCGTCCTTCTGATTTTCTGCGACCGCGTCCTCAAGGTCGAGCATGATGCTGTCGACGCCGTAGATGTACGCGTCCTTGATGAGGCCGGGCTTCTGCGCGCTCATGAAAATCATGGTGCGGCGCAGGCGGAACCGTTCGGGCTTCGGTCTCGGGATCACGAAACAGCACCTCCCCACGGAATGTCCTTTTCGCTCGCGTCACAGCTTCTGAACACCGCGCACTCCACGCGCGCCTTCAACGTGCAGTCTAAAGCGCCCTTGTCGACGATGTTGATCTTCACGCTGTCGACGCCGAGACGCTTCAGCGTTTCCATGACGGTTTCCTTGATCTGCCGTCCGTACTGGTTCATGACGCTCGAGGTCAGCGTCAGCTCGATCTTGCCCTCGCCCGGTTCGACCGAAACGAGCGCGTCGCTGGATTCCACTGTACCGGCGACCGCCGGCTTTTGAATGATCATGTGCATCCTCCTTATTTCCCTGCGGTTGCCCGCACATTTCACCTATATCATACCACGTATGCGCGATTTTTGAAAGACGATTTCATATTTTTATATTGTAATTTGCGTAAAAATGACGGCGGACGACAAGAATCCCTCCGCCGGCGCAAGCCGTATACGGAGGGATTCCTTTTGCGCGGGTTTTACGCCGCTGTCAGTCGATCTTATAGAGCTGACGGTTGTCGAGCGCCCAAAGCCGCTCGGAAAAGCCGTCCTTCGATACGCCGTCCAAAGCGGCGTCCATTTCATACATCTTGCTGTCGAGAAGGTCGCAGATAGAAAGCACCTCCGCTTCCGGAATCATCGGAAGTCTGGGGCTTCCGAACTCGGGCTTGCCGTGGTGCGACAGAATCATGTGCTCAAGCAGCATTGCGGTCTTCGGGCTGATCATCGTAATCTCGGCGGCCGCGGCAACCATCGCCATGCCGACGTTGATGTGTCCTAAAAGCTGTCCTTCGTTCGTGTACGCGCCGGCGATGCCGAGCGCGTCGGCGTCAAGCTCTTTGAGCTTTCCGATATCGTGCAGGATCGCGCCCGCAAACAAAAGATCCTTATGGAGAGAGGGATAGAGCTCCGCGATCCTTTCCGCAAGGTGCAGTACCGCCGTGGTGTGATGCAGAAGCCCTCCGCGCGTCGCGTGATGGAGCTTGACCCCCGCGGGGTAGATCAGAAGCTGCTCGCGGTTTTCGCGCAGCAGATACTGCACGATCCGCCGAAGATCCTCGTCTATAAATCCCGTCGCCGTATTGTACAGCTCGTCGTACATCGCTTGCGGATCGAACGGCGCGGTCGGGATGATCCCGCTCATATCCACGTTGTCGTCGTCGTTCGCCCTGCGGATCCGGTCGATCTTGAACTGCTCGGTGTCCTTCCAGATCTGCACCGAGCCGCGCACCTTGACGATATCGTTCGCGTCGTACTCGCCGTGCGTGATGCGCGAATAGTTCCAAAGCTTCGCGACGCATTCGCCCTCGGAATCGGCGAGCACCATGTCGAGGTATTCCGTGCCCTTCACGTCCGTGCGCACCGCCGCGCTCTTGACGAGGCAGAACCCTTCGGTCGTGCCGTACGCTTCTCTGATCAAACGCATTTTACCCATGTTCCGATCCTCCTGTGTGCTTTCAGTATAACAGAGTTTTACGGAAATTTCCACTACCCGTTGTACAAAATTCCAAGGGTATGATATACTGAATTGTCAAATTGTATCGAACAGAGGACGTATGGAACAGGAACGGTTTGAAAGCATCGTGATCGGAGCGGGTCACGCCGGCATTGAAGCGGCGCTGGCCTGTTCGCGCATGGGGTTAAAGACCCTTCTTCTGACGCTCAATCTCGACAGCATCGGCATGATGCCGTGCAACCCCGCGATCGGCGGCACCGGCAAGGGACATCTCGTGCGCGAGGTCGACGCGATGGGCGGCGAGATGGGGCTTGCCGCGGACGATACGCTGATCCAGATGCGCATGCTGAATACCAGCAAGGGTCCCGCGGTGCATTCGCTTCGCGCGCAGATGGACAAGCGCCGCTATCACGAGCGCATGAAGCGCGCGCTGGAAACGCAGCAGAATCTCACGATCGTGCAGGGCGAGGTGACGGAGATTGTAACCGAGAACGGACGCGTATCCGGCGTTCGGACCGATGAGGGCTTCACCTATGCCTGCCGCGCCGTCGTGCTCTGCTCCGGCGTTTACATGAAAAGCCGCATCCTGATCGGCGAGTGGTCAAGGCTTTCCGGACCTTCCGGCATGATGCGAAGCGAAACGCTTTCCGACGCGCTGAAAAATCTTGGCATTCCGCTGCAGCGGTTCAAGACCGGCACGCCCGCAAGAGTGCGAAAAAGCTCGCTGGATCTCGACGAAATGGAGATTCAGACAGGCGACGAGCCGACGCCCGCGTTCTCGTTCCTGAACGGGCGGCTGCAAATCGAGCAGGATCCCTGTTATCTGACCTATACCAATCAAGCCACACACGACATCATCCTGAAAAACCTCGACCGCTCGCCGATGTACGCGGGGCGCATCCACGCGACCGGCACGCGCTATTGCCCGTCGATCGAGGACAAGATCGTGCGCTTCCCGGACCACGACCGCCACCAGATCTTCATCGAGCCGGAGGGCCGCACGACCGAGGAAATGTATGTGCAGGGCATGAGCACCTCGCTGCCCGCCGACGTGCAGGTCGACATGCTGCATACCATGCCGGGGCTGAGGCATTGCGAAGTGATGCGATTGGGCTACGCGATCGAATACGACTGCCTCGTGCCGAACGTGCTGAATCTGAGCTTGATGGTAAAGGATGTTCCGGGCCTGTTTACGGCGGGGCAGGTCAACGGCTCGAGCGGCTATGAAGAGGCCGCGGCGCAGGGCTTTTACGCGGGCGTGAACGCCGCGCTGTACGTGAAGGGCGAGGAACCGTTCTTTCTCGGCAGAAGCGACGCGTATATCGGCGTGCTCGTCGACGATCTTTCCACCAAAGGCACGCCGGAACCGTACCGCATGATGACGAGCCGCTGCGAATACCGCCTGCTGCTCCGGCAGGACAACGCCGATCTCCGGCTTACCGAACGCGCAAGGCGTCTGGGACTTGTGACCGAGCGGCGCTATGCGGCGCTGCAGCGCAAAAAGGAGGGCGTCGCCCGCGCGATGGAGCGGCTTGGCACGCACGTGCCGCCAAGCGACGCGCTGCGGGTGTATCTTGAATCGATCGGCGAAAGCGTTCCGAATTCCGGCGTGAAGCTCTTCGACCTTCTGAAACGGCCGAACGTGCGCTATACCGACCTTCTGAACCTGTTCGACTGCCTCGAACCGCTCGAACCCGCGGTCGAAGAGCAGGTCGACGTCATGGCGCATTACGACGGCTATATCGAAAAACAGACCGAGCAGGTCAAGCGCTTTCTCGCGATGGAGGAGCTGCCGCTCCCGAAGGATCTCGACTACATGCAGTTTGACGGGCTGCGGCTCGAAGCAAGGCAAAAACTGAACGCGCAGCGCCCCGAAAACATCGGACAGGCGTCGCGCATTTCCGGCGTGTCCCCCGCGGACGTCGGCGTGCTGCTCGTTCTCTCGAAGAAAGGATTTCCCCATGCATGATCTGCTGAAAAACACGATCCCGAATATCACCCCGGAAGCATGCGACAAATTTGTCGCATACTACGAACTGCTGATCGAATGGAACGAAAAGATGAATCTGACCGCGATCACGGAACCCAAGGAGGTCGTAAAAAAGCATTTTTACGATTCGCTTGCGGCGCTTCCGTATCTTTCGGACGGCGCAAAGATTGCGGACGTCGGCACGGGCGCGGGATTTCCCGCGATCCCGCTGCTGATTATGAATCCGACGCTGAAAATCACGCTCGTCGATTCGCTGCAAAAAAGGCTGACGTTCCTCGGGGAAGTCCTGAAAACGCTGGATCTTTCGGCGGAAATCGTGCATGCGCGGGCGGAGGACTTCGGGCGCGACCCGAAATACCGCGCCTCGTTCGACGCGGTCGTCTCCCGCGCGGTGGCTTCTCTTCCGGTACTTCTGGAGCTCACCGTGCCGCTTCTGAAAGTCGGGGGAAAAGCCTATTGCTATAAGGGCGACGTTTCGGAAGAGCTTCCGACGGCAAAATCCGCCCTGCATCTGTTGCACACGAGCGCCGAAACCGTCCCGATTGCTTCGGACTACGGCGCGCGCACGCTGGTGATCTGCACCAAAAACGCACCAACTCCGTCGACCTACCCGCGTAAGGCGGGCATGCCTGCGAAGAAGCCGCTGTGACACGAAAGTGGCTTCCCCTTGAGGGGAAGCTGTCAACGCAGTTGACGGATGAGGTGTTAATTTTTTCTGCGATACACCTCATCCGCCTTCGCTGAAGCTGCGGCACCTTCCCCTCAAGGGGAAGGCAAGGAATGATTCAACCTACCCGCGCAAAGCGGGGCTGCCTGCGAAGAAGCCGCTGTAAATAATATCTGACTGGGGAGGAGATCACATGTTCAAAAATATGGGGAAAAATCTGCAGCTGTTCGGGAAGATTCTGTTTTTTGCGGGGTTGATCGCATGGATCGCGGCGATCGCTATTGCGATCAAGGAAGAGCTTTCGGTGTATTTCATTCTTGCCATTTTGCTCTGCGGACCGTTTCTTGCGTTCGGTCTCTGCATGGTCTTCGTCGGATTCGGGAGGATCGTGGAGCTGCATGAACTTTTGCTCGCGGAGAGAGAAAGCGCCGACGATCCCGATGATGACGGCGAATTCGAACTCGTGGTTCCGGAAGTGCATGCCGGAAGAATGCAGAGGACAGGGAAGCCGACGGTGCAGAGAATGATCGAAAGCGGCGTCTGCACGAACTGCGGCGCGAAACAGGTCAAAGTCATCGAGGTGATCGACAGGGACGGCAGGACCATCCATCTGTGCCGCAACTGCTACGGGGAATACAGAGCGCATCGGAAAACGGTTTCAGTCGAAAGGGCGGACAAAGAAGCGCCGGCGAACGGGAAGGAAGAACCGCGGCAGTCGCGGAAAAAACGCACGCTCTCCGAATGGATCGGACTTGAAGATAATATTGAGGAAGAAGAGGCGGATTGGATCCGATCGGTCCAAAGAACAGCGGATCAGGGACCTCTCAACGATGTGAATTACTGCAAGCAGTGTCATAAACCGATTCCGCGCGATTCCGGTTTTTGCCCGCACTGCGGCGCGGAACAGGATTAAGGATATCGGATAATCGAAAGGACAACCCATGAAGCAATACATCGTCGACGCGTTTACGGATAAGCCGTTTCATGGCAATCCTGCGGCGGTCTGCGTGACGGAACGGTGGCTTTCCGACGAAACGATGCAGGCGATCGCCGCGGAGAACAACCTTGCCGAGACCGCCTTTGCGGTCAAGGAGGGCGAACGGTACCGCATCCGCCTTCGCTGAAGCTGCGGCACCTTCCCCTCAAGGGGAAGGCTTTTGGGTGGCGAGAGGCTTCCCCTCAAGGGGAAGCTGTCAACGCAGTTGACTGATGAAGTGTTAATTTTTTCTGCGATACACCTCATCCGCCTCGTTCCTCGGCACCTTCTCCTCAAGGAGAAGGCTTTTGGGTGGCGAGAGGCTTCCCCTTGAGGGGAAGCTCCGCGGAGCGGTGATGAGGTGTTCACGCAATCATCGGAACCGTATCCCGACACGCCGCGTCTGTCTCGTTCCCCGCACACCTCATCCGCCTTCGCTGAAGCTGCGGCACCTTCCCCTCAAGGGGAAGGCAAGGAATGATTCAACCTACCCGCGCAAGGCGGGGCCGCCGGCGAAGAAGCCGCTGTAAGGCGGCAGTGAAATGTTCCGCATGCGCGGAACGTGATATATCCCTGCGGGATGTGATATATGTTCTTCGAGCATGGTCAGGAAGATTCTCCCGCCGGAGAATCGTTATTCAATTTGAATTGGAAAAGGAGGCCTTCATGTTTAAACACACCGGAAAAACATTGCAGAGTATCGGGAGAATGCTGCAGAGCCTTGCTTTAGTTGCGATAATAGTTCTTTTGGTTATAATAGTCATCGCGTTATTTGTGTCACACGAAATAAAACACGCCGAGTATCTGTTATATAGTCTGATCGGGTTCATTGCGGGGCTTTGTCTTGAAGGCTACGGGAAGATCGTGGAATGGCATGAGGAACATAAAACTCCGTACCATGAAGAAGATGAAAACTTGCCGTCATCGGCATCGAACCGGAAAGTTTCCTTTGCCGAGCGCGTCGGTTGGATACAGAGAGTGGAGGAAGAGGAAACAGAGGAGAAACCTGTGGAACAGCAAGCGGAAATCGAAACCGGATACTGTAAACAATGCAATCATCCGATTCCGGAGAATGCGCGTTTTTGCCCGAAATGCGGCGCGGAACAGGATTAAGGATATCGGATAATCGAAAGGACAACCCATGAAGCAATACATCGTCGACGCGTTTACGGATAAACCGTTCCATGGCAATCCCGCGGCGGTCTGCGTGACGGACGCGTGGCTTCCGGATGAAACCATGCAGGCGATCGCCGCGGAGAACAACCTTGCCGAGACCGCCTTTGCGGTCAAGGAGGGCGATCGCTACCGCATCCGCTGGTTTACGCCGATGGCGGAGGAGGAGCTTTGCGGGCACGCGACGCTTGCGGCGTCGTTCGTGATCCTGAGCTTTTACGAGCCGGACGCGGACGAGGTGCGCTATACAAGCATCAGCGGCGATCTTTCGGTGAAGCGAAAAGGCGATCTCTTTGAACTGAATTTCCCGACCTATCCGTTAAGAGAGATCCCCGTGACCGACGATATGGAAAAGGCGTTCGGCGCGCGGCCGGTAAAAGCGATCCTCGGACTCGATCTCAACTGTGTGTTTGACAGCGAAGAGACGGTTCGGAAACTGACGCCGGACTACGCGCTTTTGAAGCGGCTGCCGGGACGCATCTGGAACGCGACGGCGAAGGGCATCGAATACGACTGCGTATCGAGAAGCTTTACGCCGGAAATCACGGTGCCGGAGGATCCGGTCTGCGGCTCGGCACACTGCCAGATCGCGGACTGGTGGTCGAAAACGCTCGGCAAAAGGATCATCCGCGCGTATCAGGCGTCGGCGCGCGGCGGCGAACTCATCTGCGAACCGCTCGGAAACGGGCGCATCGCGCTGCGCGGGAAAGCGGTGCTTGCGGCGGCGGCCGAACTCATGGCGCTTTGAAAACAGACGTATAAAAAGATCCCGGATTTCTCCGGGATCCTGTCGGTTTTGGACGCATTCAGTTTTTCAGCGCGGCAAAATCCTCACTCGTTACGAGATCGTCGAGCGGTTCCGCTTCGCCGCTGAGCCAGCGCGTCAGCGCGGCGACGGCGTCCTTGTTAAGGGACGCGCCGCTTTCGTTCGGCAGCTCCAGCACGGTGAGGCCGAACAGCTTTTCGTTGCTCGCCTTCTGCGCTTCCGTCCATTGCTCGGTTTCGATCCAGCCGGCGGCCTTGAGATGTTCAATGACCGCCTCGTCCTTGACTACGGCGACGCGCGCCGAGTCGGACAGCTTTGCGAAATCGGTGCTTTCCTCAAGCGGAACGAAGGTGACGACGTAGCCCTGGTTTGCCTGATAATAGCTCAGAAGATCGCGGATTTCGGCCTTGTCGTACGCAATGGAAACCTCGCCCTTTGCGCTCGGAACGTTCTGCCCGCCGCCGCATCCGCACGATGCGCAGGAGCAGCCGATCATGGCAAGCGAGAGAACGGAAATCACAATGATTGCAATAATCTTTTTCATAGAAATCTCCCTATCGGATCAAATCGCCTTATCATAGCATATTTTTTCCGGAATCACAAGACCCAAAAGCGCAAAAAGGCTGCGAGGACGGGAAAACTTGCATTTCGGGCGTGTTTCTGATATACTATTTTAAATATTGCAACATGGGATCGAACGGAGGGTTTCGGATATGCAGATCATGATCGTCGGCTGCGGGAAGATGGGATCGACGCTTGCGGTACAGCTTGTTGCGGAGGGGCACCGCGTGACGGTGATCGACCGGAGCGAATCGGTGATCGAACAGATCAGCAACACGCAGG
Organism: Clostridia bacterium; assembly: GCA_017388175.1. Lineage (GTDB taxonomy): Bacteria > Bacillota > Clostridia > Christensenellales > CAG-138 > UBA3792. Next base: position 15,417 of record JAFOTD010000010.1, on the reverse strand, counting down.
ACGTGATCGGATACGTCGGCAATGGCGCGGTCTTTTCCGTTCTGGAGGAGGCGGGAGCGAAGGACGCCGACCTGCTGCTTGCGCTGACGCAGAGCGATGAAATGAACCTGCTTGCGTGTCTGATCGCGCATAAGATCGGCGCAAAGCACACGATCGCGCGCGTCCGCAACCCCGAATACGCGAACAATATGTACCGCATCTCCGACGATCTCGGTCTTTCGATGACGGTCAATCCGGACCGGCAGGCGGCGGAGGAGATTGCGCGCGTGCTGCGGTTCCCGGCGGCGATGCACGTCGAGCTGTTCGCGCGCGGACACGTCGAGCTGGTCACCTCGAAGCTCCCCGAAAAGAGCTCGCTTTCCGGCATTCCGCTGTATGAACTGCCACAGAAGCTCGGCGTCAAGGTGCTGATCTGCGCGGTCGAGCGCAACGGCGAATACACGATTCCGTCCGGCGGATTCACGCTTTCGGGCGGCGATGTGCTGTACGTCACAGGCGCCCCGCGCGAGGTCGCAAAGGCGCTTCGCAAGGCGGGCGTGCTCGCAAACCCGATCCGCTCGGTCATCATCGGCGGCGGCGGGCGCATCAGCTATTATCTGGCGCAGGAACTTTTGAAGAGCAATCTTTCCGTCAAGATCGTCGAGCGCAACAAGGAAAACGCGCACAATATCGCGGAGCTTCTGCCCGGCGCGGTCATTTTGAACGGCGATATCACCGACAACGAGCTGCTGCTCGAGGAGGGGCTTGACGGCGTCGACGCGTTCATCGGGCTGACCGGACTCGACGAGGGCAATATCCTGTCCGCGCTGTACGCAAAGCACCGCAACGTTTCGAAGGTCATCGCCAAGGTCAACAACGACGCGCTCGAAAGCCTCGTGAAGGCGACGGCGCTCGATTCGGTCATTTCACCGAAGCGCATCGCGACCAACCAGATTCTGCGTTACGTCCGCGCCCGCGAAGCAAGCGCGAACCACGGCGAGATCCGCGGGCTGTATAAGATCGCGGACGGCTCGATCGAGGTGCTGGAGTTTCTGGCAAGCGCGGAGAACAAAAACCTGCTCAATATTCCGCTGAAGGATCTGAAAACGAAAAAGCATCTGCTGATCGCGTGCATCGTCAGAAACGGCAAGGCGATCATTCCCGGCGGCATGGACAGCATTCAGGCGGGCGACGTCGTGCTCGTCGTGACCGAACAGCGGCGTCTCAACGATCTCGGCGATATCATGGAGGACGCAAGATGAACCGCCGGATGGTCGTTTTCCTTTTAAGCCGCATCATGGCGTTCGAGGCGATCCTGATGCTGCCCTCGTTCATCGTCGGTCTGATCTACGGCGAAGCGGCGATCGCCGCGCTGTGCTTTTTGCCGGTGATGGGCGTACTGCTGCTTTTGGGGCTGTTCGGGCTGAAAAAGCCGAAGAACATGACGATCTACGCGCGCGAAGGATTTTTGACCGTCGCGGCCGCGTGGGTGCTGATGTCCGTGTTCGGCGCGGTCCCGTTCTTTCTCCTCGGAAACGTGTTTCCGACCGCCGCGGGCGGCGAGTTCGTTTCATACTGGGATTGCCTGTTTGAGATCGCGTCCGGTCTCACCACGACCGGCGCGTCGATCCTCGAAACGGTCGAACAGCTTCCGCACTGCATCCTGTTCTGGCGAAGCTTTTCCCACTGGATCGGCGGCATGGGCGTGCTCGTGTTCGTGCTGGCGGTCATGCCGATGAGCGAGGAGCGCTCGATGCACCTGATGCGCGCAGAGGTCCCGGGTCCCGTCGTGGGCAAGCTCGTCCCGCGCATGCGCGACACGGCAAAGATCCTTTACGCCGTCTACTCCGCGCTCACGGTGATCCTCATCATTCTGCTGTGTGCGGGCGGCATGCCGCTGTTTGAATCGGTCTGCCACGCGTTCGGCGCGGCGGGCACCGGCGGATTTTCGGTCCGGGATGCGGGCATCAAGGCGTACGACAGCACTTACATCCACGTCGTGCTGTCCACGTTCATGCTGCTGTTCGGCGTCAATTTCAGCCTGTATCACCTGATCTTGATCGGCAAATGGAAAAATGCCGTCCGTTCCGAGGAACTGCGCGTCTACGGCGGGATCGTGACGGCGGCCGTTGTGCTGATCACGATCAACACGGCATCGGCGGCGACGCGGTTCGGCATCACGCTCCGGGACGCGTATTTCCAGGTCTCGTCGATCATCACAACGACCGGCTACGCGACGGTCAATTTCGACGCCTGGCCCGGCTTTTCCAAGATGATTCTTCTTCTCCTCATGGTCATGGGCGCCTGCGCGGGGTCGACCGGCGGCGGCCTCAAGATCAGCCGTATCGTGATTCTGTTCAAAACGGTGCGGCAGGAGGTGCGAAAGCTGCTGCATCCGCGTGCGGTCACGGTCGTCCGTATAGAGGGCAAGCCGATCCATACAGATCTGATCCGCGCCACGATGGTATTCTTCGTGCTGTATATGACGTGTCTCGCAGCGGGCGTGCTGCTGCTTTCGCTCGGTGAACAGGATTTTCTGACGAACTTTACGGCAACACTCGCTTGTCTGAGCAACATCGGCCCGGGTCTTGCGCTTGTCGGACCGACCGAGAACTACGGCTTTTACAGCAGCGCATCGAAGGTGCTGCTCTCGTTTGAAATGCTTGCGGGCAGACTCGAACTGTTCCCGATCATCATGCTGTTCAGCCCGCTCACGTACAGACATCGTTCCAAATAACAACGCAACACAAAACGGACCGCGATCTGCGGCCCGTTTTTTATGGTGTTGATTCAGTGCAGGATCTTGTCCAGCGCGTCGCGCTTTGCGACGGCGAACAGCTCGCAGTCCGCAACAAGCGGCCGGTCGGGATCCATCGAAGCCGTGGTCTCCCCGTTTTCGCGCATAGCCATGACGTTGAGCGCATAGCGGTCGCGAAGCTTGAGCTCGCGAAGCGTTTTGCCGACCCAGTCCTTTTTCGGCTTCATGCTGAACACGCACAGCTCGGAACCGAGGTCGAAGAACTCGAGAAAGTCGGAGGACAAAAGCCGCCTTGCGGTCAGCTCCGCGCTTTCCTTTTCGGGATAGATGATCTCGTCCGCGCCGACGCGCCGCAGGATCTCTCCCATGCGCAGGGAAGCGGCCTTCGCGATCACGTACGGCACACCGATCTCTTTTGCCACCATGACGCACATGATGCTCGCATCGAGACTGCTGCCCATCGAGACGACGACCGTATCCACACCGGCAAGCCCGAGTCCGCGGATGACCTCGGGGTCGCTGAGATCCGCCCTGATCGCGCAGCTCACTTGATTTGCGAACTTGCGGATGGTCTCCTCGTCGCCGTCGGCGATCAGTACGTCCGCACCGTTTTTCGAAAGCTCGGCGGTCAGAAACTGTCCGAACCGTCCCATGCCCAGTACCGCGATGGATTTTTTCATATGGATCCTCCTTTTTATCCGACAAAGTAGCGTCCCGGCGCGAATCGGATGTTCTTGCCGCCGGACAGGTCTGTATGGAAGAACAGCGCGAGCGAGATCGGGCCGATCCTTCCGAGGTACATGCAGAGAATGATCAGGATCCGTCCGAAGACGGAAAGATGCGGTGTGAGCCCGCGGGAAAGTCCCACCGTTCCGGTCGCGCTGAACACCTCATAGACCGCATCTGAAATCGGCACGCCGTCGACGGCGATCAGCAGAACGGAGGAGAGCAGGGACAGAAACAGACTGAAGAACAGGATCGCCGCGGCTTTTCGGATCAGCGTCTGCTCGAAACGGCGGCGGAAAACCACGATGTCCGCCTGTCCGCGCACATATGACAGCGCGCTCAGGAGCAGAACGGCAAGCGTGACGGTCTTGATGCCGCCCGCCGTGCCCATCGGGGAACCGCCGATGAACATCCAGACACAGCCGACCAGCGTTGAGCCGTCGGACAGCGCGCCCTGCGGGATCGAAGCAAACCCCGCCGTGCGGTACGTCACCGACTGGAAGGTCGCGTTCAAAATCTTCTGTCCCCACGGTAAACCGCCGAGCGTCCCGGGATTGTGCATTTCCAGCAGTAGTGTGACGACCGCGCCGGACACGATCAGGATCGCGCTTGTAAGCAGCACGAGCTTTGTATGCTCGCCGAGACGCCGGAAAAACCAGCGAACGCCGAAGCGGCGCCTGACCGATTCCTTCGCGGTTGTGAATACGTCGAACCAGACGATATAACCGAGCCCGCCGAACACAATCAGGAACATCGTCACGATCAGAATGAAAGCACTGTCATGAAACGGCTGAAAGCTGTCCGGCCCGATCAGGTCGAGACCGGCGTTGCAGAACGCAGAGATCGAATGAAACAGGGAATACCACAGCCCGCGGAAAAAGCCGTATCGCGGAATAAACGCAAACGCGAACAGGATCATGCCGAGCGCTTCGACCGTGAGCACGCCGAGGATCACCTTGCGCAAGAAAGGCAGCACGCCGTACAGCGAATCAAGATCGAACGAATCGCGCAGCATCGCGCGATCGCGGATCGTGAGCGATCTTCTGAGCAGCATGAACAGGGAGGAGGACACGGCGACGATGCCGAGCCCGCCGATCTGGATGAGAACGAGGATCACGGCTTTGCCGAACAGCGACCAGTAGGAGAACGTGTCGACGACGACGAGCCCCGTCACGCAGACCGAGGTCGTCGAGGTGAACAGCGCGGTAAGAAACGGCGCGCTCTGCCCGTCCGCCGTCGCAAACGGCAGGGACAAAAGTCCTGTTCCGATCGCGATCGCAAGGAGAAACCCGATCGGGATGATCTGCGCGGAAGACAGTCCTCTCCGTTTCATCGCAAACGTCCTTTCCGTCCGTGCCTGTCGGACTGTATATCATATCCCTTTTATTATAGCGCCGATGCCGTGTTTTTGCAAGTCTTGCGGAAGGGAGCGTTTCACGGATAAAAATGCCGGAAAATGTCGCTTCAGACTTGAACACCGCGAAAAAAAGAGGTATGATATACTATACGATTATAAAATAGGGAGGTATCGGGGCATGTCCGCAGTCGGCTGGTACAACGGAACGATCGGGAAGCTTGCGGAGATGACGGTGCCGATCCTTGATCGCGCCGTTTATTTCGGCGACGGCTGCTATGAGGCGTGTCTTGCCGTGGAGGGCAGGGCGTTTGCGCTTGAGCGGCATCTGGACCGGTTCTACCGGAGCCTTTCCATGCTTTCGATCCCGTTTGCAACGGATCGCGACGCGCTGAAAACCGCGCTGCGCGAATGCCTCGCGGCGGCGAACGAGGACTGCGCGGTGCTTTACTGGCAGGCTTCCCGCGCGACGGCGCCGCGCGTACACGCATTTCCCGAAGGGGACGCGAAGCCGAACCTTCTGATCACGGTGACGCCAAAGACACTTTTGCCCGCCGGACGCACGCTGCGGCTGATTACGGTTCCCGATGTCCGGTATGCGCTGTGTCACATCAAGACGCTGAACCTGATTCCCAACGTGCTCGCAAGCGAGCGGGCAAGGGCAAGCGGCGCGGATGAGGCGGTCTTCGTGCGCGACGGATTCGTAACCGAGGGCGCGCATACGAACGTGCATATTCTGAAAAACGGCACGCTCTTTACACATCCGGCAAACGAGCGGATCCTGCCGGGGGTGACCCGCTTGATCCTGCTTGCAATCTGCGAACGGCTGGACGTCCCGGTACGGGAGCAGGCGTTTACAAAGGACGCGCTGTTCTCTGCCGACGAGGTGCTGGTTACGTCCAGCACGCTCGGCGTGCGCCGCGCGCGGACGGTCGACGGAGCGCCGGTCGGGGGCGGGGCGGACACGCTGTATCGGGCGATTGCCGGCGCGTATGAACAGATTTTTCAAGAGGATATACGGCTATGAAGCGACAGAAAACGGAAGGGGAACGGCAGAGACGCGAGCGCTCACTCTGGTATTCCGTTCTGACGGTCGTTCTGCCGCTGTTCGCGGCGGCGCTGGCGGCGCTGTTCGTCGCGCTGTGTATTCTTTACGGCAGGGTGCGGCCGACGGTCACGATCGAACTCGGAGAATACTCGCCGGACGCGTCGGCGTTCGTCCGCGCCGAAAATGACGGCGCGGCATATGTGACCGAGCCCGAGGAACGGTATCGCGCGGCGGGCGATTACCGGCTGCGGGTCAGAACGGGGCGGCTTACCGTACCGGTGGTGCTGCGGGTCAGGGACACGCAGGCTCCGGCGGCGGAGGGCACGGAAACGACGGTTTCCACGCTGCAATCGCCCTCGCCCGATAAGCTGATCAAAAATCTTCGGGATCAGAGCATCGTAAAGGTTTCGTTTGAGACCGCGCCGAACTACGGCACGGTCGGCGATTATGACGCGACGGTTCTTCTGGAGGATGCGAGCGGCAATCGAACACGCGTTCCGGTGACGGTGCACGTGCGCGTAGCGGCAGATGAAATCGTTCTGGAAGCGGGCGATCCTGCGCCGGACGCGGACACGCTGCTTTGCGATCGCTACGAGGACGCACGGATCGGAGAAATCACCGAGGAAATGCTGCGTGAGCCGGGCGAGTATCGCATACCGATTACGGCCGGCGGCGTGCAAACGGAAACGCGGTTGGTCGTGAAAGACACGGTTCCGCCGACGGCAAAGAGCGTGACGTACATCGCCGCGCCGGGGGAAACGATTCTGCCGGAAATGCTGATCGAGGATGTTATTGATGAAACGGACGTCACGGCGGTCTTTCTGTCCGAGCCGGATCCTTTGAGCCTGTCCCCGCAGACGATCGAAGTCGTTCTGACCGATCGCGGCGGAAACAGCACCACGGTGCCTTCGACGCTGCTGTTTTCAAACGTGCAGCCGACGGAGATTGAAGCGCGCAATACGCCGCTCGACGTTTCCGAACTGCTGGAGGAGGGGACGTACCGGGAAGCTTCGCTGAGCTGGGCGTTCGTGCCGAGCGCACCGGGGATGCACGTGCTCTCGATCACGATTGACGGCAGGGAGAACCTTGCTTTGATCGACGTAAAGGATACGACGCCGCCGGAGATCGGCGTGCTCGTGAAGAAAGCGTATCTGAACAAGCCGAAGGCGGCGGAGGACTTTGCGAACGTCAGGGACGTGACGGAAGCAACGCTTGCTTTCCAAACGGAACCGGACTGGACGAAGACTTCGCAGGACGTGACGCTCGTCGCCGTCGACACGAGCGGCAACGTCAGCAAAACAACCTTTGCGCTGACGCTGGTTCCGGACGTGACGCCGCCGGCGATCTACGGCGTAAAGGACCGGTATTGCTATCTTGACGAACCGGTTTCGTTTTTATCCGAGGTGTCCGCGCGCGACGTCTGCGACGGCGAGGTCGCCGTTTCGGTCGATGCATCCGCGGTCGACACTTCGCGCAGGGGAAGCTATCGCGTCGTTTATACGGCGACGGACCTTTCGGGCAACACCGCAAAGGCCTCGGCCGTGTTTACGGTTATTTCCGCGCAGGTCAGCGAAGAGCGCGCGAAGGAGGTCGCGGACGAGACGCTTTCAAAGATCCTCACCGACGATATGACGCTCGCGCAGCAGATCGAGGCGATCTATGAATATCTGTTTTATCACATACACTACACGCCCCGTTCCAACAAGCAGGACTGGCGCAGCGAAGCGGTGCGGGGACTGACGACCGGCAAGGGCGATTGCTTCACGTCGTACGCGGCGGCAAGGCTGCTGCTCGATCAGACCGAGGCACAGTACGTCAGCATCGAAAGGGACAGCTCCGCGCATCATTACTGGCTGCTCGTGAACATCGGCACCGGCTGGTATCATTACGATACGTGCAACGAAGGCGCGGGAAAGTATCACTGCTTCATGTGGACGAACGCGCAGACGCGGCGGATTTCAAGGCGTCACTGGCACTTTAAGGAATCTCTCTATCCGCAGGTCGCAACGACGCCGTTCGAAGGAGGAAACTGAGATGAAAACGGTGCTCGGATTTCTCGAGGAGCAGATCACGGTCCGACCTGACCGGCCGATGCTCACGGATGAACGGGAAATGCTGACGTTTTCGGACGTCGGCGCGCGCTCCGGCGCGATCGGTTCCGCGCTGCTGCGCCGCGGCGCAAGGCGGGAGCCGGTTCTCGTGTTTATGAAGCGGAGCGGCGCGATGATCGCGGCGTTTTTCGGGGTATGGAAAGCGGGCTGCTTTTACGTTCCCGTCGACGCGGAGATGGGCGAAAACCGCATCCGTTCGATCCTTGATCGCGTAAGGCCGCGGTTCGCGATCATCGACGAAAGCGCGAACGCGCTGCTTTCCGCGTGCGGATTTGCGGGTGAAACGCTCGACGCTGCGGCAGCGGCGCAAGAACCGGCCGACAATCCGGCTTTGGCGGCGGCGCAGAGGGAAACGCTCGATGCGGATCCGGCGTATCTCGTGTTCACAAGCGGCAGTACGGGCGCGCCGAAGGGCGTGGTGGGGGTACACCGCGCCGTGCTCGACTATGCGGAGCAGATCACAAGCACGCTTTGCGCAGCCGAAACGGACGTGTTCGGCATGCAGGCGCCGCTGTACGTGGACGCGTGTCTCAAGGAGATCCTGTCCGCCTTAAAGTGCGGCTCGTCCGTCGTGCTCGTGCCCAAAAGACTGTTTACTTCGCCGGTTGCGCTGGTGGAGTTTCTGAACGCGCACCGCGTGACGATCCTTTGCTGGGTCGTGCCGGCGCTGACGCTGATCTCCGCGCTGCGTACGTTCGATACGGTCGTGCCGCAATATCTTCGGACGGTTGCGTTCGGCAGCGAGGTGATGCCGCCGAAACAGCTAAGACTCTGGCAGGCGCACGTAAACGCGCGGTATCTGAACCTGTACGGTCCCACCGAATGCACCGGCATGTCCTGTTTTTACGAAGTCTCCCGTACGTTTTCGGACGGCGAGCGCATCCCGATCGGGCGCGCGTTCGACAACGCTGAGATCTTTCTGCTCGACGAAAACGATCAAAGCGCCGAAGAGGGCGAAATCTGCATCCGCGGCACTTCGGTCTCTTTCGGGTATTACCGCGATCCGGAGCGCACGAAACAGGCGTTCGTGCAAAATCCGCTGAATGCGGACTATCCCGAAACGATCTACCGCACCGGCGATATCGGGCGGATCAACGCGCGCGGCGAGCTGGAGTTTCTGGGCCGCAAGGACGATCAGATCAAGTATATGGGACACCGTATCGAGCTCGGCGAGCTGGAAGCCGCGGCAAAAGCGGTCGACGGCGTCGACGCCGCGTGCGCGGTGTTTGATCGCGGCAGAAGCGTTTTGGGGCTCGTGTATACCGGCGCGGCGGAACGGGAGACGCTGCTCGAAGCGCTGCGGGCGAAGCTGCCCGGCTATCTGCTTCCGAAGCGCATGCTGCGTATCGACGCGCTGCCGCTGACCGAGAACGGAAAGACGGACCGCAGAGCGGCGGAAAAGCGTTTGTTTCAATAGGGGGAACGATGGAGCAATTACTGGACATCTTACGGGAGATGCATCCCGAAACGGATTTCGAACGTGAAACGCGTCTTGTGGACGACGGCGTCCTTGCGTCGTTCGATATCGTCATGCTGATTACGCGGATCGAGGAGGAATTCGACGTTGTGATCCCGGCAAAGGATATCGTGCCGGAACACTTCAATTCCGCAAAGGCACTGTACGCGCTGATCGAGCGCATCGCGGAGCAGGACGACTGATGCATTTCGCTTCATGGGCGTTTCTTCTGTTTCTGGCGGTGCTCGTGCCCGTGTACTACCTCGTGCCGAAACGGATTCAATGGATCGTGCTTTTGCTCGCAAACGCGGTATTCGTCGGCTTTGCGGGATGGCTCGGCGCGGTCTTTATGACCGTAACGATCACAACGGTGTACGCCGCTTCGCGCGGGATCGACGCGCTGATCCTGCGTCAGCGCAAAACGCTTGCCGCCATGAAAGCGACGCACACGAAGGAGGAACGCAAGAAAACGCGTCTGCGGTTTGAAAAGCGCAGGCGGGCGGTGCTTATCGCGTGTCTCGTCGTCAATTTCGGCATCCTGTTCGTCTTAAAGTACGGCGCGATGATCGGAAAGCTCTCGGCAGAGCTGTTTCATACGCGCGAGTTCGGCGCGGATCTCGCGCTCACGATGGGCATTTCGTACTACACGTTTTCGTCGGTCGGGTACCTCGTTGACGTCAATCGCGAGGAACTCTTTGCGGAGAAGAATCCCTGTAAGCTCGCGCTGTTTATCTCTTTTTTCCCGCTTCTGGTGCAGGGACCGATCACGCGGTTTGAGACGGTCGGAAAGGCGCTGCTTTCGCCGCACGTATTCGACGGCAGGCGTTTTCTGTCCGCCGCTTTACGCATCGCGTGGGGGTTCTGGAAAAAACTGATCGTCGCCGACCGGCTGCTCGTTGCCGTGCTGGCGCTTTGCGGCGCGCCAGGGACGTATCGCGGCGGTTTCGTACTCGTCGAAATGCTGCTGTACGCCGCGTGCCTCTACGCGGATTTCACGGGCGGCATCGACATCGCGATCGGCGTCGGCGAACTGCTCGGCGTTACGGTCGAAGAAAACTTCCGGCGGCCGTACTTTTCCAAGAGCATATCCGAATACTGGCGGCGCTGGCACATCACGCTCGGCGAATGGTTTAAACGCTACGTGTATTACCCGCTCTCGGTTTCAAAACCCATGCGCGCGCTGTCCAAAAGCACGCGGCGCATCGGCGCGGGCGTGTCGCGGCGCGTTCCGGTGTATCTGTCGACGATCCTCGTGTGGGCGCTGACCGGCGCGTGGCACGGGAGCAATTTGACGTTCCTTATCTGGGGCCTTTTAAACGGTCTTGTGATCCTCGCGTCCGAGGAGCTGAAGCCGGTTTATGCGCGCTTTCACGCAAGGTTTCCGCGCCTGACGGCAAGCGCGTTCTATCGCGGGCTTGCCGTGATCCGCACGGTGCTGCTTTTGTCGTCGTTACGCATCCTCGACTGCTACAGCACGGTGGGCGAGGCGTTTTCCGCGTTCGGCTCGCTGTTCACGACGTGGAACTGGGGACAGGTCGCGGCCGGAATCCCGTCGCTCGGGCTTGCGGCTTCGGATTATGCGATCGCCCTTATGGGCGTACTGCTGATGTTTGCGGTTTCCATGGCGCAGCGGAAAGGCGCGATACGGGAGCGCATCCAAAGGCGGGGCACGGTTGCTTCGGTATGCGTGCTCCTTTTGCTGATCGGAACGATCCTTCTGTTCGGGCGGTACGGCTTTGGCTTTGACGCATCGAAGTTTGTTTACAGCAGGTTCTGATATGAGAAAAAAACTTCTGACAATCGGCGGCGTTCTGCTTTGCTGCATCGTGTTTTTCGGAGCGCTGTACGCGCTTTCAAGGCTCGTTGCGCCGAAATACCGGGAGGCGCTCATCGAGGGACACCTCACCGGCGAGTATTACGACGAGGAAACGGATCACGACGTGCTGTTTGTCGGCGACTGCGAGGTGTTCGAGCACTTTTCGCCGGTCGTGCTCTATAACGAGTACGGAATCACCTCGTTCATCCGCGGCGGGGCGCAGCAGCTCGTATGGCATTCCTATTACATGCTGCTCGACGCGCTTGAGACCGAAACGCCGAAGGTCGTCGTCTTCAACGTGCTTGCGCTGAAGTACGGCGCGCCGCAATCCGAGGCGTACAATCGCCTGAACCTCGACGGCATGCGCTGGGGCGGCGCAAAGATCGGCGCGATCCGGGCGAGCATGACCGACGGCGAGGATTTTTTGAGCTACGTGTTCCCGCTGCTGCGGTATCATGACCGCTTCGACAAGCTGACGGCGGAGGACTGGCGGTACTGGTTTTCGGACGGCGAACCGGTCTCGTTCAAGGGCTATATCATGCATACCGGCGTGAAGCCCGCCACAAAAACGCCGACGCCGCCTGCGCTTTCCGACCCGCGTCTTCCCGAAACGAGCATGGCTTGGCTTGAAAAACTCGCGGCTTTGTGTGAAGAGCACGGGATCACGCTCGTGCTGATCAAATCACCCTCGATCGAGCCGTATTGGTATCCGGAGTGGGACGCGGAAATCGCATCGTTTGCAAAATCGCGCGGATTGCGGTATTATAACATGATGGACGGTTCGGAGACGGGCGTCGACCTTTCGACCGATACGTACGATCAGGGACAGCACCTGAACGTAATCGGCGCGGAAAAGCTGACCCGCTGGTTCGGCGGGATTCTGAAGGAGGAATTCGGGCTGCGGGATCATCGCGGGGAGGCGGCCTACGACGCGGACTACGCGGCGCTTTCCGTACGGTATGAAGCGGAAAAGCAACGGTTATCGGAGGGAATGGAATGAAAAAACGGTTTTTGATTTTGCTTGCGGCGCTGTTGTTTGCGGCGGGCTGCGCAAACGGTACGGCGGGCGGTACGGAGGCGGTGTTCGTCGATCCGAACGCGGTGCGCGGCGGTGAATACGGCACGCTGTATTTCGAGGCGAACGGTGTGCGCTTCGGCATTTATGACGAGACGGAACAGGTGCTCGCTTCGCTCCCGCGGGAGATTGCCGATCCGTACGTCGAAAAAAGCTGCGCGTTCGAGAGTGAAGACGTGATTCACTTTTTCGAAGGCTTTGAAATCACGGCAAACGAGATCGACGGTACGAGCCGCATCACGGGGATCCGAATCACGAGCGATCTCGTATCGACCCCGCAGGGACTTACGATCGGCATGCGCGAGGCGGACGCAAAGGCGGCTTTCGCGGCGCTTTATGAAGCCGGATGGAACCTCGTCGACGGGACGGCGCAGTTGTCCGTTGTGATCGGCGACGGGGTCGTGAAGGAGATCGTTTACGGCGTCGCGCCGCAAGGGAACTGATACGCTGATACAAAAAGAGGACGGAACGCTTCCGTCCTCTTTTGTGTTCTGTTTCCTTATTTCTTGCCGATCTTCTTGAGCTGCTCGATGAGCTTCGGTACTTCGGTCAGCGAAAGGTTGGAGCCGTACTTTGCCGCAAAGCCCATAACCTCCTGCATCGAGACTTTGCCGTCGGCGAGCATCTTGCCGACTTCGTCCTGCAATCCCTTGTCGTTCTGAATCTTGCTGATGAGTTCGTCGATCCCTGCCATCGAATATGCCTCCTTGTTTGATATAAAATCAGTATACCGCGTTTCCGGAGAAAAAACAAGGGGATCGGATCAGAATCCGAGCGTGTCATTGACGAGGATCACGTGGATGCGATCCGCGTGCCTCGAAAACCGTGTGATCAGGAACTGACAGCAGATCGTGTCGGGCGAATTACTGTTAATCACAAAACCTCCTTAATCTACTGCATAAATCAATGATTCTGCATTATAACAACTGAATGAATTAGCAATAGAATTAGCAATCACTCGTTTATTTGCTCTTATATTTGTTATGTTTGCCTTTGCGGCGCCCCGTGGTGTCATCACTTAATTGCAAATTGCGAATCTGCATCGAAAATGCCTTATTATCGATGTCGGATGCCCCATATATCAAAGCTCGCGTTTTCTGCTCATCAAGCCATAGATACACGTCCTGCGTCACCTTGCTGCTGCTGTGCCTCAAAAACTGCTGAGCCGCCCCGATTCCGCCCTCGCCGACTGTCTGACATATATGCACCGCGGCCCAATGCCGGCACTGATGGAGATGTATGTTGTCGTACAGATCCCGGTTTTTTTCGTATTCTTTTTTAAATACCGAATCCATATCGGCGACATGTCGACACAGATGTTGTATCAAATACGTCAATCCGGAGTAAGAATATGCCGAAAAAATGTTGCCCTCCGGCCCCAAAAAAGCTCTTACGATGATGTTATCTATATCGCAGAGCCAGGTGATTGGCAATAACTTACTTGTTGCAGTTTTTACTCCAGCATTGTATATATTGCGTACTGAGAGTTTGTCATCTGTTGGATGCGTCCGGAAATCGACGTTTTTTGGATCCACATGTATGCACTCACTCACACGCATGCCCGAATAACATAACGTAAGGATCAACATGATCGCGACTTGATCCGATCGCGCGAGCTTCTCAAAATCATTATCATGCGCCCAACGCCAGCAAACGTCGTCGACAATCTTATCCGGGAGAGGCGTTATCTTCTTGATGATTTCGGTGCCGCGAGGTGCAATGCCAATCAATTCCGTATCCCAAGGATTGTGCTTAACTCCATATGTTTTGTTGTAGTACAGCGCCATCATATTGCACAGTGCTCGCAGATCACGATGTACCTCCGTGCTCTGCACCGGACAAGCAGCGTATATCTCTGCTACGTCGTCGCTGTCAAACTGGATAAATGGCTTTTTCAGGACGGGATACATCCGTGGCTTGCAATCTACCATTTTGTTGCCATTGTGTCCAACTCTTTGTTTGTCGGCAAAAAAGATCGCCATATGTCCCCAGCGTCCGGGGGATATGTTTTCTTTGAGAAGGCTTTTCGTATTCTTTTTATTTAATCCGCGTTTGATATTTCGCGCTCTCTCGTCGCACAAATCTTGCCAAAGCTCCTCGACGGTTACCGTGTCGGCGTTCTTGTCTTGTTTGATCTTTTTCTTTCCCGTTACAGCTTCATCCAGCTCGCGGACATTATTGTAGACACTTTTTCGTCGCCCAAAAGTTCAATTGCTTTCCAACGCCACAGCTCGGCTTCTTTCCGCGTCCGAAAACCGCCTTTTGTCAAGCGTTTTCTTTTCCCGTACTTGTCATACACCGTAACCTGAACTTTGAATTCGTCGTCGTATTCGAGAATCGAACCGGTTCCGTTTCCGGTGCTTTTGGGCCGTTGTTTTCGATCCGCCATACATGCCTCCGCTAAGCCTTTATCCAAAGCATATCACATCGATTCGCGTTTGGCAAATGGTTGCACAAGAATACAACAGGATATGTTGAAGAGGCAGGCTGTTGATCATACTATTTGTAAGGGATTGAAAAGAAATCTTCACAAAAACCTCCGAATGTTTATAAAGCATCCCACCTTCATGTGAAGAACTTGTTGATCCCCTTATCCTCTGATATTAATCTCACCCAAATCATCGGAACACTGACTCGCAGAGCACCGCCCATCGTGGGCGGTGCTTTGCGTTTTGGCGCAGCATAACCTCTACCATGGGCCTGTAACACTTATACAGGGTTTTTGTTTTATAAAAAGGCCTGTGATTCTGTAAGAAACGGAGTTTGTTAAACAAGCGCTGATGCTGTTAAACAAAAACCGAAAAACGGCATTCCTCAGAGGCATCCATTTTGTTTTTCTCTTTTGGAGCAAAATACCTGGAAAAACTGCTCACTGTCCCATAAACAGCCTTGTTTCTTTGCACGAAAAATTGTATAATGTTTACTGGATTATTATATGGCGCGGCGCCGTTATGAGGAGAAGAGCATGGCAAACGAGAAAATCACCGTTGTGGGAACAAACATCCAGGAAAAAGCCACCGTCATCTGGAACGTGGCGAACCATCTGTTCGGGTATTTCAAGCCGCATGAATACGGCCTGGTGATCCTGCCGATG
>JAFOTD010000086.1 GCA_017388175.1 Clostridia bacterium | reverse complement strand
GCGTGACCGGCTGCTCCGCGGCGAACGAGATCGCCAAGGAAGCGGACGTCGTCATCGGCGTCGGCACGCGCTATACGGACTTCACAACCGCGTCGAAATGGCTGTTCCGTGACGACGCGAAGTTCGTGAACATCAACGTCAGTGAATTCCAGGCGTACAAGATGGACGCCGTTCCGGTGATTGCGGACGCCAAGCGCGCGCTGCCCGTGCTGCTTGCGGCGCTGGACGGCTATCGTGCGCCGTACACAAACGAGGTCAGGGACGCGCGCGACCGGTGGTTTCAGGAGCTCGACCGGCTGCATCACACCGCCTACGGCGAGGGTTACGTTCCCGAGGTCAACGACGCAAACGCCGCGAGCGCACACCGGTTCGCAAAGGATCTGGACGCGGATCTCACACAGACCGCGGTGCTCGGCGCGATCAACTTTGCGATCGATCCGGAGGATGTGGCGATCGGTTCGTCCGGATCGCTGCCGGGCGATATGCAGCGCATGTGGTGCGCGCGCGGTGTGGACACCTACAACATGGAATACGGCTACTCGTGCATGGGCTATGAGGTCTCCGGCGCGCTCGGCGTCAAATACGCGATCGGCGATCGCGACGTCTATGCCATGGTCGGCGACGGCAGCTTCATCATGCTGCACAGCGAGCTTCTGACCGCGGTGCAGGAGCACAGGAAGATCAATGTCTGCGTGTTCAACAACGCCTCGTTCGGCTGCATCAACAACCTGCAGGTCGGTCACGGCAACGACACGCTTTGCACGGAGCTGCGCTTCCGCGGCGACGACGGCGCGCATTCCGGCACGTTCATCCCGGTCGACTTTGCAAAGATCGCCGAGGGCTACGGCTGCCGTTCGTTCACGATCCATACGATCGAAGAAATGAAGGCGGCAATCAAGGAAGCCAAGAAGATCGAGGGCGTTCCGGTCGTGTTCGATATCCGCGTACTGCCGAAATCCATGACCGACGGCTACGGCTCCTGGTGGCGCGTCGGCGACACGGAGGTAAGCGAGAATCCGAGAAACCTGGAAGCTTACGAGGACCATCTTGCACACGTCAAGGACGCAAGAAAGTATTGAGTTCCGAACCCGAAAGACCCGATCCGCACGGATCGGGTCTTTTTGTATAACAAAGGATCGCTCCCGAAAACGGGAGCGATCCTTTGCACAGATAAGGAGGAATTTACAGGAGATGGATCAGCGCGATCAGTCCCGAGAAGACGATCGAGACGGTCGCACAGAGCTTGATCAGAATGTTCAGCGACGGGCCGGACGTGTCCTTGAACGGATCGCCGATCGTGTCGCCGACGACGGAAGCCTTATGCGGCTTCGATCCCTTGCCGCCGAAGTGGCCCTCTTCGATATACTTCTTCGCATTGTCCCAGGCGCCGCCTGCGTTGGACATGAACACCGAGACCGCAAAGCCGGCGACGGATACGCCGGCGAGCAGGCCGACGACGCCGGTCGGTCCGAGGATCAGCCCTGCGAGGATCGGAACGATGACCGCCATGCACGCCGGAACGACCATTTCACGGAGCGCGCCTTTGGTGCAGATCGAAACGCATTTGCCGTATTCCGGCGTTGCGGTCCCTTCCAGGATTCCGGGGATTTCGCGGAACTGCCGCCGCACCTCTATGACGACCTTTTGCGCCGCGCGCTCGACGCCGTTCATCGTGACCGCCGAGAAGACGAACACGAGCATCGCGCCGATGAACATGCCGATGAGCACCGTCGGATTGATGATGGAGAAGTTCAGCACCGCATCCGTCTTATCCTGAATGATGTTGACATAGGAGACGAGAAGAGCAAGCGAGGTCAGCGAAGCCGAGCCGATCGCAAAGCCCTTGCCGGTCGCCGCAGTGGTGTTGCCCAGAGAATCCAGCGCGTCGGTGCGCTCGCGTACGACCGGGTCCATGCCCGCCATCTGCGCGATGCCGCCTGCGTTGTCCGCGACGGGACCGTACGCGTCGGTCGCCAGCGTGATGCCGAGCGTGGACAGCATGCCGACGCCCGCGATGCCGATGCCGTAAAGCCCGCGGTTAAAGGTCTCAAGGAAGTGGCCGTTCGCATCGACGATCGCCGTGGAGCCGCCCGCCGCAAAGTAGCTGACGAGCACCGCCGCGCAGACGATCAGGATCGAGGTCAGCGCCGATTCCATGCCGAGCGAGATGCCGCCGATGATGATCGTGGCATAGCCGGTCTGTGAGGTCGCGGCGAGGTTGCGCGTCGGCCGGTAGGATTCGGAGGTAAAGAATTCGGTGAAGAAGCCGATCATGCAGCCCGCGGCGAGACCGCTTAAAATCGCCGCGTAGATGCCGAACCAGTTGGTTCCCGCAATGCCAGGGAAGACCGTCGAGCCTTCGACGCCGTGGAACGTCAGATACGTCAGCGGCAGCGCGAGCACTGCGGACAGCGCCGCGGCGGTATAGGTTCCGGTACGGAGCGTGCGCAGGAGCGTTTTCTGCGTTGCATTCTCTTTGACGCGTACGAGCTGCGCGCCGATGATCGAACACAAAATGCCGGTCACGGCAAGCATCATCGGCAGGAACATGCCCGCAAATCCGTAGCCGCCGATCGCGGACAGCGCGAACGTTGCCAGGATCGAACCGACGTACGACTCATACAGGTCTGCCCCCATTCCCGCGACGTCGCCGACGTTGTCGCCGACGTTGTCCGCGATCGTTGCCGGATTTCTCGGATCGTCCTCCGGAATCTTTTTCTCGACCTTTCCGACCAGGTCCGCACCGACGTCCGCCGCCTTCGTATAGATGCCGCCGCCGACGCGGGCAAACAGCGCCATAAAGGACGCGCCCATTCCGTTCATGACCATGATATTGCCGATCATCGTATCGCTCGTTACACCGAACACGTAACGCAGCAGAACGAACCAAAGCGTTATATCCAGAATGCCGAGCGCGACGACGGTAAAGCCCATGACCGAGCCCGCCGAAAACGCCACGCGAAGACCGCGGTTCAGCCCCTCGCTCGCCGCCTGCGCCGTGCGCGCGTTCGCGTGTGTCGCGATCTTCATGCCGATGAATCCGGCCAGAAGCGACCAGATCCCGCCGGTCAGAAACGCAAACGGCGTGAACTTCGAAAGCATCTTGCCGCCGCTTGCAAACGCCATCACCGTAAGGATCACAAAGATGACCGCAAAGACCGGAAGGACGGTCTTATACTGCCGATGAAGATAGGCGTTCGCGCCCTCGCGGATCGCGCCCGCGATCTGCTTCATGCGGCTTGTTCCCTCCGAAAAGGAGAGGACTTTTTTTGTTTGCAGCAGCGCATAACCCCCGGCAAGCGCCGCGCCGACAAAACCGATCCAGAATAAGTTTTCCATAAATACCTCTTTTCCTTTGTTATTGCTCTTCACCGTTCCGCTTCCGACACTTCGTAAACGTTTGCGTAACGGACGAAAAAAGTTCGGCGTCTCGGTCCGTTCATCCGATCGGAGCGAATGGACAGACGCCGGAAAATCTGCGCGGAATTATGCGTCCGCGCCGCGCTTCTTTCTGCGGATGACGAAGACCGCCGCGAACGCCGCGGCAGCCGCCGCGCCGACGCCGATCAGGACCCAGACGACGGGCGAGACGCCGCTTTTCGCGGGCTCCGCCGCGGGTTCGTCCGAAGGCGCCGCCGTGGGTTCGGCCGGTTCGGGTTCCTGAGAAGCCTTTCTGATCGCAAAGGAGTCGATCACCGTGTAGTCGCCGCACTTCGTAATGCTTGCATCGCCCGCCTGCGTCCGCTGATAGGCGGTAACGGTAATGCCGTCCTCCCTGACCTCAACGTACGTGAAGTACTGGCGCTCGTCGGAGTGACCGCCGGTCTGGAAGTCCAGAACACCGTCCAGTTCGCCGTCGTAATCGTCGAATTTCATGCCCATCGGGCTGGTGGTCACGAAGGTCGTTGCGTCGCCGGGATCGGCCTTCTCGCCTCTGCCGTTCACGGTTGCGCGGAAGTAGTTGTGGATATGTCCGTTGAAGTACAGGTCCACGTGAAGCTCTTCGCACATCTGTTCGAGGAACGCGGTCGCGACCGGATCGTCCTGCACGAGTCCTGCATGCGCAACGATGATGCGGTACCTGCAGCCGGACGCGTCGAAGACCTCCTTCGCCCATGCTTTCTCCTGTTCGTAGAAGGCCATCTTGTCGTTCGCCGCGTTCGCGCCGTCGACGCCGGTGTACGGCTCGGTGTTCAGCGTTACGAAGCATACGTCGCCGACGACGAATGAGGAGGTCGTTTCCGCAAGGATCGGATCGTCGATGCCCTGCGGCAGGTTCGTGCGGCCCTTGAAGTGCGAGTAGATCACGTCGCCTTTGGATTCATGATTGCCGGGAACGAATGCGGTCGGCGTCGTTGCGACGATCTCGCCGAGCACCTCGAACAGGTACTGCCATTCCGCAGTCGTGTCATCCTCGGTCAGGTCGCCGAGGTTTACAACGAAGTCCGGATGCAGCGTGTCGGTCAGAAACGCTTTCGCGGTGTAATAGTAGGGAAGATAGCCTTCCTCGTTGGTTGCCTGCAGGTCGGAGATCACGACGAAGGAGAATTCCTTTTCGCCCGGCAGCGTGCGGAACGTGTATACTGCGCTCTGATAGTCGGCGCTGCCGTCGTTCGTGACCGCCATATACTCGTAGTCCGTACCCGGCTCAAGTCCCCTGAGGTCGTACGAATAGCAGGTAAAGGTGCCGCGGTCGCCGCGCACGCTGATGCGCTCGATCTCGGTCACGGGCTCCCGGTTCCACGTATTCTCACCGGCTTTGCGCCAGCGCAGTTCCGCGTCGAGCCCATCTGCCGCAGTGATCCAGTTGAAGCCCATTTCCGTAACGGTCGCGCCGGGCGTCAGCGTGAGCTGCTCGGGAATAAAGCGCACCGTCTCAGACACGACGTCGAGGCGCATCGTGCCTTCGGTCGGGAATGTCAGCTTGCGTCCGTCGACCTCCGCCGTGCAGTAATAGTAATACGTACCGATCTCCGGCGTGATCGTCGCCGCAAAACCGGTTTCGGTCGGCTCCATCGGAACCGCTTCGGTGCAGGCGGAGCGCTTCTTGGACGTGCCGAGCATCAGCGTCGCGTTTCCGGCAGTCATGCCTTCCGGAAGAACGAGCTGCGTTCCGATCACGACGGGATCGCCCGAAAACGCGCTGTTCACCATGGGCTCCGTCAGCCGGAACGCCGGGGATCTCAGCGTAAGGTCGTTCCGGATGCGTTCGCTCAGGTCGACGCTTTCCGCAAACGTCCGGATCATCGGATAGCCGTCGTTCTCATCGCCGACCCAGGTCCAGACGGAATCGAAATCCCAGCCGAGACGGTCCGGGAAGAACGACCGGCTCCGGATCGTGTCACCGGAAACGGTCTCGAATGCCGCGCTTTCCGGATGCGCGCTCGCCGCGCCGCCCGAAAGCCGCGTGCCGTCAAAAACATAATTGTTGTGGATGTGCGAACCGGAATCGCCGCCGTAGGTTCCGCAAAGGAAGCCGACGTTCTGACTGTCCTCGCCGCCGTCGATTACAGTGAGCAGCATGACGTTGTTGTCGATCGCCGTGCCGCCCTTGAGATTGCCCACGATACCGCCGACGCTGTCCGCTTCCTCGCCTTCGATGCGGATCGAACCGCCGGCGTAGCAGTTTACGACCTGTCCGCCGCCGGAGCAGGAAGCGGTAACGCCGCCCGCCGCGCCGTTCTCGACGCCCTTGCCGCGTACGACGATGTCGCAGTATACGAAGCAGTTGCGCGCGACGCCGACATAGCCGTTGTCGTTCTTCTTGATCTTGCCGGCAAGCCCGCCCGCGTTCTTTTCCATGCAGTCGATCGTGCCCGTGCAGACGATGTTGTCCGCATCGCCGTAGAGTCCGCCGGCAAGAATGCCGCAGGACGAGAGCCCGACGATCTCGGCGTCGAGGATCGCAAGGTCCTTTACATATCCCTGCCCGAAATCATGCCCGATATTGCCGAACAGACCGCAGTACTTCGCGCCCATC
>JAFOTD010000085.1 GCA_017388175.1 Clostridia bacterium | reverse complement strand
GTTTTGCTCACTTTTTTTCGCTTGGTCGTGTTTCTTTTCGCGTCCGTAATTCTTTGATCTCTCGATCTGAATTGACTTGGCTTGTTTGTTGATGCACTATATAGTTTTCAAGGTGCTTCGCTGTCGTTTTCCGCGACAGCTTTGTTAGTATACCGCAATCCGTTCCGTTTGTCAACACCTTTTTTCAACTTTTTGAAGTTTTTTTCTCAAGTCTTTTTCGGTGCCGCTCGCTTCCCGGTCGCGAACGTGCCTTATATTACTCCTTCCCCTCTCGCTTGTCAACCCCTTTTTCGACAATTTCCACAATATATTTTTGCCAATACAAAAAAATTGTACGGAAGCAGCCCTGTGCTCCCGTACCATCTTTTCATGCCGCAGGAAATTCATGGCGCAGCCTGTTCTTGGCCGTAAGGTCTATTCAGGTCCGAAGGACAATTCATTTAAACACTGCATTTTATTGCGGCGGACGGGCAATGCCCGTCCCTACCTTTTCACCACATATGCACATTGGCCCCCTTGTGTAAAGGGGGCTGGCTGCGAAGCAGACTGCGGGATTGTTACTTGAACCGCAAGTCACTTGGCGCTTCGCCGAGTTCGGCCTCCCCTGCAGACCGTTGCATATTTCAATGCGCACTTCCCGCGTGGTTTCTCCGGATCATGCAAGCCGCGACCCCGAATGATACCAGCAGTTCGACACTTCCTGCAAGGATCAACGTCCATACGTGCCCGATTGCGTTTGCCATGACCGGAACCTGTACGACCAGCAAAATCGTAGTCAATACGGCATACAGCGCGGAACGCATTTCTTTTCTGCGTTCCAAAAACCAACTGATCGCCGCCATCACGAAAAATACGGCAGCAAGGGAAAGCATCT
This sequence comes from Clostridia bacterium, assembly GCA_017388175.1. Taxonomy (GTDB): domain Bacteria; phylum Bacillota; class Clostridia; order Christensenellales; family CAG-138; genus UBA3792. Next base: position 2,325 of record JAFOTD010000085.1, on the reverse strand, counting down.
CCCAACGGTGCAGCCCAAGCCCATAGCCGATGCAGTTGTTGATTCCGATCCAGAAGAACATGCTTCCGATCCAAAGCGATCGTAATTTACTGCTCTTCACGGTTCTCTTTCCTTTTCCTCTTTGCACATTCATTCGCGGGTCTCTTGCGATGCGGAACAGCAAAGAATACAAGCCCCAGATAACCGGTCGTACAGGCGGCGCTCACCGCCATCGGTACGTAAACCCAAAGCATAGGATTCGGCAAATCCGCAATACAGGCGATCGGAATCATCAGCAAGAAGACTGCCATGCCCGCTGCGCCGGTGACAATCAGGATCTTGGCTGCAATGACAATCTGTTTTAACGTCATTCGAAAAGCATCTCCTTCTGTTTATACCATACCGCATCCGGCGCCTTTTCACCAGCGCTTTTCGAGCGAAATACGCGGGGCTATTTCTGTTAAAGAGAGGTAATCTGCCGCGGGTTGAAAAATCCGGAGCGCTGTGATATAATTTCTATACTTATAGGAAAGGAACGAATAGCATGGAACGCAAACGAAAGGCATCGGAGATTCGCGCGGCGCGTAAACAGCTTCGCACGGTCACGGCCGTACGCCGTTCGGTGTTCTATTTTATGCGGGCGATCCTCGTAGTTCTGGTGATCGGCGCTCTTTGCATTCTTGCGTTCCTGTCCGCATCCCGGCTGAGCAACGCCTACATTCTCGTCAACGAAGGCATGACGATGCGCGCCGAATGCATTCTGAAAAATGCGTCCGAGAACGATCTGGCCGTCTATTTTACGCCGCTGTGCATTCAAAGCGACGCTCCGCAGCGTGAAACCGGCGCAGCGCCGTATGCGGGCACGACCATAGCTTCCTATGAATACAGTCTGAAGATCGTGAACATGCACATCATGCCCTGGCATGCCAACACGTACGTGGACGTCGTTGAACAGATCCACGGCATCAAGGGAAGCGTTTCCGTCGAATCCGGCTCTGCCGCAGCGATTCCGGAGTGGACGCCGTGCAAGTACCGCCTGTATCTTGACCGCATGGACGGCCGCTGGCTGATCGAGTCCATCGAGCTTCTGGAGCTGAATCCGAAGCTCGATCCTCCCGCTTCGCCCGATCCGGATGCGGATCCGCTGCCGATTGTTACGCCCTCTCCCGTTCCCACGGCGGAACCGTCCGCAATTCCGATTATCGTCGATGATTGAACCGTACGCCTCTGATTTCCCTGTTTTGCTTGCGCCGATGGCCGGTTACACGGACGTCGTTTTTCGCGCGCTCTGCCGGTCTTTCGGATGCGATCTGAGCTTCACGGAGATGATCAGTGCAAAGGGGCTGACCTTCGGCAACGTGAAAACCGGCGAATACCTCTCGCTCGGCGAGGATGAGGATGCGATCGCCGTGCAGCTTTTCGGTCACGAACCCGATCGCATGGCGGATGCGGCAAAGCTTGTCGCGGACCGACTCGGCCCGCGTCTTGTTCTGATCGACCTCAATATGGGCTGCCCCGCGCAGAAGATCGTTTCTAACGGCGACGGCAGCGCGCTGATGAACGCGCCGGCTTTGGCCGGGCAGATCGTGGAGGCTGTGAAAAGGGTTTCCCCCGTTCCCGTTACCGTCAAGTTCCGCAAGGGTTGGAACGGAGATACCTGCGTTTCCTTTGCAAAGGTTCTCGAAGCGGGCGGCGCGGACGCGATCTGTCTGCATCCGCGCACGCGCATGCAGCAATACAGCGGAACAGCGGACCGATCCGCGATCCGAAGAGTCAAAGAAGCGGTGCGCATTCCCGTAATCGGCAACGGCGACGTCGCCTGCGGTGCGGACGCCGTTTCCATGCGAGCGGAAACCGGCTGCGACGGGGTCATGATCGGCCGCGCGGCATTAGGGCGGCCGTGGATCTTTGCGGAGATCAAAGCAGCCGCCGCGGGCGAGCCATACGCGGAGCCGGGTATGAAAGAAAAGCTGACCGTCGCAGCGATGCACGCCGAACGCATCGAAGCCGTCAAGGGCCCGCACGGGCTGGTGGAGCTTAGAAAGCACCTTCCGCACTACCTGCACGGCGTGCGCGGTGCCGCCGCGCTGCGGCAGCGTCTCAACGAAGCGAAAAACGCGGCTGAAATCCGCGAGTTTTTGCTTGACAGTCTCGAGAACATCACTATATAATGATATGATTCCCAATTAGGGCAAAGGAGAAACAAAATGGCAGAGATTTGGCTGACTCAGGAAGAGTTTGAAAAGCGCAAGGAACATCTGGATTATCTGAAATCGACCCGCACGCTCGAGATCGCGGAAATGCTGAAGATCGCGCGCGGTTTCGGCGACCTTTCCGAGAACGCGG
>JAFOTD010000084.1 GCA_017388175.1 Clostridia bacterium | reverse complement strand
TGGGATGTGACGCAGGAAAAGTGATCAAAATCCACGATCAAGAAAATTGGACAAAACAGGATCATGGACTGTGGACTTTGACATAGTGTTTTCCCAAAAACGTGTTTTCGAAAAAAGGAGGTGATGCGAAAAACACAGATAAAAATGGAATGCCATCCCTGCTCTGCCATCCGCTTTCCAACACGCCTCCGATCATGAAGAAAGCCAGAAAAACAGGGAGATTTTGACGGCTTGCTTTGCCATCCGGAAAATAGAAATGATGAAGAAATGGAAAGGAAAGAAAGGTTTGAAAAGAGGGCTGGGTGGTGTAGGGCAGGGGGAATGTCAGGATAAAACATTTTGCCCCTTCAGGATAATTGACTTTGCAAATTGACACATGCTATAATAAACTGTAATCTGTTCGGCATTTGCCGCAAGGAGGAACCTATGGATCTGAAAGCATTGGTACGCAGCATTCCCGATTTCCCAAAGGAAGGCATTCTATTCCGCGATATTACGCCGCTGATCGGCAATGCGGACGGCTTTGAAGAGCTCGTCGAGCAAATGGCGAAGCCTCTTCGCGAACAGGATATTGACCTGATCGTCGGACCGGAAGCGCGCGGATTCATCTTCGGCGCGGCGCTTGCGCACGCGCTGCATGCCGGATTCGTGCCGACGAGAAAGCCGGGCAAGCTTCCGTATGAAACGATCTCGCATGAGTACGCGCTCGAATACGGCACCGATGAACTGCAGATTCACGCGGACGCGATTAAACCGGGGCAGCGCGTCGCAATCGTGGATGATCTGCTTGCAACCGGCGGTACGGCGCTTGCGTGCGCAAAGCTTGTTGAGCAGGCGGGCGGCGTCGTGGCGGGTATGGCGTTTGCGATCGAGCTGTGTGATTTGCCCGGTCGTCAGACGCTGAAGGACTATCCGGTCGAAACGATTCTGAAGTATTAAGGACACAAAACGTACTGCGCCCCGACCCGCTCGGGGCGTTTCTATTGAGACAGGTATGGAAAACCGGATGGAAAGGAGAATACGGCGCGGCGCCGTGCTCGGCTCGGCGTTTCTGATGGCGGCTTCTGCGGTAGGACCGGGCTTCCTTGTGCAGACGACGCGCTTTTCGGCAGAGGGCGGTCTGCCCTTTTTGTACGTGATCCTGCTTGTGACGCTTGCGGACATCGTGACAAAGGCGAACATCTGGTCGGTTGTCGGCGCGGCGAAACTGTCCGGCGCAGAAATCGCGGACCGCGTGAAAAAGGGGCTCGGTGCGGTGCTTACCGTGATGATCGCGATCGGCGGTCTGGCATTCAACGTGGGCAACATCGGCGGTGTCGCGATGGGGCTTTCCGCGGCGACGGGACTTCCGGAACGGGCGGGCGTGCTGCTCGGCGGATTGCTTGCAATGGGGATCTTCCTCTTTGCCGGAGCAAAGCGTGTCGTCGACCGGCTAGCGGTGATCCTGAGCGCAATCATCATTTCCGCCGTGCTTGCGGTCTGTATCGGCACACGACCGCCGATTCTGTCGGCGATCACTGCTTTTCCGGCGCCGTCTGCATGGGCCGGCACGTTCTTTCCGATGATCACGCTGCTCGGTGGCGCGTGCGGCGGCTATATTCCGTTCTCCGGCGCACATCGGCTGCTCGAAGCGGACGGCGGTTCGCCGAAAACCTTCCGCCGCGCGGCGATCCTCGGCGCGGGCGTGTCGGGACTGATCCGTCTGCTGCTGTTCTTCTCCGTCATCGGTGTATGCTATGCGGGAAACACATTGCTTTCCGGCAATGCGGCGTCGATCATGAACTCCGAAAACCCGGCGGCGCAGACGTTTCTGCTCGCCGCGGGGGAATGGGGGAAGCGTTTGTTCGGCGTGACGCTGTTTTGCGCCGGATTCGCGTGTACGGTCGGCGCGGCTTATACCTCCGTTTCATTCCTGAAATCGCTGCATCCGTTTATCAGACGGCACGAACGCGCGTTCGTCCTCGGCTTGATCGGCACGTCAGCATTAATCCTGCTGATCTTCGGGGGCGCCGTGCGGTTCGCGATCCTTGCCGGCACAGTCAACGGCTTCGTTCTGCCGGTTTCTCTTGCCTGCATCCTGCTTGCCTGCCGCCGCAGCTCGATTGTCGGAAACTATCGTCACTCGCTGCCGCTGTACGTTGGCGGATGGCTTGTCGTGCTGCTTTCCGCAGTGCTCGCAATCCGCACGCTGATCATGCAATTCATTCCGTGAAACGGAAAACAACACGCTCCGCTTGAAAAAATCCTTGCGTTTTCTTTCTTTCTGTGCTATAAATAATAAGCACCTTGCCGGTGTGATGGAATTGGCAGACGTGACGGACTCAAAATCCACCGTGCCCTCCGCCGTTTAAGGTCCAAAAAACCCAGTAATTTAGGGTTTTTTGAGAATTGAATAACAGCGATTTTCCAAAATCGACCTCCAAATCGACCTCCGATTTCCGAGGAAATGATTTTGAAACAGCATATTTGCCGGAATGATGGAATTGGCAGACGTGGCGGACTCAAAATCCGCTGGGCTAATACCCCGTGTGGGTTCGAGTCCCACTTCCGGCACCAGAAACCCCAGTATTTACTGGGGTTTCG
>JAFOTD010000083.1 GCA_017388175.1 Clostridia bacterium | reverse complement strand
CAGATCGCGATCGCGGCAAAGCACCTCGGCGTGCCGTACTACGTCACGGGCGTGCCGGACACCGTGCATCCGAAAATCGGCGACGTGCAGATCGAGTTTCGCAATCCGGCGTTCGTGCTCGAGGCGATGGGCGTCAAGACCGCGCGTGACGGCGTGAAAGGATATTATCCGGCGTTCGATATCACGCCGCCGGAGCTCGTGACCGGCGTGGTGACCGACCGCGGCATTCTGAGCCCGTATCGGCTGAACGAATACGGTGCGAAGGACGCTTACGAGGTCGTTGTATAACAGAAAGGAAAAGACAAACATGGTAACGGTCAACGTATACGAACAATATTTTGCGGCGGACTGCATTGCAAACAGCATCCATCGCCACGCGGCGCTGGTCATGCTGATCGCAACGTCCGAAAACGGCACGGTGCGCTACGAAGCGGCGGTGACGTTCTTCCCGCACATCGACGAAAGCGACTTTGCGGTCTCCTACGACGCGTATTATTCCGACGTGCTGTACGAGGCGCCGGGCAGGCGTTCAAGAAAGCGCGAGGCAATGCTGATGGAGACGTTTCGCGAGGATATCGACGCGCTTTGCAGGCAGGCGGGCGGCACGGTGTACTGGGACAAGCCTTTGAAGGAGGCACGTCGAGGCTGACGCCCCGGTCGGTTGAAAGAGAGGGCATTATGAACATCACGGTTTATCTGGGCTCAACGCCGGGGAACGACCCCGCGCTGGCGTCCGCGGTCCGCGCGCTCGGCACGTGGATCGGCAGCAACGGACACGATCTCGTGTACGGCGGTTCGCGCTGCGGACTCATGGGCATGCTTGCGGAAAGCGTGCTCAAAGCGGGCGGCAAGGTGACGGGCGTTGAGCCGCAGTTTTTCGTGGACGCGGGCTTCGTCTATGACGCGATCACCAAGCTTTACATCACGCAGGATATGTCCGAACGCAAGGCGAAGATGATCGAGCTCGGCGACGCGTTCATCGCGTTCCCGGGCGGCACGGGCACGCTCGAGGAGATCGCGGAGATCATGAGCAAGGTCGCTTTGCATCATCTCGACGCGCCCTGCATCCTTTACGATCTGAACGGGTATTATACGGGACTTCGCATGCTTCTGGACCGCATGCTCGCGTCCGAGCTTTCTACGCCGGAAAAACTGAAGGGTATCACGTTTGCCGAAACGCTCGACGACGTGATCGCAGCACTTTCCTGATAAAAAGCAAAAAAGGCTCTTCCGAGGCACTTTGTCAATGGGGTATTTCAAAAGCACAGTTGGTTTTTGTCGGCTGTGCTTATATATTGTATTCTTTCGAGACTCGTGATAAGATGAATCATAATAATTGGAGCTTTCGGAGAAAAGAATGAAGGAATCATTAAAAAGAATTATTGATAAGTTCCATCTGTACAATTCCGAGCACATGGCGGCGCAAGCTTTTGGATTGAGAGAAGAGATTACTTATGATGCGCTTGTGGTCGCACCGAGTTTTTCTCCATATAAACTGAATATGGACGAGAAATGCAAAGTCACAACATTAAAAGAAGGGGCTTATCTTGCTGGGTACTCGGTTGAGAAAGACAATTTGAATATCGGATGGATCAAGATTGGATCCTCCGCCGGAAATCTGATCGATCATTTGTCTTTATGTGCGGAATTGTCATTCAAGAGATTGATTTTCATCGGTGCCGTTGGCGGATTGAATGAAACGTTCCGTGTAGGGGATGTTTGTACGCCGTCATTTTCCTTATCAGGCAGCTACGCAGATGCGTACCTTATGAAAGAATCCATTCACGAAAACATGCTTTTTGAAAAAGTTGTTCCGGACATGCAGTATGTTGATAGAGTGATTGGCATCGGTAAAAGGAAAGGATACGATATTCGGAAAGCCAGTGTTTTTTGCACGCCTTCGATCGCTCTGGAGTATTCACATTTGGAGGAGATTAGAAGTTTTCACACAGATTTGATTGAAATGGAAACGAGTTCGTTCTATTTGATGACGAAACTATTTGAACTCCCGGGAATTGCATTGCTCGTAGTATCCGATAATTCTGCGTCAGGAGTGGCCTTGGTAGGACGAACGCCCGAACAACAGGAACAATACGACTATGGCAGGAATGTCGTGCTCCCTGATATGATTTTGTCTTTAGCGGCTCTATAATTTCCAGCTTATCGGTATAGTTCAAACGCAAACTTTCCGGAAAACGTTTTTTCTTCGGTAGGTTTCTGTCAGTTGCACACATTTCTTTCAGTCGCACAGAATAGCGAGCAGTGCATTTGTGTTCCAAATGCCGAAAGCCGATGTTAAACCGCCCTGGCTTTTGCTTTAAGGGGCACCCCTAACACCGTTGGATTGTTTTTGGAAATAGAAAATGCCGTTGCGCGCATCTTGCCTCCCCTGTGCAAGGGGAGGTGGATCGCGGAGCGAGACGGAAGGGTTGTCGAGTACAGGTCTGCCGGCTTTACAACCCCTCAGTCTCGGCAAGCCTCGACAGCTCCCCTTGCACAGGAGAGCCAAGCGCGCGTCCCGACAAAGGAGGGTATCACCGCCGCAGGTAGTGTATAAGCGCGCCTTTGATGAAAAGAGGCTTCCCCTTGAGGGGAAGCTGGCAACGAAGTTGACTGATGAGGTGTTGCTTACTCGAATCTGACACCTCATCCGCCTCGTTCCTCGGCACCTTCCCCTCAAGGGGAAGGCCTTTGGAT
>JAFOTD010000042.1 GCA_017388175.1 Clostridia bacterium | reverse complement strand
ACTGCCTCGTGCGCTGCGGCGGAACGGCGGTCATGGTCAACGCAACGGTCGCAAAGGAACCGCGCGACGGCGTTGATTTTCTGCCGCTGTCCATTGAATTTGAAGAGAAGCTGTATGCGGTCGGCAAGATCCCCGGCGGCTTCATCAAGCGTGAAGGCCGTCCGACGGAAAAGGCGATCCTGACCTCGCGTCTCATCGACCGTCCGCTGCGCCCGTTGTTCCCGAAGGGATTCTACAACGACGTGCAGGTCATCGCGACCGTGCTCTCCGTGGAGCAGGACATCCAGCCCGACGTGCTGGGCATGATCGGCTCCTCCATCGCGCTGTCCATCTCTCCGGCGCCGTTCATGGGTCCGACGGGCTCCGTGGCGGTCGGCATGATCGACGGCGAGTACATCTTAAACCCCGACTGCGAGCAGCGCGAAAAGAGCGTTCTTCAACTGACCGTTGCGGGCACCCGCGACGCGGTCATGATGGTCGAAGCAGGCGCAAACGAAGTCACCGAGGAGGAAATGCTCGGCGCGATCCTGTTTGCGCACGAAGAGATCAAGAAGATCGTCGACTTCATCGAGATGATCCAGAAGGAAGTCGGCAAGCCCAAGATGGAAGTCAACATCCATGTTCCGGACGAGGACCTCAACCGCCGCGTTCGCGAATACGCGATGGACAAGGTCGTCTGGCAGATGGACACCTTCGACCGCCACGAGCGCGAAGTGCGCACCGAGCAGGTCAAGGAAGAGACGCAGGCCGCGTTTGCGGAATCCGATCCCGGCATGGAGAAGGACGTTGACGCGATCCTGTATCAGATGCAGAAGGAAGTCATGCGCGACAAGATCATCAACAAGAAGATCCGTCCCGACGGACGCGCGCAGGACGAGATCCGTCCGATCTGGAGCGAAGTTCATATGCTCGAGCGTCCGCACGGCAGCGCGGTGTTCACCCGCGGCCAGACGCAGGTCATGACGATCGCGACCCTCGGTACGATCGCGGAGGCGCAGATTCTTGACGGGCTTACCCTTGAGGACAGCAAGCGCTACATGCATCAGTATAACATGCCGCCGTATTCGACCGGTGAGACGCGTCCCGTGCGCAGCCCCGGCCGCCGCGAAATCGGTCACGGCGCACTCGCGGAGCGCGCGCTTCTGCCCGTGCTTCCGAGCGAAGAGGAGTTCCCGTACTGCATCCGCCTCGTATCCGAGGTTATCAGCTCGAACGGTTCCACCTCGCAGGCTTCGATCTGCGCGAGCACGATGGCGCTGATGGACGCAGGCGTTCCGATCAAGAAGCCGGTCGCAGGCGTTGCGATGGGACTCATTAAGGACGTGGATAGCGGCAACATCGCGATCCTCACCGACATCCAGGGCTTAGAGGACTTTCTCGGCGACATGGACTTCAAGGTGGCGGGTACACGTGACGGCATCACCGCGATCCAGATGGATATCAAGATCAAGGGCATCGACCGCGAGATCCTGACCCGTGCGCTCGAACAGGCGCGCAAGGGCCGTCTGTTCATTCTGGACAAGATGGCGGAGACGATCGCCGAGCCGCGCGCAGAGCTTTCGCCCTATGCGCCGCGTATCCTGTCGTTCAAGATCAATCCGGACAAGATCCGCGACGTCATCGGCAGCGGCGGCAAGACCATCAACGGTATCATCGCGAAGACCGGCGTCAAGATCGACATCGAGGACGACGGCAGCGTGTTCATCGCGTCGCCCGACCAGGCGGCTGCCGAGGAAGCGAAGCGCATCATCGATGGTATCGTCGAGGACATCGAAGTCGGCAAGGTCTATCTCGGCACTGTCGTCGGCATCAAGGAATTCGGCGCGTTCGTAAACCTGAAGCCCGGCACCGATGGACTTCTGCACATTTCCCGCATCGCCAAAGAGCGTGTCAACAAGGTTGAAGACGTGCTCAACCTCGGCGATCAGGTGCTCGTGCGCGTATTCGAGATCGACCCGAAGACCGGCAAGATCGGTCTGACCCGCAAGGACCTGCTTCCGGATACGAAAAAGAACGAGGATAACGAGTAATTCGAACGAACAGAATAAAAAGGGGCAGATATCCTCTGCCCTTCTTTTATATCGGAGGTGGCTCAAGTGATCGAACAGACACAGCTTCAAAACGGAACGCGCGTTCTGATGGAACGCATGGAGTCCGTGCGCTCGGTTGCGCTCGGCGTGTGGGTGAACGCGGGCTCGGTATTTGAAACGGATCGGGAGGCGGGTATATCGCATTTTATCGAGCACATGCTCTTCAAGGGGACGGAACGGCGCAGCGCGTCCGATATCGCGGCAGAGATGGATGCGATCGGCGCGAACCTGAACGCGTTTACCGCGAAGGAGTGCACCTGTTTCCACGTGAAGGCGCTCGACGAGGATCTTGAAAAAGCGGTGGACATGCTCTCGGACATCGTTCTTTTCAGTACGCTCGATCCGGAGCAGATGGAGCGGGAAAAGGGCGTCGTGATCGAGGAGATCGCAATGACCGAGGACAGCCCGGAGGACATCGTGTTCGACCGTGCGGGCGAGCAGCTTTTTTGCGGCACCGCTCTCGAGTCGGAGATTCTCGGTACGGAACAGACCGTGCGAAAACTGACGCGGGAGGATCTGCGTCGGTACATGAAAAAGCATTATACGTCCGAAAACACCGTGATCGCCGTTGCGGGCAGTTTCGAGCGCGACGCGCTGCTTTCGCTTCTGGAACGCAGCTTTTCCGAAATGCCGCGTGGACAGCGGCATGACGTTCCGGCGGTTTCGATTCGGCCGGGATTTCGGACTGCGCTCGTCAAAAAAGACGTCGAGCAGATCAACCTCTGTATCGCGTTTCCGGGAGAGGCGCTCGGTACGGACGCCTACTACGCGCAGGCAGTGCTTTCAAACGCGCTCGGCGGCAGTATGAGCTCGAGATTGTTCCAGCGCATCCGAGAGGAGCGCGGGCTTGCGTACTCCGTCTATTCCTATCCGATGGCATATCGCGGCACCGGCAGCCTCTGTTTCTATGCGGGCTGCACCGAAGGGCAGGCGGAAGAAGCGCTTTCGCTGATGCTCAGGGAGATCGACGACGTGAAGCGGAACGGGATTCCGGAGGACGAGTTTATCCGGGCAAGGCAGCAGCTCAAAGGCAGCTACCTCCTGGGCATGGAGTCTACGATGGCGCACATGAGCGCACTCGGAAAGACGGCGCTGCTGCTTCAAAAAGAATATGATTTAGAGGCTACCCTAAACCGCATCGAATGTGTTACAATAGAAGCGGTAAAGGAAACAGCAAAGCGTTTGTTTACGCCGTCAGCCGCTGTATTTTGCGCGGTCGGCCGGATCGACGGCGTCGGAGACCGGCTGAAAACGGCTGCGGAAAACTGGTGGAAGGAAAATGGAAGACAGGCTTGAAATGATTTTCCGGCTGCAGAACGCGCTGGATCAGGACATCATGGAGCGTCGGAATCTCGATTTTCCGTATGAGGTGTGGATGCAGAAGGATATCCTCGCCTGTATGGACGAGCTGACGGAGCTTTTAAACGAGCTGAACTGGAAATGGTGGAAAAACCAAAAGCCGCTGGATCCCGGGGCGATCAAAGGCGAACTGGTTGACGTGCTGCACTTTTTCGTCAGCATGTGCCTGCGCAGCGGCATGAGCGCACAGGATCTTTTCGAAGGGTATATCGCCAAAAACAAGGAGAACTTTGACCGTCAGTACGGCAGATCCCAAAAAACGGGTTACGAGGTAACGACGAATGGAACGGGGCTTTCGGGCGACTAAACGGTTTTATCTGCTTCTGCTCATCAGCGCGGTGTTGCTGGTGCTATTTGTCGTCGGCGCGATTTATCTGATGAATCGCGTCACGGGCAACGTCAGAAAGCTTGAGCAGCTCACGCTGTATACCGAGGTCGAATGCGAAGCGGTGGTCGTGCGAAGCGAACGGCTGTATACCGAATCCGCAAGCGAAAGCCATATTCTGCTCAAAGAGGGCGCGCTGGTATCCGAAGGCGATCCGATCGCGGTCCTGTTCCCGTATTCCTACGAAAGCCAGATCGCCGCGATCTGCACAAGAGAAGCGGCGGTCTATACACGCCTGCAATCGCTGCTTCGCTCGGATTCCGGCACCGGAGCGCTTCCTTCCGAGGTGCTGCAGTACAACGATCAGATTGACGCGGTCTCGCGCGATATGCGCGCTTCGGCGGCAGGTGAAGGCGATCGCGTTTCGTATGCTGCGCTCGAGCTGCGGCTGGTGCGGCTGCAGGAGGAACGCCGGAACGTGATGTTCAATAAACTCAGCGATACGTCAAAGGAGATGGTGCGGCAGTCCATCGCCGATCTCGACGAGCTGAAAAAGAATTTCGAAACCGGCAGCGCGCGCACGATCACTTCCGAATACAACGGATACGTCAGCTTTTATTCGGACGCGAACGAGGACAACCTCCGGGACGTTTCGCAGCTCACGGTGCCGCTGATCAAGCGTATTCTGAACGCGCCGTCGATCAGCATGGACAACGAAAACTTCAGTTACCGGATCGTGACCGACCGCTCGAAGTTTTACCTGGCGTTCGTGCAGAGCGGTAAGAGCGCGGACCGGCTGATGCCGGGGCTGACCTATTACTTTACGATCAAGGGCGTACAGGGCGCGTATCAGGGGAGAATCATCAACGAGCGCGACACCGCGCAGGGCGTTCTGTACGTCATGCAGGTCGATGCGGACGTGCTGCCGGTGCTCACCACGCGCGTCGTGGAGATCTCGGTTCAGAACAATGCGACCGGTCTTTACGTTCCGGTTAAGTATCTGCAGTATACGGACGGCGTTCCGTATATTTACGCGAAATCTACGGACGGAAGCTTTCAGAAGGTTGCGGTCTATATCGCGGGAAGCGACGGCGACAACGCGATCATTTCCGCGCGAGACAGCAATATCTCGCTATTCGCGGGGCTGAAGGTTCGTATTCCGCCGGACGAGGAGGAATGAGATGACGATACGGGAAAATCTGGAAATCGTGCGCAATGGGATACGTCTTGCATGCGAGCGGAGCGGCAGGGCGGTTTCGGACGTGACGCTGATCGCGGTCACAAAATACGTAGACACGGCACGGATCTATGAGGCAGTGCAGGCGGGCGTGACCGAAATCGGTGAAAACCGCGCGCAGGAGTTCACTGAAAAGTTAAATTTTTATAAACAGAATCAATTACGGGCACATTTCATTGGACAACTGCAAACGAACAAGGTAAAATATGTTTGCGGGAAAGCGGACCTGATCCAATCTGTGGATCGGGAACCGCTGCTTGATGCGATTTCCGCGTACGCCCAAAGAAACGGGATTACGCAGGATATTACGATCGAGGTCAATATCGGCCGGGAAGCACAAAAGGGCGGCGTGATGCCGGAGGCGCTCGAGGCGCTGACGGAAAAGATCGCAGTGCTCGATCACGTTCGCTTGCGCGGATTGATGTGTGTACCGCCTGCGATTGAAAAGGAAGCGGTACGTCCGTATTTCCGGGAAATGCGCACTTGGTTCGAACGTTTACAGCGCGCATATCCGGAGCTTCCGATCGACGTTCTGTCAATGGGCATGAGCCACGATTACGACACGGCGATCGAGGAAGGCGCAACGACCGTACGCGTCGGGACAGCGATCTTCGGCCCGCGAACAATTTAGGAGGAAAAACAGAATGGGTAGGTTTTTGAATTTTATCGGACTGGAAGAAACGGAAGAGGAGAACGTATTCGGCGAAGAACAGCAGCCGGAACAGCCGAAGCAGCCGCGCTCCAAGCGCCGTGAGAACGCTCTGGTCGGCGGCGGAGACGCGCAGCCGATGCCCGCGGGCGTGGCGTCCATGAAGATGATCGTGTATCATCCGGTCTGCTACGACGATGCGCAGACCGTTGTTGACAACCTCAAGAACCGCCGTCCGGTCATTGTCAATATGGAAGAACTCGACAGCGCATGCGCACAGCGCGTGCTGGACTTCCTGCTTGGCGCGATCTATGCGATCAACGGCACGGTCAGCAAGGTTTCGAGAGGAATCTTCCTGTTTGCTCCGCGTGACGTGGACGTCGAGGATACTGCCGAGGATTCCGGCTATTCCGATATGTAATTCCGCTCCGGATCCATGATCAAGGCGGAGAACATCGTCAATAAAGAATTTCGCAAATCTCTGTTCGGGTACGACCGCGAGGACGTGGATAAGTATCTGGACGAGCTGATCGTACAGTTAAGGCAGATGGAAGCCGAACGCAAGGAAATGGTTGCGACCATCGAGTACCTCGTTTCGGAGGTTACGGCGCAGGGCGTGGAAGCCGCGCAGCACGAGCCGGTGGTCGAGCCGATCTCGCCGCATGCGACGGTCAGCGAGGAAGAGCGCAGACGCGCGCAGGAAGCCGGGAATCGTACAAAGTGAACCGTAGACCGATCAATCAAATACCGCCGTTATCGGCGAACGAAATGAAAGCCCGCGGGATCGACGGGCTTGATTTTGTTTATATCAGCGGCGATGCGTACGTGGATCATCCGAGCTTCGGCACGGCAATCATCGCACGGGTGCTGCAAAGCAAGGGCTTTTCGGTCGGCATCCTGGCGCAGCCGGATTGGCACGACGCGGAAGCGTTTAAATCCTTCGGCAAGCCACGGCTCGGATTCCTCGTCTCGGCGGGCAATCTCGACTCGATGGTCGATCACTATACCGCGGCCAAAAGACGCAGAAACGACGATGCCTACACGCCCGGCGGAATGGCAGGGAAGCGCCCCGACCGAGCGGTGATCGTGTACAGCAACCGCTGCCGTGAGGCGTATCCGCACGTGCCGGTGCTGATCGGCGGGATCGAAGCAAGCCTTCGCCGGTTCGCGCATTACGATTACTGGGATGACCGCGTGCGGCATTCGATTCTCTATGACGCCGGCGCGGATCTTCTGATGTACGGCATGGGTGAACGTAGCATTATAGAGATTGCGGAACAACTCGACGCGGGCGTACCCGTGCACGAGATCCGCGATGTCGCGGGCACTTGCTTTCGTATCAACGATCCTTCCGCGTACCCGGATGCGATCATGCTGCCTTCCTATAACGAGGTCGCTTCGGACAAGCGCAAGTATGCCGAGGCTTTCAAAACACAGTTCGAGGAGCAGGACGCAATCCGCGGGCATCGTCTCATCCAGCCGCATGAAAAAGGGTTTCTCGTGCAGAATCCGCCGCAGCCGCCGCTCAGTACGGCGGAGATGGACGCGGTTTACGCGCTGCCTTTTACACGCCGTCCGCATCCGTCCTATCGGGAAAAGATCCCCGCGATCGACGAGGTGAAGTTTTCGATCACGTCCTGCCGCGGATGCTTCGGCGGATGCAATTTCTGCGCGCTGACGTTCCATCAGGGCCGTGTGATCTCCGCAAGAAGCCACGAGTCGATTCTTCGGGAAGCGCAGGAGATGACGAAGGATCCCGATTTCAAGGGCTTTATTCACGACGTCGGGGGACCGACCGCGAACTTCCGGCAGCCCGCCTGCAAGAAGCAGTTGAAGAGCGGTGTATGCAAAAACCGTTCGTGTATCGGCTATGAGCGCTGTCCGAACCTTGAAGTCAGCCATGACGATTACGTTTCGCTTCTCAAAAAACTTCGCGGGATTCCCGGCGTGAAAAAAGTGTTCATCCGCAGCGGCGTACGGTTCGATTATCTGCTGTACGACAAGAGCGACGCGTTTTTACGGGAGCTTTGCGCGCATCACGTTTCCGGTCAGCTCAAGGTCGCGCCGGAACATATCGCGGATTCGACCCTCTATTACATGAATAAAACGCCGCATGCGCTGTACGAGGAGTTTATCCGCCGCTATGCGCGCATGAACGAGCGGCTGAATAAGAAGCAGTTCGTCGTGCCGTACCTGATGAGCTCGCACCCGGGCTGCACGCTTTCCGACGCGATCGAGCTCGCGCTGTATCTCAAAAGGATCGGACACCGCCCGCAGCAGGTGCAGGACTTTTATCCGACGCCGGGAACGGTTTCAACCTGCATGTATTATACGGGGCTCGATCCGCGGACGATGCAGCCGGTGTTCGTGCCGAAAAGCCCGCAGGAGAAGGCGATGCAGCGTGCGCTGATGCAGTTCTTCCTGCCTGCCAACTTCCATACGGTGCGGAAGGCGCTGAAGCTTGCCAACCGGGAGGATCTGATCGGAACGGGTAAAAATGCGCTCGTTCCGCCGGAAAGAACGGTAGAAGGAACCGAATTCCCGAAGAAAAAGGGAAAACAAACAAAGAAATCTGTTGACAAACGGCGACGAAATGGTTAAAATAGCTGTTGGTTCATTTTGAGGTAACGTATGGTTGTATCGGTCAATGAAGCATTGCGGCGGGTCGGCGAATCGTTCCCGTTTTCATGGGAAGGCAAGCTGAAACCGCAAAATTATGCCGGCGAAACCGTTGCGTTCGTCGGAACGGGGAAGCTCTCCGGCGCATATGTGTACGACGGAAAAACCTTCCGTGTGGACGCAGAAGCCGAGGCTTCGTACGAAACGACCTGCGCGCGCTGCGGAAAGCCCATGGTCGAAACGCTTGCGTTCTCGTTTACGGAGCATTTCGTTCGCTCGGTCTTCAAGACGGAGGACGACGAGCTCTATCCGTACGAGGGCGAGCGGCTTGACATGACGGAAGCGTTCTTCGACAACTTCTTTCTGGAGATGCCGATGACAACCGTCTGCAGCGAAACGTGCAAGGGGCTCTGCCCTGTATGCGGCGCCGATCTGAACCTGGGGCAATGTGATTGCTCGAAAAACAAAACCGACGCGCGTCTATCCGCGCTCGGATCATTATTGAACGATTATAAGGAGGTGTAATCATGGCAGTACCCAAGAGAAAAACGTCGAAGGCGAGAAGAGATTCGCGCAGAGCGAACAATTCGAAGGCGATCGCGCCCAACCTCGTCGAGTGCCCGAAGTGCCACGAGCTGAAAGCACAGCACACGGTCTGCAAGAACTGCGGCTATTATGATGGCAGAGAAGTCATCAACATGGAAGACGATAAATAAGTCCATGATTGCCCGTTCGGAAAGGACCGGATCGGAGCTTCCCGAGCGGGAGCACCACAAAGTTTGAGGGCGTTGGGAAATCCCAACGCCCTCATGATTTATTCCGCGTGCGCGGAGAGAAACGTGCTGCCGGAGGCCTTAGCTCCCGCATCTGTTATCCGTTTGACTGTTATAGGGGCGGCATCCTCGGCGCCCGCACGAATACGAAAGGAGCATCCTATGAAAAACAATCTCGGGCCGGATATGTGCGTTCCCTGCGGCGAGGGGATCGTGAATCTGCGCGTCGGCGCGATCATACAAAAGGACGGGAAGATCCTGATGGTAAAGAACTTCCGCGATTACTGCTATTCGGTCGACGGGCGCATCCGCATGGGCGAAACGGCGGAGCAGGCGATCGTTCGCGAGGTGTTCGAGGAGACCGGAACGGTGATGACCGTCGATCGGCTCGGCTTCGTGCACGAGAACTATTTTTACGGCGACGGGGAATCGAACCTCGGCAAAACGATCTATGAGATCTCGTTCTATTTCTTCATGAACGCGCCGGACGATTTTCAGCCGGTTTGCGGTTCGTTCACGGCCGAGGGCGTACGGGAAGAGCTCGTCTGGCTCGATCCGCACGGCGACGTAAAGTACTATCCGGAATTCTTCCGCACCGCGCTCGACGAGCCGGCCGACGGCGTACGCTTCTTTTTCTCCGATGACAGAACGTGAACGGACGGTCTGCGACTCCCCATAGGGGAGTTTTTTTCTTGCATTGACCGCGATTCTGGGGTATAATAACACAGATAAGACGATCGGCTGGATCGTAGATTATGAGCGAGGATATTATGAAGCTTGCAGTTGACGTAATGGGCGGCGACAACGCGCCTGAATGTGTGCTGGACGGCGTTCTGGCATTTTTGAAGGAATCGGAAGCGGAGGGCGTGAACCTCCGGCTGTTCGGCAATGAGGACGTATTAAAGGAATTTTCGGCGGCGCATCCGGAGATTTCGGACCGGATCGAGACGGTCTTTACGACCGAGACGATCGGCATGGGCGAGCATCCGACCGAGGCGATCCGCAAAAAGAAGGATTCGAGTCTCGTGAAAGCGTTGGAGGCCGTGCGCGATAAGGAGGCGGACTGCTTCTTTTCCGCGGGGAGCACCGGTGCGGTGCTGACCGGCGCCACGCTGATCGTGCGGCGGCATAAGGGTATCAAGCGCCCCGCGCTGGCGACGCTGATCCCGACGACGGCGGGCACTGTGACCGAGATTCTCGACTGCGGCGCAAACACGGATTGCAAGCCCGGGTACCTCGTACAGTTTGCGCTGATGGGCGCGGCGTACCTTGAAGCGGTCGAGGGCGTGAAAAACCCGCGCGTGGGACTTCTAAACAACGGCACCGAGGAAGAAAAGGGCAATTCGCTCACGAAGGAAGCGCATCAAAGACTGAAGACGGTCGAAGGGCTGAACTTTATCGGCAACGTCGAGGCGCGGGATCTCACAAGCGGCGCGGTCGACGTGCTGGTGTGTGACGGATTCGACGGCAACGTGATGCTGAAAACGACCGAGGGCGTGGCAAAGTGGATCTCCACCATGCTGAAGCAGACGCTGATGGAATCCTTCCGCGGCAAAATGGCCGGGCTGATCGGAAAGAAATCCTTTGCACAGCTCAAAAAGAAGCTGGACTATACCGAATACGGCGGCGCGCCTCTTTTGGGCATCAACGGCGGCATCATCAAGGGCCACGGCAGCTCGGACGCGAAGTCGGTCAAGGTCTGCCTTTTGCAGGCGGCGCGGCTCGTGCGCGGCGGCGTGACGGAAAAGATCGGCGCGTTTGCGGAGACGCTGAACATTGAGGATTGACAAAGACCCGATTTTTCGGTAGAATAATCGAGTGATCGTATCGTCTTTTGAAAGACGGAAGGGAGTAATCATGGAATTCGAAAAAATCTGCGAGATCATCGGCAAACAGCTTGACATTGATCCCAAAACCATCACGATGGAGAGCAACCTCGTAGAGGATCTGCATGCGGATTCTCTGGACGTGGTCGAGCTGGTCATGGACATGGAACAGGAATTCGACACCGAAATCCCCGATGAGGAGCTGCCCAAGGTGCAGACCGTCGGCGATATTCTTCGCTATCTGAAAAAATAAGCGGAATCTGGAAAGTCGGACCAACCCGCACGCTACCGGTGCGGGTTTTTTGGTAAAGAGAGTATGCTGACAAAAGAGCATTTAACGGAATTGCAGAACCGCATCGGCTACGTCTTTTCGGACGCGGCAAAGCTGAAACGCGCGCTGATGCATTCGTCCTACGTCCCCGGCGAGGGCGGCGACAACGAACGTATGGAGTTTTTGGGCGACGCTGTGCTGGAGCTTTGCGTATCTGAAGAGCTTTTCTTTCGCTTTCCGAAGATGCAGGAGGGCGAGCTCACGAAAAACCGCGCGTCCATCGTTTGCGAGGATGCGCTGTTTCGTGCGGCAAAGGAGATCGGGCTCGGGGAGTGCCTGCTCCTCGGACGCGGCGAGGACGCAAGCGGCGGGAGAAAAAAGCCTTCGATCCTGTCCGACGCGTTTGAGGCGGTGATCGCGGCGATCTTTTTAGACGGCGGGCTGGAACCGGCAAAAATGTTTATCCACCGGTTCGTGCTTTCGCAGCTCGATCTTAGTAAGCCCGTGTTCGAAAAGGACCATAAAACGCGGCTGCAGGAGCTTATTCACGCGCGTACGCACGGAAAACAGGTTCTGTACCGCCTGATCGGGGAAAACGGTCCCGATCATGACAAGACCTTTACGATGCAGGCGGTGCTCGATGAGCGCGTGCTCGGCACGGGCACGGGCCGTTCAAAACAGAGCGCGGGACAGGCGGCTGCCATGGACGCGCTTTCGAGGTTGGAAACGAAATGAGACTCAATAGACTGGATATCTCCGGCTTCAAATCGTTTGCGAAAAAGACCGAGCTCGTATTCGGCTCGGGGATTACGGCGGTCATCGGACCGAACGGCAGCGGCAAGAGTAATATTTCCGACGCGGTGCGCTGGGTGCTCGGCGAGCAAAGCGCAAGGGCTTTGCGCGGCTCGAAGATGGAGGACGTCATCTTCAACGGCACGCAGAAGCGCAAGCCGCAGTCGATGTGCGAGGTCACGCTGACGTTTGACAACACCGATCATCTTCTGCCGACCGATTATGACGAAGTCGCCGTCACAAGGCGCATGTTCCGCTCGGGCGAAAGCGAATACGTACTGAACGGACGCAACTGCAGACTCAAGGACATCTCCGAGCTGTTCCGCGATACGGGCATCGGCAAGGACGGATACTCGATCATTTCACAGGGACGCGTGGACGAGATTCTTTCAAACAAGTCCGGCGATCGCAGAACCGCGCTCGAAGAGGCTGCTGGCGTTATGCGCTATCGCGTTCGCAAGGAAGAAGCGGAGCGCAAGCTTGACAATACCGAGCGCAACATGGAGCGCATTGCGGACACGTTGAAAGAGCTCGGCGAGCGGCTCGAGCCTTTAAAGGAGCAGAGCGCGACGGCACGAGCGTACCTGAAGCTTCGCGAAGAGCTCAAAGACCTCGAGGTCAATCTGTTCCTGTACAACAGCGATCGCATGCGCGAGCGTATGAAAACGATCGCGGAACAGACCGCTGCGCTCGTAACGGAGATCGAGCTGAATGAAACGCAGAACCGCACGCTCGGCGAACAATCGCTGGAGCTCGAAGCGCAGGTGCGCGAGATCGACGAACGCGCGAGCGCGCAGCAGAATAAAGTCATCGAGATGCTGTCCGGCGTGGAATCGCACGTCGGCGAAAGCAATCTTTTGATGGAACGCCGCGAGCACGCCAAAAAGGAGATCGCGCGCGTCGGAGAAGAACGTGACGCAGCGATTCGCGCGTGTGAGGAACTGAAAACACAGATCGCCGCAAACGAGCAGGGCGACACGAACGTGGCGGAGCTGGCCGAACTGACGGAAGAAATCCTCAGGGAGACCGATGCAATCCGGGAGACGGACGCGGATATCGCGGCACGCGAAGCGAACGTCGAAGCCGAAAAGGCGGCGGTGATGGACGCGATGAACCGCCTTGCGGACGCGAGAAGCGATCTTTCCCGCTTCGATACGATGGCGGCCGCGCTCAAGGATCGGCTCGCTGCGCTCGACGGCGAGGACACGGAGGCAAAGGCGCGGGTCGATGCGCTGAAGACCGAATCCGAAACAGCAAAGCAGGCGGAGGCGGCGCAGGCAGGGAAGATGAACGAGCACGTCGCGGCGCGCAAAACGGCGCAGCGCGAGCGCATGGAAATGGAATCCGACTTCCTTGCGTTGCAGGCCGAGCTTCGCATCAACGAGCAGAACGTCGGCGCACTCTCTTCGCGCGAGCACGTACTGCGCGAAATGGTCCGTTCGCACGAGGGATATCAGAACAGTGTCCGCGCCGTGCTGACCGCCGCGGAAACGAACGCGGAATTGGAGGGCTGCATCGTAGGACCCGTCGCAGAGCTCCTGAAGGTTCCGAAAAAGGTTGAAACAGCCATCGGCATGTCGCTGGGCGGTTCACTGCAAAATATCGTTACAAACAACGCAGAGGACGCGAAAACGGTCATCGAGTACGCGCGAAAGAATGATCTCGGCCGCGTTACGCTTTTGCCGATTTCGCTGCTCAATCCAAACCCGCTGACCGAAAAGGAGCGCGCGCTTTTGAAGGAGCCCGGCGTGGTCGGGCTTGCGAGCGAGCTCGTCCGCTGCGATAAGCAGATCGGGATCGTCGCGGAGTACCTTTTGGGCCGCACGGTCGTGACCGAGACGCTCGATGACGCGATCGCGCTTCGGAAGAAATCGCACAGCGCATTCCATATCGCAACGCTTTTGGGCGACTTCCTGTCCACCGGCGGCACGATGACCGGCGGAAGCTTAAAGAAATCCGGGTTCAGCCTTTTAGGGCGCGAGCGAGAGGTTGAGGAAATACAGAAGCAGTTAAAGGCGGCGCAGACTGCCGTCGAGAAGAAGCAGCAGGCGATTGAGGCACAGAAAAAGCAGATGCTCTTAAAGGATACGCAGATCGACGCGTTCCTTTCCGCCGCGCATGAGGACGAGCTTGAACTCGTCCGGCTCAAAGAGCAGCGCGAGATTATCGACCGCGATCTTCGGGAAGCGGAGGAAGCCGTGCAGGAATTGATCGACGAGCGCGGCGACGTGAATGAGAGCATCGCGGATATCGAAAAGCGGCGCGCATCCGCTGCGTCCGTGGAGGACGATATCCGCCGGAAGAATCTGCTTTCCGCCGAGGACATCCGCAAGGAGCAGGCTGCGATCGCTTCGGACAAGCAGCGGCGCGAGGAGCGCGTGGCATCGCTGACGGAGCGGCGCATTCGATTGACGGCGCTCGAAAAGGAAGCGGATGCGAGGAAAGCGGAGCATCATCGCCTCTCGCGCGAGCTTGCGCTGACGGAGCAGCGCGTCGGCTCGTTCGAAGCGGAGATCAGAACGCTTGCGGAATCCGTGGAGCAGGCAAACGCTCGCATCACGGAAATGGAACAGAGCATTTCCGGCGAGCAGGACGCTTTGAACCGCGCGAAGGAGGAGCAGTCCAAGCTTGAAGCCGAACGCGCGCGCATCAACGAACTTTTGAGCCAGTATCGGCGCGAGCGGGACAACCTTGCGGAAGCGTACCGCACGCTCGGCGAGCGTAAGCATAAAAACGAGCTTGCGGAAAGCCGTATGGATATGGAGCTCAAAGCAAGCGCGGACCGCATCTGGGAAGAATATGAGCTGACCTACGAAAACGCGCAGACGCTGCGGCACGACATCGCGGTCGGCGCGACGCAGCAGCGGGTTAACGGGCTGAAAGCGGAGATCCGCGAGCTCGGGGACATCAACGTCTCCGCGATCGAGGATTACCGCACGGTGTCCGAACGGTATGAAACGCTCGGCGCGCAGTATGCCGATCTGGAAAAGGCGAAGTCGGACCTGTATACGCTGATCGGACAGCTCACCAAAACGATGGAACAGACGTTTGTTGCGGAGTTTCAGAAGATTCAGGAGAATTTCTCGGAGACGTTCACCGAGCTGTTCGGCGGCGGACATGCGGAACTTCGGCTTTCGGATAAGAACGACGTTTTGAACTGCGACATCGATATCATTGCGCAGCCGCCGGGAAAGAAGCTGCAGCTTCTCTCGCTGCTTTCGGGCGGCGAGCGCGCGCTGACCGCGATCGCGCTGCTGTTCGCGATGCTGAAGCTCAAAGCGCCCGCGTTCTGCGTACTCGACGAGATCGAAACCTCGCTGGACGAGGCGAACGTATCGAAGTTTGCGAATTATCTGCGCGATTATTCCGCTGAGACGCAGTTTATTATCATCACGCACCGCAAGGGAAGTATGGAGGTTTGCGATACGCTGTACGGCGTCGCAATGGAGGAAAAAGGAATATCGAGCATTGTCTCGGCAAAATTCGGAGAAACGTCATAATGGAAAAGAAAGAAAAGAAAAAAGGCTGGTTTTCCAAGCTGAAGCAGGGCCTGCATAAAACGAACAACTGGTTTTCGACGCTGTTCAACAAGGACGGCATCAACGACGACTTCTATGAGGAACTCGAAGAGGCGATGATCCTTGCGGACATGGGCATGGATACGACGGAAAAGCTTCTGGACGGGCTTCGCAAAAAAGTGAAAGCGAATAAGCTGTCCGAGCGTCCCGAGGCAAAGCTCGCGCTCGCGGGACTGATTGCGGACGCCGTGCGCACCGACGCGCCGTTCATGGCCGACGAAGGACCCTCCGTGCTTCTGATCGTCGGGGTCAACGGCGTCGGCAAGACGACCACGATCGGCAAGATCGCAAACGAGTACGCGCTTTCCGGAAGACGGCCCATGATCGCGGCGGCGGATACCTTCCGCGCCGCGGCCGCGGAGCAGCTCGGCGAGTGGGCGGACCGCGCAAACGTGCCGATGGTGCGCCATCAGGAGGGCGCCGATCCGGCGGCGGTCGTGTTCGACGCAATTGCTTCGTACCGCGCAAAGGGCTGCGATCTTTTGCTCGTCGATACGGCAGGACGGCTGCATAACAAAAAGAATCTGATGAACGAGCTCAATAAGATTCGCCGCGTCATCGCGCGCGAACTTCCCGATACGCCGTGCGAGGTGCTTCTGGTGCTCGACGCAACGACCGGGCAGAACGCTGTCGCGCAGGCGGAAGCGTTCCTTGAGGTTTGCGAACTGACGGGCGTGATTCTCACCAAGCTCGACGGCACCGCCAAAGGCGGCGTGACCGTGCAGATCAGCGACATGCTGCATGTGCCGATCCGCTTCATCGGCGTGGGCGAAGGAATCGACGACCTCAAGCGCTTCGACGCCGACGAGTTCGCGGCGGCGCTTCTGGAAACCGACGAATAACACATGACGGCACCGCTTTTCGCGGTGCTGTTTTTTGAGAATCGGGACGTGTTATCCTGAGCGTTAGCGAAGGATCCTTAAGAGCCATCGTCGCTTCATACCAAGATCCTTCGTCACTTCGTTCCAAGATCCTTCGTCACTTCGTTCCTCAGGATGACACATCGAGTATCGGCTGTTACACTATGTAGGGGGCGGCCACCCGGACGCCCCGTCAAGCTTCGCACGATTCAAGAAACTACCCCTCAGTCGACGATTGCCGACAGCTCCACTTTGTTACGGCGGAAGGTCGCGTGCTCCCCGCGCGTACGATGCTCTCCTGACAAGAGGAGCTCGAAGGAAGCGCTGACCTCCACCTGACGGGGGAGGTGTCGCCGACAGGCGACGGAGGGGGAGACAAGTATTTTTTCAAAATCTTTGTAAGATTCTTTGATCTTCTGCGTCCTATAAATGGAAGATAAAAAACGATGGAGACAATCGAGCGGGTTTATCGCGCATACTTTACGGACGTTTACCGTTACTGCCTGAAGCTTTGCGGAAACGCCGATGAAGCCGAGGAGCTGACGAGCGATACCTTTTTTAAGGCGATGCAGAAACTGGACAGCTTTCGCGGCGATTGCGAACTGCGCGTCTGGCTCTGTCAGATCGCAAAGAACCGGTATCTCAGTAAACAGCGAAGGCGAAAGACCGAACCGATCCCGGACACGCTTGAAGATCCCGCGGATTCGCCGGAGGAACTCGCGACCCGGGCAGACGAAGCGGCGCGCATCACGCAGGCGGTGCACCGTCTCGACAAGCCGTATAAGGAGGTATTTCTGCTGCGCGTATACGGCGAAATGCCGTTTGAAAACATCGGAAAGCTGTTCGGAAAAACCGCGAATTGGGCGTGCGTCACCTTCCACCGCGCGAAAGCGAAGATCAAAACCGAACTGGAGGAACCGAAGCAATGAAGGATTGCGGAATCGTAAAGGACCTTTTGCCGCTTGTTGCGGAGAATATGGCGAGCGAGGAATCGACCGCTTTTGTGAAAGCACATCTAAAGACGTGCGAGGACTGCAGAAACGCGTTCGAGGAAATGAAAACGCCGGTCGATGCGGAACCGGCAGCGCCTTTGAAGACGTTAAAAAAATCGGTAAAAAAGCGCGGATTGCTGATCGCGGGACTGATCGCCTGCCTCGTTGCCGCGCTGGCTTTCGGCGCGTTTGCAAGACTCCTGAAGCCGATCGTGATCCATTCCGCATTCGAGGCATTCGAGTCCGTGCACATTGATTCGGATCACATTTATCTGTATCAGACCCGGAACACGAAGCTCACCTTGGAAAAAGAGGGTGGAACCGTATATGTCGGCGCATATACGACGCTTTGGGACCTGTGGACGGGCAAATCTGCGGAATGGACTTCGACGGAACTGCCGCTGAACGGCATTGACGCGATCCTGTTTGAAACGTATGACGGGACGGATCATGAAATCCTTTATCAGCGCGACGGCTATCCGGTTGAGGCGGGATTTGCTCTGCCGCGGCTTGTGATGAATTATTATTTCCTGATGGCGCTTGCGGGGACAATCGTGCTTGCCGTTGTATGGTTTGTGCTGCGGATGACGAAAAAACAGAAGGCAAGCCGTGTGTTTGGCGTACTGCTTTTGATCGGGGGAAGCTTTGTGCTTGCGTTCCTCGCGGCAGGCTTCCCGGCGACGACGATCGCGCCGGCGCGGGAGCTTGCGTTCGTGCTCGTGATCGCGCTGCTTCTGATCGGCGCGGGACTTTGCGGACGGAAGCTTTTGCGGAAGGAGTAATATTTTGAGATCCTCCGGCAGGAGAATCTTCCGTCATGACCGCAAGGTCAATTCACGCACCGAAGGTGCAATTCACGCCGACAGGCAATTCATGACCGAAGGTCTGCTCATTCCGCCTTAGATGAATTGTGCCGATGCACATGAATTGGCTGCGCCGTGAATTGACTGCGTCATGAATTGTGCTTGCGCACATGAATTGTCCTATGGACATGAAAGACAGCGACGAGGTTGTGAAAAACATGTGGAGTTTTTTGCAACCTCTTTTCTTTTTACAGAGTATATGGTATACTGAAACCATAATAGGGGGTATGTGGGATGAAACGCGTTTTGATCAAGGTCAGCGGCGAGGCGCTCTCGAGCGCGAGTCAGCCGGTTTGTTTTGAAAAGGTCGAAGAGACCGCGAAAGAAATCAAAATGCTGTACGACGCGGGGCTCGAGATCGGCATCGTGGTCGGCGGCGGCAACATCGTGCGCGGCCGCGATACGGTTATGCAGGAACGCTCCCGCATGGACAGCATGGGCATGCTCTCTACCGCAATTAACACGCTTGCCCTGCAGGACTGTCTCGAACGGCAGGGAATGCCGACGGTCGCGATGAGCGCGATCGCGATGACGCGGTTTATCGACGAGTACACCGCCCGCGGCGCAAGAGCGGCGCTCGACGCGGGGAAGGTCGTGCTGTTCGCCTGCGGAACGGGCTGCCCGTATTTTTCGACGGACACGGCGTCCACGCTGCGCGCGCTTGAGATCGGCGCGGACACGCTGCTGATGGCAAAAAACGTCGACGCGGTCTACAGCGCGGATCCCAAGGTCGATCCGAACGCGATCCGCTACGATCATCTCAGCTACGACAAGGTCATCGCGGACAATCTGAAGGCGATCGACATGAGCGCAATCACGCTGTGCCGCGACAACAACCTTCCGATCCTCGTGTTCGCAAGATCCGAGATCGACAAGGTCGCAAAGGGCGAGGCCGTCGGTACGCGCATCGACGGAAAAGAGGCTTGAAACCGTGCGGAGAACTGTTGTATAATATTATATTGAGTGAAACAAAAGGAGGTATCCGATATGCCGATGGAATTGATTGATGAAACCAAAGAAAGAATGACCAAAACTCTGAACGTGCTCAAAGCAGAGCTCGCGGGGCTTCGCGCAGGCCGCGCGAACGCGCAGGTGCTCGATCGCATCGCGGTCGATTACTACGGCACAATGACGCCGATCAACCAGCTCGGCAATATCAGTACGCCCGAGCCGCGCATGCTGATCATCTCACTGTGGGATACAAAAATGATCCCCGCGGTGGAGAAGGCGATCCAGAAGTCCGATCTCGGCATCAACCCGGCGAACGACGGCAAGGTCATCCGTCTCGTATTCCCGGAGCTGACCGAGGAGCGCAGAAAGGACCTCGTGAAGACCGTCCGCAAAAAGGGCGAGGAGAGCAAGGTCGCGATCCGCAATCTTCGCCGTGATCTGAACGACCAGATCAAGAAGCAGAAGAAGGACAGCGTTATCACCGAGGACGATCAGAAAAAGCTCGAGGAAAAGGGCCAGAAGCTGACCGACGAATTCATCAAGGATATCGACACGATCCTTGCGGCTAAGGAGAAGGAGATTCTTTCGGTTTGACGAGCGTTTTGGGGCTGCCTGTTCCGGAGGCGACGGCGATCCTCGAACGAGGGGGAAAGGCCGTCCGCCTCATTGAGGTACGCTCGAAAAAGGGTGGCAAAGGCGAAGACAGGCGTGTGATTAAAACGGTCGAAACCGAAGCGGGAACGATCGTTTACTGGTCTGCGTTCAAGACGGAAATCGACGCGTAGCGCGGCCTTGAACCGCACATCAAAATACCGACATCAATAGACGGGGGGCGTTGCGATTTGACGCGACAGCCCCCGCTTGTTCGATAGGAGCAGTATGAAAAAGTATTCTGACAGAGAGCTGATCGCATTCGGACTGGATCCCAAAAGGATCCCGAAGCACGTTGCGATCATCATGGACGGAAACGGCCGCTGGGCAACCGCGAAAGGCCTTCCGCGGGCAGCGGGGCATCGTGCGGGCGTGAACGCGCTGAAGGATATTATCCGGTTCACGTCGGACGTCGGCGTGGAATCCCTGACGCTGTATGCGTTTTCAACCGAGAACCGAAAACGCCCGAAGGACGAGATCGGGATCCTTTGCGGGCTGCTGATTGAGTATTTCAACCGCGAGATCGATGAACTGCACGAAAACGGCGTGCGGATCAAAAGCATTGGAGATCTCTCGTGGTTTCCGATGGCGGTACAGGAAACCGTGCGCGCCGCGGAAAAAAAGACGGCGGATAATCCGGGGCTGAAGCTCAATATTGCTTTGAACTACGGCGGCAGAGCTGAGCTTCTGCGCGCGATGAAGCTCGCGTTCTCCGAAAGCGCGGAACCGAACGAGACGGCGATTTCGCGGTTCCTGTATACAGCCGATTCCGGCGACGTAGACCTTCTGATCCGTACCGGCGGCGAGGCGCGCGTATCGAACTTTTTGCTGTGGCAGATCGCATACGCCGAACTGTATTTTACCGACGTGAAATGGCCGAACTTTACCCGCGAGGAGCTGATCAAGGCGCTTAGGGATTTTGCGGGTCGCGATCGGCGGTACGGCGGACTGAAACCGAACGGAGCGAAATAGAATGAAAAAAGAGGTTTTGCTTCTCGGCAGCACCGGCTCGATCGGAACGCAGACGCTCGACGTGATGCGGCATCTAAAAGAATTCTTTTCAGTGAAGGGACTCTCGTGCAGGGGCGACGTCGAAACGCTGTACGCGCAGGCGAACGAGTTCCGTCCGCGCTTTGTGAGCGCGGAGGTCCCGCTCGATCAAAGCCGACTGCCTGCGGGCACGGTTGTGCTTTCCGGCGCGGACGCCGCTGAACGGCTTGCGGGGGAAGCGGACGCGGACGTGACCGTGCTTGCGATTTCCGGATACGCGGCGCTGAAGCCCCTGCTTGCGGCAATCCGGCATGGAAAACGAATCGCAATCGCGAACAAGGAGAGCCTCGTGTGCGGCGGCGCGCTGGTCGACGAGGCACTTGAAACGTACGGCGCGGAGCTGCTGCCGATCGACAGCGAGCAGAGCGCGATTTTTCAGGCACTGCAAAACGGCAGGCGCAGCGAGGTGAAGCGTCTGATCCTGACCGCGTCGGGCGGGCCGTTCTTTCGAAAAACGCGCGAGGAGCTGAAAAGCGTTTCGCTTTCCGAAGCGTTGAACCATCCGACGTGGAAGATGGGAAAAAAGATCACACTCGATTCCGCAACGCTGATGAACAAAGGACTTGAGATCATCGAGGCGAGCAGGCTGTTTCATTTCGACGCGGAGCACATTTCGGTGCTCATTCACCCGCAGTCGATCGTGCACAGCATGGTGGAATACCGGGATGGGACGATCATGGCGAACATGTCGAAGCCGGATATGCGGCTGCCGATTCAGTACGCGTTGACGTATCCGCTTCGGACGGAAAGCCCGTGCGAGCCGCTAAAGCTTGACCTTA
Organism: Clostridia bacterium; assembly: GCA_017388175.1. GTDB lineage: Bacteria > Bacillota > Clostridia > Christensenellales > CAG-138 > UBA3792. Next base: position 1,244 of record JAFOTD010000042.1, on the reverse strand, counting down.
CGCATCCGCTCGAATTTTACCCCGTCGACCCCGATCGGTTCCGTGCGATCCGCATGGCATACGACGCGCTCAAAGCGGACGGGATCATGCCGACAGTGTATAACGGCGCGAACGAGCGCGCGGCGGAGCTGTACTTCTTAGACCGCATCGGGTTTTCGGAAATTGAGGACTGCGTGGAGTACGCGCTGAATACGGTCGAAAACCGTCCAGCCGATTCGTTCGAAACGATCGCGGAGGCGGACGCCGCAGCGCGCGAAGCAGTAGATCGAAAGACCGGATCATAAACAAACAGAGGAACGATATGCAAACATTCTGGTACATTTTACTGGCAATTTTAGGACTTTCGGTGCTCGTCATCACACATGAGCTCGGACATTACCTGATGGGCAAATGGCTGGGCTTTACGATTGTGGAGTTTTCTGTGGGGCTCGGACCGAAGATCTTCGGCATCAAAGGCAAGGAAACGGAGTTCACGCTTCGCGCATTGCCGATCGGAGGTTCCTGCCGTTTCTACGGCGAGGACGGCTCGGACGATGAGAAGGATAAAAAGCATCCGGAAGCGTTCTCTGACGATCTCGAACAAGAGACGGAGAAGCCGAAAAAACCGGATCCGCGTCTGTTCAGCTCGAAGCCCGCGTGGAAGCGGTTTCTGGTCGTGCTTGCGGGTCCGCTCACGAATATTCTCACCTGCGTCGTGCTGTGCTTTGTGCTGCTTCTCGCGTTCGGCACGATCAATGACGCGAGTGCGGAAGGATATCCGGTCGTGCAGGAAGTCACGGAAAACGGCCCCGCTGAGAAGGCGGGTGTACAGGTCGGCGATATCATCCTCGCGCTCGACGGCAAACAAGTGCAGAACGAAAATGATCTAAGCAGCGCGCTTGCGGCGGCGCATATGGAAGGCGCGACGCTTACGGTTCTGCGCAACGCGACGATCGAGGAAAGCGCACAGACCGAAAACCGTCTTACGACTGTGACGCGCAAGGTAATCGGCGGGGAGGAGCTGACGATGACGCTTTCCAACCTGCGCGATCAGGAAACCGGCGAGAAGCGGATCAAGATTCTGTACGCGACGATGCCTGCCTGGCAGGTTTCGGAGCAATATTCCGTCTGGAAAGCGGCGTACATGGCGTTCCCGGAGACATGGACCCTGGGGAAAACGGTCTACCAGTCGCTCGGCATGCTGATCTCCGGACAGGCGAGCTGCCGCGACGTGACCGGCGTGGTCGGCACCGTGGATTTCGTGT
>JAFOTD010000082.1 GCA_017388175.1 Clostridia bacterium | reverse complement strand
CAACGAATTTGAAACGACGCGGGACGCGGCGTACCGCATGCATAAGGACGTCGGATTCCGGGAGACCGGAAAAGCGGACGGCATGGTATATCTCGAACTGACCGAAGCGGATTATCGGAAAGGAGCGCATATGGAACCGAGAGAGTTTCTGGACATTCTGCACGTGGCGGAGCGGCTCAAAGATACGCCGCGGCATTGCACGACCTCAAAGGGGCGGCGTGAGAGCGTTGCGGAGCATAGCTGGCGCATTTCGCTGATGGCGATGCTTCTTAAAAGCGAGTTTCCGGATCTGGATATCGACAAGGTCACGCGGATGTGCCTCATTCACGACCTCGGCGAGTGCTTCACCGGCGACATTCCGACGTTTCTGAAAACGAGCGCGGACGAGGCGACGGAGGACAGTCTGCTGGACGCGTGGGTGAAGAGCCTGCCCGCGCCGATCGCGGACGAAATGACGGCGCTGTACGCCGAAATGAACGCGCAAAAAACGCCCGAAGCGAAGCTCTATAAATCGCTCGACAAGTTGGAAGCGGTGATTCAGCACAATGAGTCGCCGATCGAAACGTGGGAGCCGAACGAATATGAGCTGAACAAGACCTACGCGTTCGACACGGTCGCGTATTCGGATTGGCTCACGGCGCTCAGAAAAGAGATTTACAACGATACGGTCGAAAAGATCGAAGCAAACAAATAAAGGGATAAGGAGAACGAACATGAAAAAGATTGCAACGAATGAAGCGCCCGCGGCGATCGGGCCGTACTCGCAGGGAATGATTGCGGGGAACCTCGTCTACACGTCCGGACAGATTCCGGTGGATCCGAAAACCGGCGCGATCGCGGGGAACACGATCGAAACGCAGGCGGAGCAGTCGCTTTTAAACGTGAAAGCGGTTTTGGAAGCGGGCGGCGCAAACCTCGACAGCATCGTAAAGACGACCTGCTTTATCGCGGACATGGCGGACTTTGCGGCGTTCAACGCGGTTTACGCAAAGTACATTCAGGGCGCGCCGGCGCGTTCGTGCGTGGCGGTCAAAACGCTGCCGAAAAACGTGCTCTGCGAGATCGAAGCGATCGCGGAAATCGTAAAGTAAAGGAGGCGTCGGCGCATGAGCGAGGCAAGGGAGCGTTACGGCGACATCATCGACCGGGCGCATCCGGTTTCGGAGCGGCACGCGCAAATGCCGCGCAAAAACCGCGCCGCACAGTTTGCGCCGTTCGCTGCGCTGACCGGCTACGACGATCTGATCCGTGAATCCGCGCGCTACACGGAGCAGCAGATCACGCTGGACGAGAACAAAAAGGAGGAGCTGAACCAAAAGCTCACGCTGCTTCTCAGAGAGGCCGATCCGCCGGAGGCCGTTTTCACGTGCTTTGTAAAGGACCCCAAAAAACCGGGCGGCACGTATGAAGAGGTGGCCGGCCGGATCGTAAACGCCGACTTTCTGTACGGCTATCTCACGCTCGATTCGGGGCGGGTCCTGGACATCGGCGACGTGATCGAGATCGACTGCCCGCTGTTTTTTAAGGAGCGTGAAAAGTGAAGCGCGGCGCAAAAGCCTTCCCCTTGAGGGAAAAATGACGGACTTTCCAAAAGCCTTCCCCTTGAGGGGAAGGTGGCAGGCGAGCTTGTGAGCCTGACGGATGAGGTGTACCAACCTGCAGATCGGGAAGCAGTTTGACGCGGTATGCGAAGATATCCTGCAAAAGATCGGAAACACCTCATCACCGCCTGCGGCGGAGCTTCCCCTCAAGGGGAAGCCTCCCGCTCAGGAAAAGCCATCCCCCTTCGATGGGAAATGACGGACTTTTCCCAAAAGCCTTTCCATTGAGGAGAAAATGACGGACTTTCCAAAAGCCTTCCCCTTGAGGGGAAGGTGGCAGGCGAGCCTGTGAGCCTGACGGATGAGGTGTAAAATGAGCGAACAAAGCGTTCCTGAGGAAGCTGTTTTATGCGGATCGGCCGCCTTGTGCGCATGTGTGAAGAGGGTTTTAACTTTCCGTTAATAGTGCCCGCATGCCGTTGACCCGACGCCGTTTTCGAAGTATAATACAGGTGAAAACAGGAACGGGGGGACGATGCAATGGAAGAGAAAACGACGCGGCCGATCCTGACCGACGATACGGTTGTTGAGGATAAGGAAGTTCCGTTTGAAGATCTGATCTCCGAATTGCGCTATTGATTCTGAAAAAGGTGCCTTTGGCATCTTTTTTCGTGCCCGAAAGCGGGTACAGGCAACTTTTTTGAATCGGGAGACGCTTTATGCCGTTTGAAATCGTACGAAACGACATCACGACCGTTCATGCGGACGCAATCGTCAATACCGCAAATCCGGAACCGGTCGTCGGCGCGGGAACGGACAGCGCGATCCATCGCGCGGCCGGTCCCCGTTTGCTTGCCGCACGCGAAAAGATCGGAAGGATCGCGGTCGGCGAATCGAGAAAAACGCCCGCCTACGATCTTCCGGCAAGGTACGTGCTGCATACGGTTTCGCCGGCATGGATCGACGGAGCGCACGGCGAGGAAGCGCTTTTGAGGAGCGCGTACGACGCGGCGCTTGCGCTTGCCGGCCGGCTGCATTGCCGGTCCGTTGCGTTTCCGCTGCTGTCCGCGGGCAGCTACGGGTTCCCGCCGGAAACAGCGCTTCGGGTTGCGATCGGCGCATTTACCGAGTATCTGCTGACGCACGATATGCAGATCATCCTCGTCCTGTTCGGAGAGGACGCGTTCCGGGCGGCGAAAGGCGTGTTCGGCGAGCTCAGAGCGTACGTCGACGACCGCTACGTCGGCGCGGCGGAGAAGACGGAGTACGGCGCGGGACGCAACTTCCGCCGCGGAGAGGCGCAAGCCTTCGCGACGCGGGAGGAAGAAAGAGCGGAATTCGACGCGCTCGGATCGGACGGCGCCGCAAGGCCGATGGAGATGCGGCCGCAATTTGCCGCGCAGATGCCCGCGCAGCGAAAGACCGGCGCTTTCAAGCCCGCAAAAGCGGAAAAGAACGAGCTCGAATCGATTCTGAAGAACACGGAATGCTCGTTTTCCGAATCCCTTTTGGATCTTTTGAACGAGTGCGGCGAAAAGGATTCGGACGTGTACCGCCGCGCCGGAATCAGCCGTCAGCTCTTTCATAAAATCATCAGCAAAAAGGACTATCAGCCGACCAAGAGCACCGCGATCCAGCTTGCGCTGGGGCTCAGGCTCGACCTTAATCAGACGCAGAAGCTGCTGGAGCGCGCGGGATATTCGCTCACGCGCAGCAGCAAGACGGATCTCGTGGTGCAGTATTTTATCGAGCGGCGCGAATACAGCATCGTCGCGATCAACCTCGCGCTGTACGACTGCAATCTTCCGCTTTTGAAGACCGGCGGCGCAGTCTGAATTTGTCAACCGGGAATTGACAAAATCCTCCTTTGTCTCTGCTATCATGAAGACAGCAAAAAACAAAGGAGGTTCTTATTTATGAACAGCAATCTCACCGAACTCGTTTTTATTCTGGATCGCAGCGGCTCGATGGCGGGTCTTGAAGCGGACACGATCGGCGGCTTCAACGCGATGATCGAAAAGCAGAAGAAGGAGGCAGGCGAAGCGTACGTTTCCACGGTTCTCTTTGACCATGAATCGCTCGTGCTGCACGACCGCGTCGATCTTCGAAAGGTTGAGCCGATGACCGACAGCCAGTACACGGTGCGCGGCTGCACGGCGCTTTTAGACGCGATCGGCGACGCGGTACATCACATCGGCAACGTGCATAAGTACGCCCGGGAGGAGGATCGCCCCGCAAAAACCGTGTTTGTCATCACCACGGACGGCATGGAAAACGCTTCGAAGCGCTATACCTACGACGCGGTCAAGCGCATGATCGAACGGCAGCGCGAACAATACGGCTGGGAGTTTCTCTTCCTCGGCGCGAACATCGACGCAATCTCGGCCGCGCGCCGGTTCGGTATCCGAGAGGACCGCGCGGTGCGCTACGAATCCGACAGACGGGGCACGGCGCTGAACTATAAGGTCGTCGGCGAAACGATCAGCCACGTCCGCTGCGGCATGCCGATCGAGGCGGGCTGGAAAGCGGAAATCGAAGAGGATTATGAAGCGCGCGGGAAGCATTGACGGAACGGGCACAAAACGGTATAATATTTCTGACCCGAAAAGGAGGAGCGCGCCATGAATGAGCCGAAAACCATCTGCGTCACAGGCAGAGGACTGATCCGTTTAAAGCCGGATACGACACGGATCACGCTGACGATCGAGGGGGTCAGCCCCGACTATGCGATGCTGCTTAGAAGCTCCGCTTCGGATACCGCGCGTTTCGGACGCGCGCTCGAAACCGCCGGTTTTGCGCGCGAAGACCTTAAGACCCTGCAGTTTCAGGTGCAGCCGGAATACGAGGGCTATCAGGAGGACGGCGTATACAAACAGCGGCTTACGGGCTTTCGGTTCCGGCATGAGCTCTCGGTCGCGTTTCCGTCCGACAATGAACGGCTCGAACGCATCCTCGCCGCGCTTGCGGGAACGGGGCTTAAGCCGGAGTTTTCCCTCAGCTTCACGGTGAAGGATCGCGAAGCGGCAAAGAACGCGCTGCTGAACGCGGCGGTCGCCGACGCGAAGGAAAAGGCGGAAACGCTTGCGGCGGCGTCCGGCGTAAAGCTTCTGGGCGTCAGGCACATCCGCTATTCGATGAACGAAACCGAATTCGCGGTGCATCCCGTGAGCCGCTCCGTGTTCGCGGCAAAGGCAAGCGCGGATCGTTTTGCCCCGGAGATCGTGCCGGAGGAGATCGAAGCGGAGGATACCGTTTCGATCGTCTGGGAAATCGAATGATAACCGATCGGACGATCGGGATCAGATAGAATCAAATGCAAGGAGGAAAACAACATGGCAAAGTATCAGTGCGGTCCCTGCGGCTACATTTATGATCCGGCGGAGGGCGACCCGGACGGCGGCATCGCGCCCGGCACGGCATTTGAAGACATCCCCGAGGATTGGTGCTGCCCGATCTGCGGCGTCGGCAAGGACATGTTCGAAAAAGTGGAAGACTGATTGAAACGATCAAACGGATCGCCCGCGGGCGATCCTTTTTTTCGGATACGGCTTTACAAATATAAGGAATTTCCGTATAATTATAAAAACGGCGCGCGGCGTGTCCGGCGCTTTATCTGAATAGCAAGGGAGAACAGAAGATGCAGGTTAACGATGTACTTTACGGGTTTCGGATCACTCGCGTCCGTCAGATCGACGAGCTTCATGCGGCGCTTTGGGAAATGCGCCATGAAAAGACCGGCGCGCAGCTTGCCTGGCTTGACCGCAGGGACGAGAACAAGGCGTTTTCGATCGCGTTCAAGACGCTGCCGGAGGATTCCACCGGCGTATTCCATATCATCGAACACTCCGTGTTGTGCGGATCGGACAAATATCCGGTCAAGGAGCCGTTTGTCGAGCTGTTGAAAAGCTCGGTACAGACTTTCTTAAATGCGTTCACGTATCCGGATAAGACGGTTTATCCGGTTTCGAGCCGCAACGACCGCGATTTTCTGAACCTGATCGACGTCTATCTTGACGCCGTTCTGCATCCGCAGATTTACCGCAAGCCGGAGATCTTCCGACAGGAAGGCTGGCGCTACGAAGGCGAGGGAGAAGGTCTCTGCTATCAGGGCGTCGTGTTCAACGAGATGAAGGGCTCGTTCGCTTCGCCGCAGACGGTACTGTATAACGCGATACAGCGCGAGCTGTTCCCCGATAACTGCTACCGGCACGTATCCGGCGGCGATCCGTCTTGCATCCCGGATCTCACGTACGAGCAGTTTATCCGAAGCCATAAGAAATATTATCATCCGTCCAATGCGCGCATCAGCCTGGTCGGGAGCATCGACACAGACGCGGTTCTTTCGAAGATTGACGCGTTCCTTTCGGCATACGACCGGCTGGACGCCGATTTCACGATCCCGATGCAGGCGCCGATCGCCTCTGTCACGAAGGAAGTCCCCTTTGCGATCGGCGCGGAGGAATCCGAAACGAATCGCGCGATCATCGCTTCGTCGACGCTGGCCGGCACGTTCGCCGATCGCGAGCGCGGTTTTGCGTGTGCGGTGCTTGCGGATTATCTGACCGGCGACAACGACGCGCCTTTGAAACGCGCGGTCATCGACAAGGGGCTCGCGCAGGAATTTTCCGTCGAATACGAGGACGGCGTGCAGCAGCCGATCATCGGCTGGCAGGCGATGAATACCGACGCTGACAAGCTTGAAGCGCTCGAAGCGACCGTGCGCGAAACGCTCGAACGGATCGTTTCGGAAGGGCTTGACAAGGAACGCCTTTCCGCCTGCTTCCGGAGCTTTGCGTTCCGCCTGCGCGACCGCGAAAGCGGCGGATGGGTGCCGAGATCGCTCGGGGAAGGGCTCGCCATGCTCGACACGTGGCTGTATGGCGGCGATCCTATGGACGGGCTGACGGTGGAAGCGCCGCTGAACGCGCTCGAACAGAAGCTCGAAGGCGATGCTTTTGAGAACCTGATTCGCGAGCTGTTCCTCGACAACGCGCATACCGCAACGATCGTGCTCGTTCCGTCCAAAACCCTGGGCGACGAGAAACGCGCTGCCGAAGCGGCGCGCGTGAAAGCGGAAGGCGCCGCGTGGACGGACGCCGATCGGGAACGCGTCAAAGCGGAAGCGGAATCGCTCAAAGCGTGGCAGGAAACGCCCGACAGCGAGGAAGCGCTTTCGACGATCCCGATGCTGAAACGATCCGATCTTGCCGACAAGCCGGAGCCGCTGCATACGGAACGAACGGAGACGGGCGGCATTCCGCTGCTCAGGCACACGCTCGGCAGCGAGCTTGCAAGCTTCAAGGCGCATTTTGCCGCGAATGATCTTCGGGTCAGCGAGCTGCCGGTCCTTTCCGTGCTTTGCCGCGTGCTAGGCAGCATGGCGACGAAGCGCCTCACGCGCGCAAGCCTGCCGCTTGCGGTGAAAAATACGATCGGCAAGCTTGATTTTTCACCGACCGTTTACCCCGGAAGCGATCCCGATCATTGCCGCGTACTGCTTTCCGCGTCCGTCACGTGCCTCAAAGAACAGGCGGAGAACGCCGCGAAGCTTCTCGGAGAGCTGCTGACCGAAACCGTGTTCGAAGACGGCGACCTGCTCGCGGAGATCCTGAAGCAGATTTCCGTCGGCGCGAAAATTTCGCTTCCGCAGGAGGGTCATCGTTACGCGATGCTGCGGCTCGGTTCGTATGAATCGGCGCACGGCGTTGCAAACGAGCGCCTCGGCGGGGTCGCGTTCATGCAATGGCTGAACGAAACGATCGAAAGCGGCGAATCGGCGGTCTATGATCTGCTGAGCGTCATGGAGCGGCTTTTGAAGCGGCTTGCAACGCAGAAGCGGCTGACGCTTTCCTGCTCGGAAACGGTCGGAAACGAAGCGCTCGAAGCGCTGACGCGCATGCTGCCGAAAGGGGATGACGCCGCGCAGGCGGAAGCTGCATTCCCGACGGAGGGCAGCCGGCACGAGGGAATCGTGATTCCGGCGCAGGTCGGGTTCGCGGTGACCGGCGGAAACCTTGCCCGCTACGGGCTGCGCTATTCGGGCAGCATCCCGGTGCTCGCGAACGTGTTGAATTTCACGTATCTCTGGAATTCGATCCGCGTGCAGGGCGGCGCGTACGGCTGCGGGTTCGTCGGCCGCGATACGGGCGACCTGTTCTTCTATACCTACCGCGATCCGAAGCCGGCGCGCTCGCTGGGCGTGATGCGCGAGGCGGCGGCGTTCATCCGCGACTTCACGAAGGACGATCCGGATCTGACCGGCTTTATTCTGAGCGCGGTCTCCGCGGTGGATCCGCTGCGCACCGCCGGGGAGAAGATGGCTGCGGGCGACAACCGGTACTTCCGCGGGATCACGGAGGACGAGATGATCGACCGCTACCGTACGCTGATCCGCACGACGCCGAAGGACCTCGAAGCGCTTACGGAAATGCTCGTGAAGATCGCCGAGGAGCGCGTCGTCTGCGTCACTGCGGGAAAGGAACTGCTGGATTCCTGCAAGGACGAGATTACGGACGTCATCCGCGTATAAAACAGCATCGAAAGCGTCCGGGCCCTGTCTTTAATCAACATATTTTACGATAGACGAAACAAGGGGGCGCGCCTCCTTGTTTTTCTGTCCGGAATGGTTTATACTGGTGCTGCATAAGGGGAGAAACGCATGAGAAAGAGAATCATACCGGAGAAGGGAACGGAAAAAGAATCGCTGAAAATTCCGAAGGAACCGCCCAAAGACACGGTTCCGACGCCGCCGGAGGGTCTTACTTCGGCGGAAGTGAGAAGACGCGCCGAGGCCGGGCAGAGCAACCGGCAGACCGAGCAATCGGGGAAAAGCGTTTACAAGATCATCGCGGACAATCTGTTCACCCTCTTTAACCTGCTGAATTTCGCGCTGGCGGCATGCCTCGCGCTGGTCGGATCCTGGCGGAACATGCTGTTTTTGGGCGTGGTGTTTTCCAATACGCTGATCGGCACCGTACAGGAGCTTCGCGCCCGCGCTATGCTCAAAAAACTCCGCCTTCTGGAGGCGAAAACCGTCCGCGTCATCCGTGACGGCAAGGAAATGAAGTGCCCGCCCGAGGAGCTTGTTCTGGGCGATCTTGCGATCTTCCGCATCGGCGATCAGATTCCGGCCGACGCCGTGATCACGGACGGCGTTTGCGCGGCGAACGAGTCGCTGCTGACCGGCGAGAGCGATCCGGTCACGCACAAAGCGGGAGAGCTTCTGATGTCCGGAAGCTTTTTAACCGAAGGCAGGGTGAGCGCGCAGCTCATCGCGGTCGGCGACGAAGCTTACGCGGCAAGGCTGATGCGGGAGGCGAAAAGCATCCGCTCGCCGAAATCCGAGCTGATGACCGAACTCAACAAGCTCGTTTCGCTCGTATCGAAGCTGCTCGTTCCGATCGGCGTGATTCTGTTTCTCGAAGAGTATTTTCTGCTGAAATCGCCGCTGTCCGCCGCGATCCCGAAGGCGGTCGGCGCAATGATCGGCATGATTCCGGAGGGGCTGATCCTTTTAACGTCCGTTGCGCTGATGGCGGGGGTCATCAAGCTCGGCCGGCGGAAGACGCTCGTGCAGGAGCTGTTCGGCATCGAGACGCTGGCGCGCGTGGATACGCTTTGCGTCGATAAAACCGGCACGCTGACCACCGGCGAAATGACGTTCGAACGGTTTATTCCGCTTGAAGCGGACGAGGAGGAGATCGGCGCGAAGATGCGCGCGTTTCTCGGCGCGTTTGAGATCAGCTCCGGCACGCTTCGCGCGATCGCGGACAAGGTCCGGCTCGGGAAAAACTGCGCGGTCGCGACGCTGCCGTTTTCCTCGGCAAGAAAGAATTCCGCGGCGTCGTTCAGGGAAGGGTACACGCTGATCTTCGGCGCGCCGTCGTTCGTGACGGAGCGTGTGCCGGAGGAGGCGGCCCGCGCGACGGAAGAGGGCTTTCGCGTACTGCTGTTTGCCGAAGCGCAGGGGATGATCGAAAATGAACAAACGCCGCCGGTCACGCGTCTTCTGGGGCTGGTTCTGCTGCGCGAAAAACTGCGCCCGGCCGCAAAGGATACGCTGAAATGGTTCCGCGAGGAGGGCGTTTCCGTCCGCGTCATGAGCGGCGACGACCCGCGCACCGTTTCGGCCGCGGCGCGCTCGCTCGAGCTTTCCGGCTGTGAAAAGCTGATCGACTGCGCGACGCTTTCCGACGAAGAATTGCTTGCGTACGCGGAGGATTACGTGATCTTCGGACGGCTGACGCCGGACCGCAAGCGGCTTCTGGTCGAGGCGATGAAGGAGAAGGGACATCACGTCGCCATGACGGGCGACGGCGTCAATGATATTCCGTCGCTGAAGGCGGCCGACTGCTCTATCGCCATGGCGGGCGGCGCGGACGCGACCGAGCATGCGGCGCAGCTCGTGCTGCTCAATAACGATTTCAATTCCCTGCCCGCGGTCGTCGCCGAAGGGCGCAGGGTCATCGGCAACATCACGAGAACCGCGTCGCTGTTTCTGCAAAAGACGCTGTATTCGTTTACGCTCGGCGTTCTGAACATTCTGATTGCGCTGTTTCTGCCGCTGCATTATCCGTTCGAGCCGATCCATCTGACGCTGGTCAGCGCGCTGACCGTCGGCATTCCTTCGTTTTTCCTTGCGCTGGAGCCGAGCAACGAGCGCGCGGCCGGACATTTTCTGAAACGCATTTTGCTGAAGGCGGCCCCCGGCGCCGCAGGCGTGGTGATCTGCGCGCTGTCGGCGATGATCGCGAATTACTACGGCACGCCCGAAAAGATCGCTTCCACGATGGCCGTGCTTTCGGCAGGCGTGATCGGGCTCGGGAACCTGATTCTGACGTGCAGGCCGTTCACAAAGCTTCGCGCCGTCGTCTGCGCGCTGATGTGCGCGGCGTTTGCGGGCGTGATCGCCGCGATCGTCTGGATGCCGGGCGTGAAGGACGTTCTGAACCTGTTCGTGGACGAAATGACCTTCCGCCATTGGGTCATGCTTGCCGCCATCACCGCCGCCGGCATCGCGACGCTGATCCTCGGCACGATCGCCTTGCGTCCGCTGCTCCGAAAACTGGACACGGCGAAACACCCGCAGGCATGATTGATCAAAAAGGACTCTTCACAGGCGTTCTGTCAAGGTGGATTTTCAAAGGCACTGTCGGCTTTGGCCGTCTGCACTTTTTTCGTTGTATCCTATTGGAAATCATGATAGAATCAATACGACAAATCGGCGCTTGGAGGGGATTTCATGCCTAAAATACTTGCCATTATAATAGAACTGTTCGCCTCTATATTCGTTTTGTGGGTGCTGACATTGCTCTCAACCCTTTTGCATGAATTCGGCCATGCCATCGGTTATATGCTTGCGACAGGAGACAGACATTGGCATATACGAGTCGGATGGGGAAAACGGCTTCTGAACACGAAAGCGTTGACCGTGAATCTGCTTGTTTTTGATGGATTCTTTACCCCGTCGGAAAAGAAGATCGATACAAAAGCAAAGCTAATCATGACTCTCTTGGGAGGTCCTGTCTTTTCTCTCCTGCTGCTCGCAGGACTTTCGGCTCTGAAATTCGGTGGGCTCTCCTTTCAATCAGATTTTTTTGCTGACGGCGTGATTGCATTCTTTTTGAATGCTGCGTTTTCTATCAATCTGTTTATTCTGGTTTTATCCATTGCTCCGTTTCACTATTTTTATGGGGAGATAAAGGGACTGGAAACAGACGGCCTTCAAATAATCCATGCCATCAAAAGGCGCGGCGAATGAATCCCGGTGCCGGTGCTTTAAGAATTCAATAAATTCCAGTTTGTCGGGATGACGCAAAATCGGGATTTGCTGAAATGTTACAGTTAGCGGGAGAAGGAGAATTCAATGATTACAGATTCGTTTGACGATAAATCACCTGCCAAGATCAATATAAAGAAAAATGAGAACGCCGTTCAGGTTGATGCGGTCATTTACACATTTTCAGAGGAAGTTGAAAAGTATGTGATCGCTCACTATGACTGCGGGAAAGTCGGAGAATACGCGATGGCATGCGGAGCAACTTCGGTATATCTGCTCAGGCACCACGGGAAGAGAATCGGGTTTTTCAGAACCTGGGTAGGAGCGCCTGCTTGTATCGGCCCGATTGAAGAATTGTCAACTGTCCTGGATACGAAAAAGATCGTCCATTATGGCGGAGCAGGATGCCTTGACAAGGAAATTGCCAGAGGCAAGATCATGATTCCGACAGAAGCCTACAGAGATGAAGGAACCTCCTATCATTATGCGCCTGCCTCTGACTATATCCGGATCAAAAACCATGATATCGTAAAAGCTTTCATGGAAGAAAACCGAATCCCGTATGTTTTGGGCAAAACCTGGACTACAGACGCTTTCTATCGGGAAACGGTCAATAACTTTGAAAAGCACAAGGCGGACGGCTGCATTTCGGTTGAAATGGAAGGTTCTGCTGTTCAGGCAGTCTGTGATTTCCGCGGGCTGGAAGTGTACATGTTCTTTACAAGCGGAGATCTGCTGGATGCACCGGAATGGACTGACAGAAAAAAGAAAGGGCAAATCGAACACACGCAGCATGATCCGGGACATTTTGACATAGCACTTGCGCTCGCTGAATATGTGGTTAATCTATAGTGGCAAATTCCGGCTTGTCGGAATGAAACGAATTTGAACCTTCCGGGAAGAACTTCTTTCTCGGAAGGTTTTTTTGTTTGCCTGAAGCGCGCGTATCACTTCCGCATGGCGGTGATACGCGCGCTCTTGCGGAAAGAGGCTTCCCCCTTGGGTGGGGAAGCTGTCAGCGAAAGCTGACTGATGAGGGGGATGTGCCCGCGCATGCATCACCTCATCCACCGCAAGCGGTCCCCCTTCCCAATCAAGGGGAAGGCTTTTGGATCGCGCAAGCCTCCCTTGTGTAAAGGGAGGTGGATTTTGCGAAACAAAAGACGGAGAGATTGTCGTATTCCCTCCGCCTGATTGCATGGTTTGGAAATTACTCTTTAGAGAACCGCTCTTCCGAGCCTTTTTCGCTTTATCGGGACGCTGCGGCGGACCTTTGGGACGCGCGGCGGAGCAAGGCCGTTCCGTAGATTGCGGCGGCGGCAAGCAGCAGCGCGCAGCCTGCGATCCAATAGACGATTGTCAGCGGGTGGGTCGTGCCGTAGATCTCAAGCGCGCCGGTTACGAGGCTGCCGACCGTGAGCGACGCGACGCCCGCGTGCTGCGCCGAGCGCACGGCACGGTTCGGGTACGCCGCGCCGGTCATGCGGATGACGAGCAGCGGCAGCGCGCCGAGCACGAGCGGAAAGGCGAACGCGTAAATCATCCAATAGGAGTAGACTTCGTGACTGAAGGCTTCGTAGACGCCGCCGAACAGCGCGCAGAACAATGCAAGGAGAAGATCCGCAAGAAGAAGCCGATCCTGTTTTTTACGCTCCGTATCCGATGTAAACAATATCGCTCACGCTCCTTTCCCTGGAATTGTTTCCGTTTGTCGTCGGGACGTTGACGACGTTCCCTAAGAACACCATTGAGGAGGAACCGCCGCCGTCGAGGTTATAGGCGGTTTCGACGCCGAGCGACTGCATGAATGACGCAAGCTCATAGAGCGAAAGCCCCGCGCTTTCGTCCGTGCGCCCGTCGCAGACGACGAATACGTAGTGCAGCCCGTCGATCACGCCGATCGCCGTGCGCGGATTGCTCGCCATCGCTTTGCCGACCTCATCGGATTCGGTGACCGCGATCGCGCCGTCTTCGAGCAGCGCCGGGCCGAAGGACAGAACGTCCCATGCGCCCTGCTCCAGAAGCGCTTCGGCGCTCACCTCGGATTCGTTGACGATCGAAAAGCTTCCGTCGCGCCAGATCACGAGATCCTCGGCGCCGCTGCTTGCGCTCGAACGGTACAGCACGCCGCTGCGGATCACGTAGCCGGATCGCTGCGCGCCGTAGTAATCGCCGTTGATCGCGAGGATCGCGTTGACCGAGCTTGCGATGGTCGAGGTCTTTTGCGTGACGTTGCGCCCGTACGTATTCTCGGCAAGCGCGGTGCGGAGATATTCCGCCGAGGAAAGCTGCACGTCCGCGACGTGCACGGTCGTATCCAGAATGCGGTAATCGGTCAGCGTGACCGAAATGTTTCCGTCCTGATAGCTCGTATCCGTGGAAACGACGACGGCCGCTTCGACCGGCTCGCTTTCAACCGTCAGGGAATCGGCAATCGCGACCGCGTCGGTCTCGGTCGGCTCGGCAGCGGTTTCAAACCGCGAAACGGTTGTCTGCGCCGCGGCGTATTTTCGGACGATCACGAAGGTGTCGAGCAGAAGATACGCCGTAAATCCGAACAGAGCAACGCCGAACAGAATCCCGAACAAATGCTTTTTGATATGCATGGTCATCACCTCTTGGTGCTTTTGTTGCGATCATTGTAGCGCCGCAACCCTAAACGAACCCTAAAGCAAAAAAGTTTTTCGTGATTTTTCTGAAAATATATGATATGCTTGTAGCATCGGGAACAGAAAGGAAACGGACATGAGACTGTTGTTTGCGGAGGACGAGCGCTCGCTCTCAAGAGCGGTTACGGCGATCCTGAAGAAGAACAACTATTCCGTCGACGCGGTGTACGACGGGCAGGAGGCGCTCGACTATCTCGAAACGGAAAATTACGACGGCGTGATTCTCGACGTGATGATGCCGAAGCTGGACGGATTTCAGGTTCTGAAGCGCATGCGCGCAGCCAAAAACCGCACGCCGGTGCTGATGCTGACCGCGCGCGCCGAGATCGACGACAAGGTACAGGGGCTGGATTCCGGCGCAAACGACTATCTGACGAAACCGTTCGATACGAAGGAGCTTCTGGCCCGCATCCGCGCGATGACGCGGCAGGGTACGGTACAGCCGGATGCAAGGCTGTGCGCGGGCGATCTCACGCTCGACTGCGCAAGCTACGAGCTGACCGGTCCCTCGGGCAGCTTCCGGCTCGCGGGGAAGGAGTTTCAGATGCTTGAAATGCTGATGCGAAACCCGAAGAAGCTGATTTCAACCGATGCGTTCATGGACCGCATCTGGGGCTATGACAGTGAAACGGAGCAGAACGTCGTTTGGGTATACGTCTCCTATCTGCGCAAAAAGCTCGAGGCGGTCGGCACGAACGTGAAGATCAAGGCGCAACGCGGCGCGGGCTATTATCTGGAGGTGGCGGAATGATCCGGAAGCTGAAATGGAAATTCGTGCTGGCGGCGATGCTGTCGCTTCTGATCGTGCTGGGACTTTTGATCGCGCTGATCAATATCTTCAATTACGTCAACATGGTCAGGGAAGCGGACGAAACGCTTGCCCTGCTCGCCGAAAACGAAGGGACGTTCCCGAAACGCTTTGACATGCCGGAAGGGGAATTGCGCCGCGACGAGCACTGGCCCGGACGCAGGAACTATTCGGACGAGCTGCCCTTCCAGTCGCGATACTTTTCCGTGACGCTCGATGAGGACGGAACGGTATGCGCAAGCAATCTCGACAACGTCGTGACGGTGGATCAGGATACCGCAATCGAAATGGCGCTTACAGCGGCGAAAAAGGGCCGCGAAAAGGGCTTTTCGGGCGATTACCGCTATCTCGGAAAGGAAGCGGACGGCAAGACGCGCTGGATCTTTTTGAACCGCGAGCGCGAGCTTTCGACCGTGCGCAGCTTTCTTTTGATCAGCACGCTGATCTCGGTCGGCGGACTTTTGCTGGTTTTCCTTCTGATGGTGCTGCTTTCGGGACGGATCGTCCGGCCGATCGCGCAGAGCTATGAAAAACAGAAGCGGTTCATCACCGACGCGGGGCACGAGCTGAAAACGCCGATCACGATCATCAACGCGGACGCGGACGTGCTCGAGGAAACCGTGCCGGAAAGCGAATGGATTCAGGACATTCATAAGCAGACCGCAAGGCTTTCGACGCTGACGAACAACCTCATTTACCTCTCCAGAATGGAGGAGGAGAGCGCAAAGCCGCCGATGATCGCGTTCCCGCTGTCCGAGGTCGTTTCGGACACGGCGCAGCCGTTTTCCACGGTTGCCCGGACGCAGGCGCAGTCGTTCTCGATGGACGTGCAGCCGCTTTTGTCCATGACCGGCGACGAGGCGTCGATCCGAAAGCTTGTTACGATTCTTCTGGACAACGCGGTCAAATACACGCCGAAGGGCGGACGGATCGCGCTCGCGCTCAGACGCGGCGGAAGGACGATCCGGCTTTCGGTTGAGAATACGGCCGAGGGACTTCAGAAGGGCAATATGGACCGGCTGTTCGACCGGTTCTACCGCACAGACGCCTCCCGCAATTCGGAGACGGGCGGATTCGGGCTCGGGCTTGCCGTGGCGAAGGCGGTCACGGAGGCGCACGGCGGAAAGATCCACGCATCCTCCCCGGACGGCAAATCCCTTGTCGTGGAGGCGCTGTTTCCCGCGTAAGCAATCAAATAAAGCAATAAACAGTCCCGACCGGGTTTCCGATCGGGACTGTTTCCGCTATGTGCAAACCGGGGGTCATCTGCGGCCGTGTCCGCCGAAGCCGCCGTAATTGCCCTGATACGATCCCTCCGTCGAGGACGACTGCGTCCAGGAAAGGAGCACGGAGCCGTCCTTTTCGACCGCGTACGAGCCGTTCAGAACGAACGCATCCGAAGCGATCCAGCAGGAGGAATACCCGCTTTGAAGCGTGAAGGAGAAGATCACGTTTCCGCTTGCGTCGACGAGCCGGTAATCGCCCGCCGCAAAGCTCGTGCCGCTCGATACGTACGTGTTGACCGAGTTTCCGGAAGGAATCCGGCAGACGCCGCCGAGCGCAACGATCGTGCCGCCCGTGACGGTGACGGAACCGTCCACGTCGACCGAGCCGGACATGCCGCCCTGGGAGGAGCCGCCGAGCACGAGCACCGTGCCTCCGGTCATCAGAAAGCTCCCGTTCGAGTCGATCGCGTCGGTGTCGCCGGACGAGGTCACAATTTCCGCATACCCGCCGTTGATAATCACCATCGGCGTCGCGCTGCCTGCCGCGGCGTTCAGACCGTCGTCGTTCGCGTACACGAAGACCGTACCGCCGTTCTGCGTGAGCACGTTCGCTTCAAGACCTTCATGCGACTCGGCGACGCGGATCGTGCCGCCGTTGACCGTGAGCGCGTTGTCCGCGTGCATGCCGTCGTCCGCGGACGTGATCGTGACCGTTCCGCCGCTGACCGTGATATTGCCGCCGCCGGTCGTGCCGTCCTCAAGCGCGTCGCCGCCGTTTGCGTGCACGCCGTCGTCCATCGCGAAGATCGTGACCGTGCCGCCGTTGATGACGACCTCGTTTGCGGCCTTGATGCCCTTCGAGGAAAAGGTCGTCTTATTCGAGCCGGAACCGCTCGAAAGCTGCACCCAGTCGCCGCTGATCACGGTTCCCGAAACGGAACCGATCAGGTAGCCGTTCATCGACGTATTGACCGTTTCGCCGCCGGTCGAAGCCGCGTAGTTCGAGCCGTCGGGCGCCGCGCCGCCGTCTACGATCTGGAACAGAATGTTCTGATACCCGTCCGGTACGCGGAAGACGAGCCCGTAATACGACGCTCTCCGTCCGCTGTATACCATCGTGTCATAGGTGCATTCCGCCCATACGCCGTCCGTTTCGTCGTCGTTGTAGAGGTACGCGTAATACCGGTAATCATCGGAATAGAGCGAGACCGGCACGATCAGGTACATCTCCTGCGAGGAAGCGGCTTCGGCCGCCTCGGACGCGTAGGACGCGGTGTAAAGGTTCACCACGCACGTCTCCTCCTCGGAGATTTCGACGTTGTACGCCGCGCTGATCGCGTCGCAGGCGGCGTATACGTCCACCTGACCGCCCGAGATCGTCACGGTTCCGCGATGATTGCCTTTGGAGGACACGTCGGAGTTTTCGGTCTTGACGCCGTCGGAGGCGGTCGAGATCAGGATCAGCTCGCCGGACTGAATCTCAACGGAGTCGTTGCCCTTTAAAGCATTGCCGCACGCAGTAACCTTCAGCGTCAGATTCTTGATCTTCAGATCGTCCTTCGATTTGACGCCGTTGTCGAATCCGGTCGTTACGATCAGCGTGCCGGAGCCGGAGAGGTTCAGATCGCACGCCGCCCAGATCGCCGCGTCGTAGTTTTCCTCGCTTCCGGAAAGGCTGTCGGCGCTGCCTGCGCGGAGATCCGCGACCGTATTATAGGAGTCCTTTTCCGCCTTGACGGTCGCCTTGCCCGCGTTCAGCACCAGGATCGGCGCGCCTGTCGAGCAGGAGATCGAGGCGTTGTCAAGGATCAGCTTGACTTCATCTTCGCCGCCCGCGTTCACGACGATCTGCCCGTCGGACAGCGCGCCGGTCACGGTGTAATCGCCCGCCGCGGTGATCGTGTAAACGGAGCCGTCCGGTGAGATTTCGCCGTCGTCGGAGGTGACGGAGAAGGTCTCCGTCGTTTCCTTCGACGCGTCGGTCGGATCGTTCAGCGCCTCGGGCACCGCGCCGGAAGCCGCGCTCGCCTGCGCTGCCGCGCTCGAGACGGGGGACGCATCGGTCGATGCGGAAGAGGAAGTATTCGGCGCGCCGCATGCGGTGCAAAGCAGCGCGGCGAGAATCCATATTGCAAAGAATCGTTTCATAGCGGTTTCCTTTCAGGCTTCAGCCTTGTTCGATAGATTCAGTATACAACAGTTCGAAAGAAAGAAATGGGGACTTTTCGTGAAAACACGCTCAGAGCTGCGCGTTCTGCTCGGCGTACGGCAGGATCGAGATTTCGAGATTGCCGTTTTTGGTGCGGAGCTCGTCGATCAGCGCCTTTTCGTCCTTCGGATCCTTCATGCGGATCAGGTAGGAGAGCCGGTACATCGAGCCCATGCCGGTCGTCTTGACACCGAGCCGTTCCGCGCTTGCAAGAAAGCGGGAGAAGGTTTGGTCGAACACATCGCTGTATTCGAGCGATTCCGGAATCGTCACCTTTAAAAGCTTCTCCTGCGAGAACCTGCGGTTTTCGAACAGCGGCAGGGACGCGAACAGGAAGTACAGCGCGGCAAGCGAGACCAGAATGATCACGCCGTAGGCGAGGTAGCCCATGCCGAACGCGATGCCGGCGCCCATTGCGATCAGGATCCCGGCGATTTCGTCCGCCGAGCCCTGCGCGGAGCGGAAGCGGATCAGACCGAACGCGCCTCCGATCGCGACGCCCGCGCCGATGTTGCCGTTTACGAACGTAATGACGGACGCCACGACGAACGGGATCAGCGAGAGGACGATGAAGAAACGCTTTGAGGAGCGTACGCGGCGGGACATGATCCACGCGAACAGAAGGCCTGCGATCACGGCGACGCCCGCCATCAGAAAGAACGTGGATGCGGTCACGGAAGAAGAATAAACGGAGTCAAACATAGCGGTGTTTTCCTTTCCTGATAGTTTATATTGCCTGGTTCACGGCTTGCCTGCGATAAGCTTCGCCGTATTTGGAAATGGTGCCTCTTTGGATGCCGCCGTCGGCGAGGATTCGGACGAGCCACAGCGGGATCGTTTCCTGCACCTTGATTTCGAGAATCGTTTCGCCGGGGGTAAGCAGCGGCGTGCCTTCCGAAAGACGGCGGAAGCGGAAGTCGTCGGTGCGGAAGCGCGGCGCACGGTCGATCGTGAGTCTGAGATCGCCGTTCGGCTCAAAGTAAGCGGTGCGGTCGCAGATGATCATGCAGGTCGGCACGAGCGTGCGATAGTAGTCGCAAAAATACCGGATCTCACGGTTGATCTGGCTGTCCGCGCCGAGCGCGCCCGCGCCGCTTAAAAACCGCTGCGCTTCGGGAAGCGTCGTCACGATGCGGCGCTTGTAGACGATCCCGTCCGCCTTGCGTTTGAGCTCGAGAAACACCGGCGAGCGCTCCGTCGCGGGGCCGTAGGAGCGCAGACGGATCTTTTCCTTGTACGCGGGCTTTTCCAGCGAAGCGCGGATCAGCCGGTAATTCGGCGTGTCGTAGTAGAGCGACGCGATCGAGGTCAGGCCGTACGCGTCCGGCTCCATGTGCCCCTCGATGCGCTCACAGAAGAATTGCGTCTGCTTTGCGGTGAGGATGTACTTGAGCTCGTAGCGCTGCATCACCGTAATGGGTTCCGTTGTCGTCATGTTCGATCACCTCGTTTTGGTTCGGTTCGGATGCGTTTTTCTCATCCTGCTGACTGCATGATACCCGTGCTTCCTAAAACGAAAATTAAATGAAAAAAGATTTTTGAAAGATTTTTCCGGCGCTCGACGCGCTGCTTTCCGGGATGTTCGAATACTGCGAATCGCTGCTTGCACAGGGCGAAAAAAACGCTTTTCAGAAGAAAAATCATTTCGTAAAACGGCAGAAAAGCCCGAGCTTGTACTTGCTTTTCCCCGCACGGAAGACTATACTATTATATATAATAATGCGGGACAAGGGCCTTCCGGAACGAATCGGCGGATCGCTGACGAAAAACGGCCCGCATAAGGAGGAAAAGGTATGAGAAAAAGACTGATCGGTTTCCTGCTTGCACTGTTCATGGTGCTGTCGACGGT
>JAFOTD010000081.1 GCA_017388175.1 Clostridia bacterium | reverse complement strand
GGCTGGACCGACAGGGCGATGCTGCAGGTCGAGCTGAGCGATCCGGACGCGGCCGTGCAGATCCCGCAGGGGTTCACAGTGCTGCGCGAGGTGACCGACGACCCGGAATACCAGAACTACGCTATGGCGAGGGTGCGCAAGAACCGGATCCGGTAGGATCCCGGAAACAGAGAGGAGAAGCCGATGGAAACACAGCCGACCGTATTGTACGAACCGGACGGGAAAGCTGCGCGCCGCGCGGCGTCGGTCTGCGCGTTTGCGGCGGTGCTCGCGGTCGCGATCCCGTATGCGCTGACGTTCGCGTTCTCGTTTCTTCGGCTGCGGCTGTTTCCCGATCTCCGGCTGAGCGACAGCGCGCAGATGCTGCTGACGACGGCAATGGCGGATCTGATCGCGATGCCGCTCGTCTGGCTGCTGCTTCTTCGCCGCGTTCCCGCAGGCGGCGCGGCGCAGGACGGCGCGACGCGCACGCCGCTGTCCCTGAAAAAGCTCGCGTTCTATTTCCCATGCATATTCCTGCTGATGTACGGCGGCGCCGTTCTGGGAAGGCTCATCGGCGCGCTGCTCGGCAGAGGCCTTGCCGACGTGGTCGACGACGTGATGCGCTCGGTCGATCCGTGGGCCACGCTGCTGTGCGCGGTGATCGTCGGGCCGATCGCGGAGGAGCTGTTCTTCCGCAAGGCGATGATCGACCGGCTGTCCGGCTTCCGCCCCACCGACGCGATCGTGTTCACCGCGCTGCTCTTCGCGCTGTCGCACGGCAATCTCATGCAGTTTCTGTACGCGTTCCCGGTCGGCGTGCTGTTCGGAATCATCTATTGCCGTACGCGGAACGTCGGCTATACGATCGTTCTGCACGTGCTCATGAACGCGGTCGGCGGGCTTGTTCCGCAGCTTTTGACGCCGCTCGAAGAGGCGGTCGCGGCGGGAACGGCCGGGGCGTTCGGACGGACGATCCTTTCGCTGTACGGGATCGCGGTCTTCGCCGTCTGCGGGATCGGGCTCGTCATCCTGATCCGTCACCGCAGGGAGTTTCTGCCGATCCCGAGTACGAACATGCGCAGCCGCAAGGAGCTTTATCTGAACGCGGGCTGGATCGTTGCGGGCACGCTGCTGATCGGACTTGCGGTCCTGAGCGAGATATTGCTGTAACCTGGACGGGCAATGCCCGTTCTCAGTTTGTCAAAAAACCTTTTGACAAGCTGAGCAGACTGTTGGGAAGGGTGACAGAATCCGCGTTTTCACGATGAAGCTATACTAAAGTATGCGACTGAGGATGGCGACGCGCGATTCAACGCGCGACGGCACATCTGAAACGAAGCGAAGCGGAGTGGTGCCGAAAACACGAATAGTTTGCGACGAAATAATAAAAAGAAAGGGCATTTTTCTGCCCTTTCATCCTGCAAGTGTTCATTTGAAACATATCGTCGCAAACGGTCTGACCCCTTTTACGACAGTCTGAAGTCTGTTGAAACATGTTTCAACAGACTGAAGCGTCAGCTTTTCGGTACCGGCGGCTGCGTCGCGTGGACGTAGGGAACCTCGATCTTGACGTCCTCGATGGTCCAGTTGTCCGTATACGGCGTGTTGGCAACCGACAGATCGGCGTTGTCCTTCCACGGCGCAAGATGCAGTTTTTCGCGGATCGCCTGCGTTTCGGCGTCGTCCTTACTGCCTTTTCGGATCTCGACTTCGGTGTCGTAGCTGATGTTATAGAAGATCCAGCGCGCGTCGGGTACCGTCAGACGGATGCAGGCGTGTGAAGCCTTCTTTCCGGCGGCAAGCGCTTCATAGGAGGCCTTGTCGACCGAGGAGAGATCGCGATACTTGCTGTACAGCGTTGAGTGGAAGTACGTGCGGCTGCGGATCAAAGACCAGTACTGCGCGGTCTCGCCGGTCTTGAAGTTGCCGAAGCGAACCTTCGTCGGCTTCATCTTGAACACGCCGGTCGTAGTTTCGTAATACTTGTGCGGATCGCCGGACGAGCAGAGCATATAGCGAACGGGCACCGTGTACGCGCCGGTCTCGTCCTTTGTATACACCATCACGACCTGCCAGTAGAGATCGACGATAATGCGGTACGTATCGGGCGCGGGATAGCCCAGCGGCATGCGGAACGTGGCGTTGCTCTTCGGGTTCGATTCATCGAAATCGTCCAGCGAGCCAACGAGTTCCTCAAAGCTCATGTTGACCGTCGGCGCGTAGTACGAAAACGGGATCGGCGTCGGCTCGGGCGTGGGCGTCGGCGGCGGCGTCGGCGTGGGCGGCGGCGTCGGCGGGAGCGATTCGGGCGCGGGCGTATCCGGCACCGCGATCACGTCCACTTCCGGCGGCTGCGGCGTGTCCGGTTTTGCCGGCTCTAAAGTCGGCATAACGGCGACGGGCGATGATTGTTCGGATGCGCGCTCCGGATCGACGTTTAAATTGCAAGCGACATCGCCGAGCGCAAGCACAATAATCAAAAGAAAAAGAAAGAATCTATAGAAGCGTTTCATGCCTTACCTCTCAAATATGGTATAGTCTACCATATTTTGCCCGTTCGGTAAACCCTTTATTGCAACGAAAATGCAAAATTTCTTGGAACAATCCGGATCAAAAGAAAATGAACGGCAAGCGCGCCGTTCAACAGCCCGGACGTCTCCGGCATGTTCCGCGATCAATTTGACGCTTCATCCTCTTCGGCGTCGGGAATACGCAGCATCTCTTCCTCCCCGGTTTTGCCGCTGACGAATTTCGCGTGCAGCCCGTCAAACTTCCGGCAGGAATCGCGTATCCCGAAATACGACAAACCGAGAAAAAGAAGCCGACGCAGGCGCAGAACGTCTGCCCCGCCGCCGCAATGCCGATCCAAAGGACCAAAGCAAAAGCGGCAAAACGCCGATCGGCGATTAACGCTTTTAGAACGGATTATCGAGGTTCGGGTCTCAGAGATCATCCCGGCGGATCAGAAATCGGTTCAGCAGCGTTTGTTCAAAGATATTACATTATTCCTCTGAAACACCGAGTCTGCGCTTCATCGCCTTTTCAACGGCGTTTAAGATATTCTCATAGCCCGTGCAGCGGCAAAGATGACCGGAAAGAAGCTTACGGAGCTCGTCGCGCGTATAGAGCTTTTTGGATTCGAGTATCTCCACGGCGGTCATCAGAAAGCCCGGTGTGCAGAAGCCGCATTGGATCGCGCTCTCCTCCATGAACGCCTGCTGAATATCGGAAAGCTCCCCGTTCGGTCCGGTCAGCGATTCGAGCGTGCGGATGTTCTTTCCGTCCGCCCACGCAGCGAGGTAGATGCAGGAGTTGAACGCTTCGCCGTCGATCAGCACGTTGCACGCGCCGCATTCGCCGACCTCGCAGCCTTTTTTCACCGAGGTCAGATGGAAATCGTTTCGAAGCATATCGGTGAGCGACGCGCGCACGTCGATCATTCTTTCGACTTCCTTGCCGTTGATCGTGCAACGGATCAGCTTATACTGTGCCATCAGAGTTCACCTCCCGCAAGCTTGATCGACGTAAACAGCGCCCGCTTCGCCATCTCGACTGCGATGTGGCTTCGGAACGCTTTACTCGCGCGCCACGAGTCGCGCGGATTGATATCATTCAGCACGGCAAGTCCGAACCGGTCGCAAAGCGAAAGGCTCACGGGCTGTCCGTTCGCAACCGCTTCGGCGGTTGTTGCCCGCATCGGAACGGGTCCCGCGACGCCGTAGGCGATCCTTGCGCGCTCGATCGTCTTTTTGTCCTCCGAAAGCCGGACGTTGACCGAACACCCGAGCGTCGCGATGTCCATCGCGTTTCGCATCGCGTACTTGATGTAATGTCCGAACGTGTTCTCATAGCTCGCCTTCGGGATCAGGATCGCGGTCTGGATCTCGCCGTCCTCCACGCGGATATCGACCTGCCCCGCGCGGATATAAAAGTCTTTGATCGGCAGACGCCGGACGCCGTTTTTGCCGGTCAGCTCGACGATCGCTTCATAGGCGTGCAGCGTCGACGCGGAATCGGCGCTCGTGACGCCGTTGCAGGTGTTGCCGCCGATCGTGCCGATGTTGCGGATCTGCGGACCTCCCACCATGTCGACCGCCTCGCCCAGCACGTTCACGTATTTTTGAATGATCGGATCGCGCGTGATGTGCGAAAAGCTTGTTAAGGAACCGATGCGGATGTTTTCGTCTTCGTCGATGCTGACGCCGCGCAGCTCGTCGAGCCCGTAGATACTGATCAGCTCCTTGCCCGCTCGTCTTCCCTCGCGCATCTGCACGAGCACGTCGCTCCCGCCCGCAATGATCTGCGCCTCGGGATGCTCCAATCGAAGCGCGATCGCGTTTTCGACGCTTGTCGCTTCATACAATGCCTTCATATCGTACATGGCTCAGCCCTCCTGCCATTCGTCGTGAATGAGTCCCGCTTCCGTAAACGCCGCGAAAAGGTTGAGCGGATTCATCGGAAGCTTATGAAGCGCGACGCCCGTCGCGTTGTAGATCGCGTTGCGGATCGCCGGCGCGCCGGAGCACGCAGGCGGCTCGCCCAAGGCCTTCGTGCCGAACGCGCTCGTGGGCTCGGGGTTTTCGATAAACGACGCCAATAGATCCGGATGATCCATCACCGTCGAAAGCTTGTAATCCAGAAGATTGTTGTTCAGCGGCTTTCCCGTCTTCGGATCGAAGAGAAGCTGTTCGCTCATGCCGTAGCCGATCGCCATCGACATGCCGCCGTGCACCTGCGCCTCGGCAAGCGCCGGGTTGATCAGATTGCCGCAGTCGTGCACATTGACGATGTTTTTCACCGTCACCTTGCACATCGGGATATCGACCTCGACCTCCGCGAACGTGCAGCCGAACGAGTAGGCGTTGTTCTTGATCGTGAACGTCGTTTCCGCGGTGATCTGCTCGCTGTCCGCGGGATTGTACTGCGCGGTCATCGCAAGCTCTTTCAGCGAAATCAGAACCTTCCCGTCGGACTTCCTTACGACGTTTCCGTCGCGCACGTCCATGTTCTGCACCGACTGGCGCGTGAGCTTTTCGGCGTAGGCGAAGATCTTCTGCTTCAGAAGCTCGGCCGTCTGCCGGATCGAGAATCCCGCAACGTACGTCTGCCGCGACGCGTACGCGCCGAGACCCGTCGGGGTCGTGTCGGTGTCCTGACAGGACATGATGCGAACGTCCTTATAGCTCGCGAGCCCGATCGCCTCCGCCGCCATCTGCGCAAACGCCGTGTCCGCGCCCTGCCCGATCTCCGTCTCGCCGCATTGCATCGTGACCGTACCGTCGAGATTCAGGATCATGCGGTTCGAAGACGTTTCGAGCGCGATCGGCCAGACCGCCGTATTGTACCAGAAAGAAGCGCAGCCGATGCCGCGGCGGATCGGTCCCTCGTCTTTGGCAAACTCCGCTTTCTTGCGGTCGTAGTCGATGAGCTGCTTGCCGCGCTCGAGGCATTCGCGGTGCGAATCGTAGTAATTGCAGTTCTTACTGAAGCCGTCGAAATATCCCTGCGGCATGATGTACTTATTCCGGTATTCGACCGGATCCATGCCAACGGCGTGCGCGCATTCCTCGATGTTCGAGTCGTTCGCGAACGACGCCTGCGGCATCCCGTAACCGCGCATCGCGCCGGCCGCCGGAATGTTCGTATAAACCGTGTAAGCGTCGCATTCCATGTTCTCGCACGGATAGAGCTGCGGAAAAGACCCCATGGCTTTGGCGACGATGCTGTGTCCGTGGCTCGCGTACGCGCCCTGATTGGAATAGAGATCGACCTTGCGCGCCGCCATGCTGCCGTCAGGACGGATCCAGCTCGTGATATGGAAGCGGATCGCGTGACGCACGCGGTTAGAAACGAACGTCTCCTCGCGCGAGCAGTCGATGCGTACCGGCCTTCCGCCGACCTGCGTGCTGCACCACGCGCAAAGCGGCTCGTAGAGCGCGTCCTGCTTGTTGCCGAACCCGCCGCCGATATAAGGCTTGATGATCTGAATATCGGACCACGGACGCCCGAGCGCCTGTCCCACGACGCGGCGCACGATGTGCGGAATCTGCGTGGAGCTCACCACCGTGATGCGGCCGTTCTCCTCATACGCGAAGCAGCCGTGATTCTCGATGTGGCAATGCTGCACCGTCGGCGTGTCGTACCAGCCCTCGACCTTGATGAGACCCGGTTCCTTGATCGCTTCCGCATAATCGCCCTTGCGGACCGAGGTGTGCTTTAAGATATTGTCCGGATATTCGTCGTGCAGCACCGGCGCGCCGGGCTTCATCGCCTCCTGCGGATCGAGCACGAACGGCAGCGGCTCATATTCGACGCGGATCGCGCGGACGGCCTGCTGCGCCGCGACCTCGTCCTCGGCGATTACGACCGCCACGTCGTCGCCCCAGTAGCGCACGTGCGTGTTTAAAAGTCTGCGGTCCGCCACGTCCTGGTGTTCCGGATCCATCGACCACGGATGCCCCGCCGTCGGGAAATCGATCTCGGGCGCGTCAAAACAGGTCAGAACCTTCACGACGCCCTTGATCTTTACGGCGTCGGAAACGTCGACCGATTTCACGAATCCGTGCGCGATCTCCGCATGTCTGATGCGCGCGTATAAAGCGCCGGTGGGCATGCGGTCCTCATAATACTTCGTCCGCCCCGTCGCCTTGTCGTACGCGTCGACGCGGATCTCGCTTTTTCCGACGATGCTCATACCGTTTCCTTTCTTAATTTTGTTGCGTGTTCGTTTATACGAGTTTTGCACCTGTTTTTTTCATGCACCGTTCGCAGATATTGCGATACCGGATTCCCATCTTGTCAGAGATACGGCATTCCGCAATGCCTACATCATTTGCGCCGCACAGTTCGCACTGTCCTGTCTTTGTATATCGGAACGGATCAGCTGCATTCTCCTCCGTTTGTCCTGAGAATACCGTTTCGTCATCTTCCTCGATATGTCCTGCCTTATTTTGCTTCAGGACCATGGCGATCGTGTCAGAGTTTTCAACGATCCTTCCGAATCCGAAAAGCGTGATCGAAGTCAGCCACGTGACGATACACCCGCCGATCAATACGGCTGCGCCCGCTCCTCCCAGTCCGTTTGTGATCATAATGAAACCGCCGATCAATGCGCCTGCAATGCCGACGATCAGGATTATCAGTGCTGTTGTTTTCAATATGTTCCCGATATTGTTATACACGGTATCTCCTTCTTCCTGTGCGTATATTTATACTTGTATCAAGTATAACACCTTTTCTTCCATCCGGAAAGAGGGAAAATATACGTTTCGTTATGTTTTTGAGAAAATAGCGGTGCGCGGTTTGTTCGGACGCTGATCCGTGATTTTAGCGGGAAGCGGAAAGATGATGCGGATCCGTCACGACTTTGCCGGAGGAATTCAGCAACATCTGCATGAATACGAATTCCTCGTTCGCCGCGTCCGACCGTGCCAGAATATCTTTGAACTCCTTCAGAAGAACGCTGTCCGGATCCAGCGCAAAGCAGTTGACGATTCCGTAATCCCAATATTTGGCAAAGTAAACCACTCCGTCCTGCGTGAAAACAAGGCGGTACGGAAGCAGATATCCGAGCCCGGCGCATTCCCGAAACGCGATACTGAGATAGGCGGAAAAAACGATCTTCGATTCGTCCGGCCGGTGAGTCCCTTCCGTCTGCAGCCGCTCGATGCAGGAAAGCGCTTCCGCCTTTGCGGAATCGGAAATCGTTCCGCCCGCATATTCAAAGTCGGAAACACACAGGTCATTGTCGCCGATCACCGGTTCCGGAAGCGCAAAATCCGAAAGGGAATAACAGGCACGGTACGGGAACGCGTCGGTATACGGAACCCAGATAACGCGTTCCTCCGGGTCCTTCGTATAGACCTTTCCTGTGTCGTAGCCCTTGATCCTGCCGATCACGACTGCGCCCTACGGATAAACAAGATAGTCATTCCAAAGCGAATTATAAAACACGCCGGCGCCCCGGCTCAGGCCGTATCCCATCGGCGAAAACGCCCACCAGTGTCTTTCAACGGGCCACTCCGTCGGTTCCGTCGTGACGGCGGGCTGCGGCGGCGTCGGCGCGGCGGACTGTGACGGCGTCACGGCGGTTTCATCAGTCTGCGTCGGAATCAGCGTCTGTGTCACATGCGTCGAAGGGTGCGGCGACGCGGCTTCGGCGCCCGGGTTTTTCAACCGCAAACGGCAGCCCGCTGCGGGCAGCAGCCACAAAGCGGCAAGCAGCAGCGCCGCTGCTTTTTTCCATGACGTATCGAAAATCCGCATATCGTTTCCTTTCACGTGATATCGCATTCAGTATACCATCTTTTGCGCCGTTCGGGAAGAGGCAACGCATTCAAATCAATCTAATGACCAAAATGTTCGATACAAAAAAGAACCGCAGGCGATTCCGAAGCTTTCCGTCGGCCGAAAACGCCCGTCCGAAGGATACGTCTCTTCCGAAGCAGCTATCACGTTGTGCGCGATCGGAATATGAAAAAAGCGCCTTTTGTCAGAAACAAAAGACGTTTTTTCATGTGTAAGTGCGCACAAACGTACACTTTTCAAAGGAAGAACGTACAAACGTAACGTCTGTCGCTGCCTCGGCAAACTGGAATTTGCCGTTATTTGTTTCCTATGCCCAGATCGCCATCGCCAAAGTGCCGACAACGATCAGAATCAACCCGGCAAGCGCCTTTCTGCTCAACTTTTCTTTGAATACGAAATAGGAAAAAGCGACGGAAACGATAATGCTGAGCTTATCGATCGGTACGACAACGCTGACGACG
>JAFOTD010000080.1 GCA_017388175.1 Clostridia bacterium | reverse complement strand
GCGGTAAAGATGCGGATTTTCCTTGCACAGCTTCAGCGCCAGCTCGTTGCGGTTGTCGTGCCGCGGATTGCAGTTGACGACCTCGATTCCGTGCACGCAGTCGTAAAAGACCTCGTTGCAGCCGTTGCGGTACGGATGCGCATGGATGATCAGAACCTCATCCCTGTACCGGTCAAAGAACGCTTTATGATCCAGTTTCGTGATCCACGGATTTTTGCGGAGCCACGCTTCGTCGATCCCGTAGATCAGATAGTCGCTGTCGTTCTCGGGGAAGCGCAGCTCAACGCCGAAGATCACGTCCATGCCGAGCGCATCTCCCGCCGCCTTTGCCGCGCGGTAGCCGACAAGATACCGGTCGACGATCGCGTCCCAGTCGTCGGGCACGTTGTAATGCGCAATCTGCGTGTTGTGCAGATGATCGGTCACGCAGACGCCCTGATAGCCGAGCGCGTGATACGTTTTGATCTGATCGGCGGCGGGCACATGCCCGCACTTGCTCGATTCATCGGTGTGCAGATGCAGTTCGTAACGGTACATAGGTCCTCCCTCAGTTGTTTCCGATCGCCCGGCAGGAATTGCGGATCACGAGCGACGGGGAAAGAATGGTCTTGGTGTGCGGCGTCTCGGGACGCTTGATGCGGTTTAAGAGCATGTCCAGCGCGGAAACGGCAAGCTCCAGCTTCGGCTGGTTCACCGTGGTCAGCGAGATCGGCGGCAGCGCGGAGAACGTGATATTGTCAAATCCCATCAGGGATAGATCCTCCGGAATGCGGATGCCCTTCTCATATGCCGCCTGGATAACGCCGATCGCCAGCGTGTCCGCCGCGCACAGGATCGCCGTTTCCGAAAACGGCTGTTCAAAATGCGCTTTTGCAAGCTCATAGCCGACCTGCACCGAGCTGCGCGCACTGGAATTTCGCAGCACGTTCGGCTCGATACGGAGCTTTTTGCAGGCGTTATAGTAGCCGTCTGCGCGAAGCTTGTGCGTCATGCTGTTGTCGCGCGCGCCGAGATACAGAATGTTGCGGTGCCCGAGCGAATACAGATATTCCGTCGCCTGCTGCATGCCTGCCGTGTTGTCGACGGAGACGAAGTTTTCCGGCAGATCCATCATGTTTTCGCCGATAAAGACCGTCGGTACCTGCGCCGTCTGCGTCTTCAGCGCGTCGTAGGATTCGGACCCGACCGGAATCATAATGATGCCGTCCACCTTGCGCCCGACGAGCAGCGAAAAGACCTCCTTTTCGAGCGCGGGGTCATAGGAGGAGTTGCAAACCATCAGATTATAGCCGCATTGACGCGCATAGATCTCCAGATGCGCGGTCATTTCGCTCATAAACGGGTTGTCAATGCTGGTGACGATCAGCCCGATGATGTTTGTGCGCTTCATCACCATCGACCGTGCGACGGCGTTGGGCGTATAGCCCATTTCCTCGCAGATTTTGATGACGCGTTTCCGGGTGCTTTCGCCGATTTCCGGGCTGCCGGACAGCGCGCGGGAGATCGTAGCATAGGAGACGCCCGCGACCTTTGCGACGTCCTTCAGGGTGACAACTGCCATGAGATACCTCCGTTTTGTCGGTTCCGCAAATCTTACGCAAACGTTTTCATATACTTAATTGTACAACCGTTTTTCCCGTTTGTCAATGAAAGAAAGTAAACAAAATGATAAAGTGCGGTTTTCGTTTACCATGCAGGGACGGTTTCGGCGGTTCGCGCCGCAAAGAATCGTGTTTCTTCTTTATACAAAGGGAACGCTTTGACTGCAGCGCCTGCGACGGATCCGGGAATATTCATTCAAAAACGATGTATTTTCATATTGACAAACCTCTCGCTCTGAGATACAATTACAGTAGCGAAAACGTTTACGTAAACATAGGCGCACGGAGGGGCAAGATGATCACAACTCTGCTGTTCGATCTCGGCGGCACATTGCATTCGGTGATCCGCAAGGAGGACTCGATGGTCCGGTATGCGGAACGGCTGATCCGCCGCCTTTCCGATTACGGGATCATGCTTGACACGACGCCGGAGCGTCTTGCCGTTTCCCTGCACGAAAACGCCGAAGCGTACAAGCATCTTTCGGAACGGACGCTTACGGAGCTTCCCGAAGCGAAGATCTGGAACGAGCATTATCTCAGGGAATTTCACATCGGAGAAGAACGGCTTGCGCCCATTGCGGAGGAACTGAGCTTTCAGTACGACTACGACCGGCTGACGATGATGCGCAAGCCGCGTCTAAGGGAAACGATCGAAGAACTGCACCGCATGGGGATCCGGATGGGGATCGTTTCCAATATCATTTCGACCTCCCTTGTTCCCCACATGCTGAACGAATACGGCATTGCGCAGTACATGGAATGCGTCGTCATGTCAAGCGCGGTCGGCGTCCGCAAGCCCGATCCGCGTATCTTTGCAATCGCGCTGGAGCGCATGGGTGTGACGGCGGCGGAGACCGGATATGTCGGCGACACGATTTCGCGCGATGTGCTGGGAGCACGGAACGCGCACCTCGGGCTGGTTGTGCGTT
>JAFOTD010000079.1 GCA_017388175.1 Clostridia bacterium | reverse complement strand
TCCGTACTCTCGTACGTACAGGGCATCCTGAACAGCGAAGCGTACGCGAGCAACACGAAGGCGCAGAACGCCGCAGCGTCGATCTACTACTACTACAAGGCTGCCTACGCTTACAAGTACGGCAACTGAAATCTGACGTAAGAATGAAACCGGGTTCGAAAGGATCCCGGAATCCCTGAAAAACCCCGCAAACCCCGCATCGCAATCCGGTGCGGGGTTCGCTTTTTTTGGAATTTATCCCTTGACAAGCCAAATAAACTGTGTATAATTTAATTGAACACAATCGAAATAGAAGGGAGAACAGAATATGAGCATTTACGATTTCACCATTAAAGCGCGCAGGGGAGAGGAAATCTCTATGGAGAACTACAAAGGCAAAGTGCTTGTTATTGTCAACACTGCGACCGGATGCGGTTTTACGCCGCAGTATAAGCCCCTGCAGGATCTTTATGAGCTGCATAATAAGGATGGACTGGAAATCCTTGATTTTCCCTGCAATCAGTTCCATGAACAGGCGCCGGGCACAGACGAAGAGATTCACAATTTCTGCACCGGACGTTTCGGCATCACGTTCCCGCAGTTCGCGAAGATCGACGTCAACGGCGAAAACGCTTCCCCGCTCTATAAGTATCTGACTTCCGAGACCAAATTCAACGGTTTCGGCAAGGGCGTTTCTGCGATGATGATGAAGACGGTCGTCAAGGCGATGGACAAGGATTATAAGAATAACGGCAACATCAAGTGGAACTTCACCAAGTTCGTGATCGACCGCGAAGGCAATATTGCGGGACGCTTTGAACCGACGGATTCGATGGATGCGCTGAAAGCGAAGGTTGAGGAGCTGCTTTAAGCAATGGAATCGTTTGATCCGTTGAAACTTGAAAACCAGCTTTGCTTTCCGCTCTATGCTGCTTCGCGCGAGGTCGTCCGGCAATATTATCCGCAGCTTGAGGCGATCGGACTTACGTATACGCAGTACATCACGATGATGGTCCTGTGGGAAGCGCGTACGATCAGCTCGAAAAAACTCGGAGAGCGGCTGTTTCTTGACAGCGGAACGCTCACACCGGTGCTGAAAAGCCTTGAAGCGAAAGGCTGGCTGATCCGTAAAAGGAGCGCGGAGGACGAACGAGTGCTTCTCGTTTCGCTGACCGACGCCGGCGCGGCGCTGAAGGAAGAGGCGATGCATATCCCCGCGACGGTCGCCGGATGCATTCGCCTTTCCCCCGAAGAGGCGGGAGAGCTTTACCGACTGCTGTATAAGATGCTGAACGCGTTCCGCACCTGAGAAAGAAGAAAAACCGCGGCGAAATTGCTGCGGTTTTTTGCGCGTTTTTATTTCCCATACGGCGGAATTACAGATAGCAGCGCAAAGAGTGAACGAACGGTCGCGTCGGCTGCACCTTCGGGAGCGGGAGACGCGGAAAAGGGACCCGCGAGCACACGGACGGTGCGCATTCCGATCGACTTGGCGGGTAATAGATCGTTATCGACGCGGTCGCCGATCATGACGGCTTTTTCCGGCGCGCATCCTGCCCGCCGCAGCGCATAGAGAAAGATCTCCGGATCCGGCTTTGCATATCCGCATTCCGCGGAAGCGGCCACGACGTCGAAAAACGGGAGAAGCCCCCAATGCTTCAGCCGTTGTTCCGTGCCGGGCAACTGGTTTGCGATGACACCGAGCCGATAACCGCGTGATTGCAGCCCTTGCAGCGTCGAAGCGGCGTCATGGTACGGACGCTCCTCATCGGAATGCCACGGCGCTATGGACAGGTGAAACGTCCCGACCGCGGTCTTATATCCGTCAAGGCCCTCGGCATAGCGCGCGTTGCAGACGCGCATGAAATCTTTCAAACGCACGTTCGTTCCGGAGATGGTTTCGCGAACGCGGCGTGCAAGCGCATCGGTTTCGTCGATCAGCGTGCTGCCGAGATCGAAAAACAGCCATTGTACATTCTGCATGGCGCGGCTCCTTCTGCAATTGATATCTCATTTTAGACCGGATCGGGAAGAAACGCAAGCGCAATCCGGAAAGGAACGGAAATGAAATAAAAACCTGCAATCTCCCGTTGCAAAACCCGGCAATCGGTGGTATATTGTGCGTTGGCAAGCGAACCGAATGGGATCGCACGCATGATCGGAAGGAGACGGGGAAGGCTATGACGGCTGCTGAGGAAAAACGCGGGCGCAACATGCCGCAAAGAGTCGGCACGGCGCTGCTTCGCTTTGCCCGGAAAAATACGGTCATGCTGATCGCGCTGTTCGCGGCAGTCGTAACGTCCTTTTTCGTACCGGTCGACCGGGAGTACCTCTCTTATTTCGATTTCAAAACGCTGACCTGCCTGTTTTGTGTGCTGGCCGTGGTCTGCGCGCTCGGAAACGTCTATTTCTTTTATACGCTCGCCAGAAAGATCGTCGTTCTTTTGAAGACGGCGCGCATGAGCGTGCTCGCTCTGGTTTATATCACGTTCATCGGCTCCATGCTGATCGCGAACGACATGGCGCTTTTGACGTTCCTTCCGCTTGGATACTTCGTTCTGCATACGACGAAAAAAGAGAAATATATGGCGTTCACGTTCATCATGCAGAACATCGCGGCGAACCTCGGCGGCATGCTGACGCCGTTCGGGAACCCGCAAAACCTGTTCCTGTACACGAAGTTTCAGATCCCGACCGGCGAGTTTATAAGGATCATGCTCCCGCCGTTTGCGTTTTCCGTCGCGCTGATCACGCTGTGCTGTCTGATCTTCGTAAAGCCGGAACCGCTTGCGCTCGACAACATGGAGATGAAACTCGACCGCAAGCGCGTTGCGCTGTACCTTGTTCTGTTTGTGCTGTCAATCGTGATCGTTTTCCGAGGGATTCCGTACTGGATCGGGCTGATCGTGATCCCGGTCACGCTTCTGATCTTCGACCGCAAAGCGCTCAGGCAGGTTGATTACGGTCTTCTGTTTACGTTCGTATTCTTCTTTATCTTTGCGGGCAATATGGGCCGTATCGAGGGCGTGCGCACGTTCTTTTCCTCGCTGCTCAAGTGGGATACGCTTCTGGTCAGCGCGGCGTCCTGCCAGTTTATCAGCAACGTGCCGAGCGCCATCCTGCTTTCACAGTTTACGAACCGCTATGCGGATCTGCTGCTCGGCGTCAACATCGGCGGCGTCGGCTCACTGATCGCCTCGCTGGCAAGCCTGATCACGCTGCGCACCTATTCCGCGCATTTTCCGGATAAGACACTCCGATATGTCGGCCTGTTTTCGGCCTTCAATTTTGCGTTCCTGTTCCTTTTGATCGGCTTCGAACTGCTGCTCAGGCTGGTCTGAAATCCAATCCCATACATAGACACCGGAGCGGAAAGGCCGCTCCTTTTTCGTTCGTGGCTCGGGAAACATACTGACAGTAGATTTGTTAATATCTTATCAGTGCGAATAGTCTGTTTACTTTTTCGGCGTCGTTCTGTATAATACGATCATAGAAGCGGGGGGGAAGACGTATGGAAATGAAGCTTGCGGAAAATATCCGGACTCTGCGAAAGGAACGGGCATTGACGCAGGAGCAGCTTGCCGAGGTGCTGCGCGTGACCGCGGGCGCCGTCTATAAGTGGGAGGCGGGGCTGTCCGTACCGGATATCGGGCTGATCCTTGAAATGGCGGACTTTTTCGACACCTCCGTAGACGCGCTTTTAGGCTATGAGATGAAGGACAACCACGTCGACGCGATCGTAAAGCGCATGCGGGAATGCCGCCGCAAAAAGGACCGGGAAGGGCTTGCGGAGGCAGAGAAAGCGCTGAAACGGTATCCGCACTCGTTTCAGATCGTAAAGGAAAGCGCCGCGATCTT
>JAFOTD010000078.1 GCA_017388175.1 Clostridia bacterium | reverse complement strand
GCGCGGGAGCCACAGGTACAGGAGATATCCGCCGAGCACGACGAACGTAAGCGCCGCATTGATGATCATCTTCGTCGTCGGATCCGTCGTGTCATTCGCAAACCCGCAAAGCACGTTGTTGAGCGCATGGAACACGATGCATGGGATCAGCGAGCCGGACTGCACGAAAATCGTAACCAGCACGAACCCGACGAAGATTGCGAACACAATCTGCACGAGCGTTTCGGCGACGTCCTGTCCGGCGATGAGATTGATGATATGTCCGATCCCGAACGTCAGAGACGAAACGACGATCGCGCATCCTCTGCCGTTCTTTTCGAGCGCGCGAAACAGCAGCCCGCGAAAGATCACTTCTTCGAGAAACCCGACGCAGCACATGCTGATGACGTAGAAGATCGTTCCCGGCATGCCGTACCCGAGCGCAAATCCGCTCCACAGCGCCGAAGAAGCGATCACGGCAAGCGGCAAATAGAAAAGAAACCGCTTTGCCGGCAGTTTCGGCGCACAAAGCCCGTATTTCTCCGTCAGCCCGTTTCTTCGAATCCAAACAAACAGCACGACCGCCATAAAAAGATGCAGCGCGGCAACCGCGGATTTTTGCACACCGATCGTTTCGGACAACCATTCCCCC
The DNA here is from genome assembly GCA_017388175.1 of Clostridia bacterium. Lineage (GTDB taxonomy): Bacteria > Bacillota > Clostridia > Christensenellales > CAG-138 > UBA3792. The sequence goes on along the minus strand of JAFOTD010000078.1, from coordinate 22,749 downwards.
GCGGCGCTCAGAACGATATAGGCGACGATCCACGCAAACGCAAACCCGATCTCGCTTTTCCGATACAGTTTCGTCATGCCGAGCCTCCCTTCTTGTCCGCTATTATACGAAACTCCGTTTCTCTCGTCAAGACAGCATAAAAGGCCGCCGGATAAAGCCGACAGCCTCATTGGTTTTTTCTGTTTACGCGGCAGGCGCAAGCGCGGCCTTCGCGCCGATTGAATTCTTTACGAGCGCGTTAAACGCTTCTTCCGAAAGCTCGCAGTGATAGAACAGCTTGAAATACTGCGCGACTTCGGCATAGAGATCGTAGTCCGCCGCATCCGGATAGAGCAGCTTTTCCATCCACATCATACCGAGGATGCGCTGTACGGACGGCGGGAAGCCCATCCAGTTATACGGACCCGTCGGCACTTCGTAGTAATTGCCGGTCTGAATCGCCTTGATCCCGCTCCATAAGGGGTCGCTTCCGACGCTCTGATAGACGCTGCCCGGCGCAAACAGGATCACGTCCGGGTTCCACAGCATGATCTGCTCCATATCCACCTCGTTGCCGGTGCCCTTGCTCGAGGGGCTGTCCACGACCGCGAGGTTGTTGGAAAGCAGGTCGATGATCTCCGCGTGATAGCTGTCCTTTGCGATCACGTTAAGGCCCTGATCGCCCGTAATATAGAGCAGGTTCGCCTTATCAACGCCGTCCGCGATTTTAAGGGTTCTCGCATAGACCTCATCGCAGTACGCGGCAAGCGTCTCCGCCTCGTCCGGCATATGCAGAAGCTCGCCGAGCTTCCGGTATGCGTCGCCCATCGTGGAGATCGTCGCCGTGATATGCACAAACGGTATGCCCGTCTGCTCACTCAGCGCGTCGAGGTCCTCCGTGATCGTTCCTTTCGGTTCGCCGACGTCAATCACGACCTGCGCGCCGGAGGCAAGCAGCGTTTCAAGGTTCAGTTCGCCCTTGCCGCCGTAAAGCTGGCCGAGCTCGGGCAGGTTATAGTATTCGGTCGCAAGGTACTGCTCCGCGGTCTTGTCCCACTTCGAGGCGATGCCGACGAGCCGGTCCGGGCACAGCGCGAACACGACGATCTGCGCAAGCGGTCCCGAGATTGCAACGCGCTCAATGTTTTTCGGCAGCTCCACCGTACGGCCGACCGAATCGGTAAACGTGAACGTTGCGGACTCGTCCGCTGGCGCGTTCGTCCCCTCCGCCGTCTGCGCATCGGGCGCGGTTTCGTCCGGTTCCTGCTTGCCGCCGCAGCCGAAAAGAGCAAGCAGCATCAAAGCGGCAAGGATGACGGCAATGTTTTTTTTCATCTTTTGTTTCCTCTCATTCTATATTCGGAACAGGCCGGATCACCGGTCCGGTCTGCGAATCCGTAAGCGTTACGCGCGTGCCGTACAGCGCTTCAAGCAGCGTCTCCGTCAGCGTTTCGTGCGCGGGTCCGAGCGCCGCGACGCGCCCGTCCTTAAGCGCAAGCACGCGATCGGCGTACCACAGCGCATGCTGCGGATTATGTGTAGAAAGCAGCACCGAATACCCTTCTCTGCTCAACGTCTTCACCGCGTTCAGCACGCGGATCTGGTTGCCGTAGTCAAGCGAGGATGTCGGCTCATCCATCAAAAGCGTTCTCGTCTGCTGCGCAAGTGCGCGTGCGATGTAGACAAGCTGCTGCTCGCCGCCGGAAAGCGCGTCAAAGCTGCGATCCGATAACGCCGTAATGCCGAGTTTTTCCATCGCCTCGGCCGCGGCCGCCTCCTGTTTTTTGCCCGGCGAGGCAAACGGAGATAGCGTATGCGACGTGCCCATCAGCACCATGTCGCGCACCGTATACCGGAACGCGGCAGCATGCGTCTGCGGGATATACGCGATCCGATGCGCAACTTCACGCGGGGAAAGGCGCTTCCGGTCGGCGCCGTCGATTTCGATTGTGCCGAAATAGCGTTTCTGCTCGCCTAAAATGCAGCGGAACAGCGTGGTCTTGCCGACGCCGTTCGGTCCGAGCACGGCTAAAAGCTCACCCTCATGCGCTTCAAAGCTGACGCCGGACAGCACCGGCGCGCGATGATACGAGAACGACAGTTCGCAAACGGAAAGGCTCATAGCGTCTTCTCCTTTCGCAGCAGCAGAAAGATAAAGAACGGCGCACCGATCACGGCGGTCAGAATGCCGATCGGGATCTCGGTCGCAAGCAGGTCTCTCGATACGTCGTCCACGAACAGCAAAAACGCGCTGCCGATCAGCATGGAGCACGGCAAAAGCCCCCTGTGATCACTCCCGATCAGCTTACGCGAAAGGTGCGGGATCACGAGCCCCACCCAGCCGATCACGCCGGATACGGAGATCGACGCCGCGGTAATCAGCGTCGCGCAGAGGATCAGCGCTCCGCGCAGAAGATCGGTATGCACGCCGAGCGCGCGCGCTTCGCTTTCTCCGAGGCTCAAAAGGTTCAGCCGCCAACGTAAAAGCAGCAGCGGCAAAAGCCCCGCCGCCATCGGGATCGCCGCCGGAAGAAGATGCTCCAGACGCACGCCCGAAAGCGAGCCCATCAGCCAGTACGTGATCGCGGGAAGCTGATTATTGGGATCCGCAACGAGCTTCAAATACGACGTGCCTGCCGAAAACAGCGAACCGATCATAATGCCCGCAAGGATCAGGTTGACGGTCCTGAACCCCGGTGCCCACCGCGCGATCAAAAATACGAGCACGACGGTCGTCAATGAGCCGATAAAGGCAAACGCCGTAATCATCTGCGTCGAAAGCCCCAGAAGGATTGCAAGCGCCGCGCCGAACGCCGCGCCGTTGGACGCGCCGAGAATATCCGGGCTCGCCATCGGGTTTTGGAACACGCCCTGGAACGTCGCGCCCGCCGCCGACAGCGAGCAGCCGACCATGCACGCCATCAGAACGCGCGGCAGCCGGATATTGACGACGGCATTTTCCATCTGCCACGTCCACGTCACGTGCATCGGCCATATGCGGTCGAGCCCGGTGAGCACCCAAAGCCGGCGGACGAGGATTCGAATGACATCAAGAACCGGCACGGCATACCGCCCGATCGCATGCGAGATAAAAAACAGTACGAGAAGCACCGCGCCGCTGATTAACAGCACCGCCGCCCGCCTGCCTCTTCCCCGCCGTTTCTCTGCTTTCGCCATTTTTCCGGTCCTCTTGGATTCGTTATTCTTTGTAAAGTATAACACCCGATCGGCTTTGCGGCAAGCAGAATCCGTTTTATTCGGTAATGCCGCACGTCGTTCCGGGTTTCCGCATCAAAAAAGCCCTGCGGCATGCAGGGCTGAAGCGGTACGGGATTATTCGACGGTAACGCCTCCGGAGACCGAGTCGATCTCAATTTTGCATTCACCGGAGCCGATCCGGTACGTATTGCCGTCCTTCTCGTTCGGAAGCTTGACGTTGACGCTTCCGGACACGCTTTCTATACGAACCTGTGCGCCGCGTTCCGCCGATTGCAGCCGGATCGTAATTCCGCCCGACGCGCTGTCGATTTTGACGCTGTTCACCGTGCCGATGCCGAGCACGATCCCGCCGGACGCGCTGTCGATCTTGACGGAATCAGCCGAAATCTGCTCAACGGTGAGCGCGCCGGATGCCGAATCGACTTCAAACGCACCGGTAACCGACGCGTTCGTGATGTGCAATCCGCCGGACGCGCTGTCGATCGACGCCTGCTTTGCGAACAGGTTTTGAAGCTCCATGCCGCCGGAAGCCGTATCCACGTTGAGTTCGCCGAGATTCAGCATGCCTTCCGCCTCGATTTTGCCGGACGCGATATCGACGTCCAGATCAACGAAATCCGGCAGTTCCAGCGTCAAATGCTTGTCGGACGCCTTGACGGTCGAAAGATGCCCCGATTTACAGAAGCGGATACGGAGCGTCGTGCCGTCGATCCACCAGTACAGCCGGTCTTCCTCCTTCAGCGAATCGCCGCCGCTTTCCGAGACGGAAAGCGTGCCGCTGCCGTTCTTCAGCGTAATGCCGCCCGCCGACCAGTCGACGTCGACCGCCGTGATCTTTTCCGCTTCATAGGTAAATCCGCCGGGCGTGTACTTGTCCGCGTCCGCATAGCGGATGATCCCGGAGCAGGTGCAGCCGGCGAACAAGAACATGCAGCCGGCAAGCAAAACCGCAACAATCCGTTTCATCACAGAATCCTCCGTGTTTTTTATTTATCTTACCATCGAAGCGAACAGATTGCAACCGTTTATACGGGCGCGATCCGGCTGCTCCGAAAAACGGTTCGATGCAAATACAGAAGCACGCCGCACGACAACAGAAACGTCAGCACGTCGGAAACCGGCATCGAATACAGCACGCCGTCGAGCTCGAAAAACAGCGGGAGCAGCAGCGCGAACCCGACGCCGAACACGACTTCGCGCACGACGGACAGCATTGCGGAAAGGAGGGCCTTGCCCATCGCCTGCAAAAAGATGAACGTCGCCTTATTGACGCAGGCGAGAACGGTCATGCACAGATAGACGCGGAACGCCTTGACCGCAAAAACAGTATACGCCGCGCTTTCGTTCGCCGCCCCGAACATGCCGATCAGCGCTTTCGGGAAGACCTCGACGACGAACAGCGCAAGCAGTCCCAGAACCGCTTCTGAAAGCAGCAAAAGCCGCAAAAGCGTTTTTACGCGGTCGAGCCGTCCCGCGCCCGCGTTGTACCCCGCGATCGGGATGCAGCCCGCCGCCATGCCGATCGAAATCGAAATCACGATCTGGAACACCTTCATGACGATGCCGACAACCGCCATGGGAATCTGCGCATACGCCTCCAGCCCGAACAGCGGATCGCGCGCGCCGTATACGCGCAGCATGTTATTGATCGCCGCCATCGCCGCCACGAGCGAAATCTGCGCGAGAAAGCTCGTGAGTCCCAGCGTCAGTACGCGTCCGAAGATGCGGAACGAGATGCGGAAGCTGTCCTTTGAGAGCTTCACGACCTTCATTCTGCAAAGATAGCCGAGCTCCAGCCCCGCTGTCAGGATCTGTCCGAGCACCGTCGCGACCGCCGCGCCGGTCATGCCCCAATGGCATGCGTACAGAAAGACCGGATCGAGGATCAGGTTCACGACCGCGCCCGAGACCGTCGCGATCATCGCGAACCGCGGACTGCCGTCCGCGCGTACGATCGGATTCATCGCCTGCCCGAACACGTAAAACGGGATCCCGAGCGCGATCCAGAAGAGGTATTCCTTCGCGTAAGCGAACGTCTCCGCATTGACGCTGCCGCCGAACATCGAAAGCAGCGCATCCGAAAGCAGCAGATACGCCGCCATCAGCAGAACGCCCGAAACAGCGGAGGCCGTGATCGCGTTTCCGACGCTCTTTGCCGCGTCGTCGATCCGTCGTCCGCCGAGCGCCATGCTGACAAACGAGCAGCAGCCGTCGCCGATCATGACCGCAATCGCAAGCGCGACGACCGTGAGCGGAAAGACGACGGTGTTTGCGGCGTTGCCGTAGGAGCCGAGCTCCGGCGTGTTCGCGATAAAGAGCTGATCGACGATGTTATACAGCGCTGCAACCAGCAGCGAGATCGTGCAGGGGATCGCGTAGCGACGCATCAGCCTGCCGATATGTTCCGATTCCATGAATCCCTGATTCTGTTCCATTCTTCATTCCCCGTTTCTTTTTGCGCATAAAAAAAGACGCGTAAGTCCTTTGTCCGGACTTACGCATCCCGCTGCGCGACAGTTGTTTTTACCACAAATTCGAAAAAAAGTCAAGCGAAGAATATATTATTTGATCGAGACCGACCATTCCCCGTCGCGGACGACGTATTGAAACTCCGTCAGCTGCGGCATGTTGAACACCCGCAGAAGCGCCGGAAGATCGTCGACCGTGTTCACTTGGGAAAGCCGATCATACGCGACCCATTCCATCTCGCCTTCCTCCGAAGACGCGAGCGTTCCTTCAAATTCGCTCGTCTTAAACAAGAAGACGACGTATCTGCCGCCCTCGATCGGAAACTGCTTCACGCCGACCAATCGCGGATCACGAATCTTGAGCCCGGTTTCCTCCTGCATTTCCCGGATTACCGCGTCCACGAAGGATTCGCCCGGCTCCACGTGCCCGCCCGGCAAAGCGTATCCCCGCCAGTCCTCCTTTACTCGGTTTTGCAGAAGAATGCTGCCATCTTTCTCGATCAGGCACAGCACAGTCAGTTCAACGGTCTCCGTTCTGCTCATTCTTCGCTCCTTTTTCACAGCGTCGCTGCTTCGGGCAAGGCTCGCTCCAGCTCGTCCACCGCCGCGTCCGTCGTTGACCAGCTCGCGGTAAACCGCGCGATCCAGTGACCCGCATCCGCTCTGCCCCAAAGATCGAAACCGACATACTTTGAAAGCTTTTCCGCTTCTGCGTCGGAGAGAAGAATGAACTGCTGATTCGTCGGCGAATCCCACGCAAGCGGATAGCCCTTTTCCAGCAGGATCTCACGAATGCGCTTCGCGTGGCGGATCGCTTCCCTGCCGATCGCTTCATACAGCCCGTCGGTGAACAGCGCGTCAAACTGCACGCCTAAGATCCGCCCCTTTGCAAGCAGCCCGCCGTGCCGCTTGACCTGCGAAAGCAGGCGCTTCGGCGCGTCTTTCGGAAACACCAGCGCCTCGCCGCAGAGCGCGCCGAGCTTCGTTCCGCCGATCGAGAACGCGTCGCAGAGCGCCGCAAGGTCAGGCAGCGTCAGCTCGTTTTGCTCGCAGCCGAGCGCATACCCCAAGCGCGCGCCGTCCACGTAAAGCTTCATCTCATACGCATCGCACAGCGCGCGCACGCGCTCGATCTGCGCCTTCGTATAGAGCGTGCCGTACTCGGTCGGGTGCGTCAGGTATACCGCGCCGGGCCGCACCATGTGTTCGTGCGTCGCATCGGCATAGAAGGTTTTCAGATACGCTTCGAGCGCGTCGAGATCGAGCACGCCGTCGTGTTCATCAAGCGCAATGACCTTGTGCCCGGTCGATTCGATCGCGCCTGCCTCGTGCACGTTGATGTGTCCGGTTTTCGGCGAAAGCACACCCTCGTACGGCGCAAGCAGCAGATCGAGCGCGATCATGTTCGTCTGCGTGCCGCCGACAAGCAGACTGACCGCCGCATCAAACGCGCCGCATGCGGCTCTGATCTTCTCCGCCGCCGAAGCGGTATACGGATCGAACCCGTAGCCGCTCATCTGTTCAAGATTGGTTCTTGTAAGCGCATCCAGAAGTTTCGGGTGCACCCCCTCGGTATAATCGCATTCAAACGTCCTCATGCCGTCCTCCGTTTATTCCGTTCGGTTCTCTTCGCTGTCCATATACGCTGAAAGCAGCGCGTCGAGCTTCGGCAACGCCGTTTTCAGCGACACGACCGCGCCGTCCTTCAAAAAACAATGTTTGGAAACGCCCTCCGCAGCAAGCGTCCCGCGGGTGAGGTTTTTGATTTCGTACCCGATCTCCATCATGCGCGTGCTGTAACGGTTGATCCGGACGCCGATCTCCACTTCGTCGGAGAACATCGTCGGCCGCCGGTAGTCGATCGAAATGCCGACCACGGGCGAAACGAGCCCCTCGCGCTCAATCTCCGCGTAACCGCAGCCGAGCGTGTCTAAAAAAGCGACCCGCGCCTCCTCCATCCATTTGATATAGTTCGCGTGATGGATCACGCCCATCTGATCTGTTTCATGATACTGTGCTTTTCTGTTGAATCGAAACATCGCATTTCACCGTTCCTTTCCGCCGTGATCCCCGCCGTCCGAAAGCGGAAGGCGGTACAGCCGCTGTATGCGCGGCTCGAGGTGCGTATCGATCTCTTCCCGGAAGATCCAGCCGAATTTCTCGTACAGCCCGATATGCTTCGTGAAGAGAAACAGCTCCCCCGCGCGAAGATGCGCCTTTGCGCGATCCTTGACCGTGGAAAGCATGTATCTCCCGAAGCCCTTTCCCCGAAAGGCAGGATCGAGATACACGTTGGCAAGCCACGGCGTAAGGTCCGGCCGCACGAACAGATCGCTGTTGGTAAACTGGAACATTCCGATCAGCATCCCTTTTCGATACAAACCGAAGGTCATCGGAAGCCGGTCGCGGTTCAGGCTGTGCAGAAGGCTGTCCTTCACCGCTTCCCGGGTATAGCCCTCGCGCTCGCCCCACCACGCATACATCCATTCGGTCAGCTTGTCAATCTCGGTCGGTTCCGTGATCCGCCTTACCGAAAGCTCCTCCATTCTCCGGTCCTCCTCTGCTTTGCTGATACTGTTGTACCATGCCATACGGAAAAAAGCAAGCGCGGCGTATGATTTCCGTCTTTTTTTCGCGGTCCCGTTGACAAACGCGCGAATTGTGGTATACTGGCATTAATTGAACGATTGTTCAACTGTTCAGAAATCGGAGGATCGAAAATGGAACACTTGCCGGTATGCGAATGCGAATCCGTCCATCAGGATCTCATCGACGCGGTGACCCCCAGGCTTTTGGGCGGAGACGAGGCGATTGCACTTGCTTCGCTTTATAAGCTGTTCGGCGACGGAACGCGCGTACGCATCATGCAGGCGCTTCGCTTGCACGAGCTTTGCGTGTGCGATCTTGCCTGCATCCTCGGCATGACGAAATCCGCGATCTCGCATCAGCTCAAGGCCCTGCGGCTAAGCAACCTCGTCAAGTTCCGCCGCGAGGGACAAAACGTGTTCTATTCCCTTTCCGACGAGCACGTCGAGGCAATCCTGGATCTCGGTCTTGAACATCTGCGCGAATGATCGCGCATCTTTTTCGCCGTTAAGTTGAACGATTGAACAACCATTGTATTTTTCAGGAGGGTCGTATGAACGAATCAAAGCATGACGAACACGTCTGCACCTGCGAACACGAACACAAGCATCATGATCATTGCGAGCACGGGCATCACGACTGCTGCGAGCATGAACACGAACACGAGCACGAGCACCATGGTCATAAACACGGACGCTGCTGTGAGCATGAACACGGCGACGCCTGCGGCTGCGGGCACGAGCACGGCGGCGCCGAGGAAGGCGAGAAGCGGACGATGCTGATCCGGCTGATCGTCGGCGGCGTGCTCTTTATCGGCGGTCTTGTCGCGCATTTTCTGAAGGCGCCGATGTACGTTGCGCTCCCGATCTTTCTTCTTTGCTACGCGGTCACGGCGTACGACGTGATCTTAAACGCGATCAAGGGACTGCTGCACGGCGCGGTCTTCGGCGAGTCGTTTCTGATGACCGTCTCCTCGATCGGCGCGTTCGTCCTCGGCGAATACCCCGAGGGCGCGGCGGTCATGCTGCTGTATCAGCTCGGCGAATTTTTAACCGATCTGGCGCTCGACCGCTCGCAGGATTCGATCCGCGCAATTCTCGATATCCGTCCCGACACGGCAAACGTGCTGCGCGAAGGCGAGATTATGACCGTCTCCCCCGCCGACGTACAAATCGGCGAGACGATCGTCGTTCGTCCGGGCGAGCGCATTCCGCTTGACGGCGAAATTCTTTCCGGCGCATCCGCGCTCGACACACGCGCGCTGACCGGCGAATCGGTGCCGCGCGCCGCGCGTGAAGGCGAACAGGTGCTTTCCGGCTGCATTGCGCTCGACGGCATGCTGCACGTGCGCGTTGAAAAGTCGTTCGGCGAATCGACCGCTTCGAAGATTATCCGGCTCGTTGAGGACGCAGCCGACCGCAAAACGCCGACGGAGCGCTTTATCACGAAGTTTGCGCGCTGGTACACCCCGGCCGTCGTCATTGCGGCGGTGCTGCTCGCCGTCGTGCCTTCCCTGTTTCTCGGGAACTGGTCCGAATGGATCCATCGCGCGCTCGTATTCCTGGTCATCTCCTGCCCCTGCGCGCTCGTCATTTCGATCCCGCTTGCGGTGTTCGGCGGACTCGGCGCATCGTCGCGTGCCGGCGTACTGATCAAGGGCGGCAACTTCCTCGAAGCGCTGAACAAGGCGCATACGATCGTGTATGACAAGACCGGTACGCTGACCGAGGGCAGCTTTGCGGTACGCGGAATCTACCCCGCGGAGGGATTCACGGAGGAAACGCTCCTTCACCTTGCCGCCGGCGCGGAATCGCTTTCCACGCACCCGATCGCGCGGTCGATCGCGGAAGCGGCGAAGGAGGCGGTCGATCCCGCTTCGGTAACGGAATACCGCGAACACGCTGGCGCGGGCGTTTCCGCCGTCGTGGACGGCAGAACGGTTTCTGTCGGCAACCTGCGCATGCTCGATTCGATGGGACTGTCTGCCAAAGCGCCGGAGACGGTCGGCACGCGCGCGTTCGTTGCGGTTGACGGAACCTACGCGGGCTGCATCGTCATCGCGGACGCGCTGAAGTCCGACAGCAAGCAGACGATCGAAGCGATGAAAGCGCTCGGCGTACGGCGGCAGATCATGCTGACCGGAGACACGGCAGCCGTTGCTGAATCCGTTGCAGACGAGCTCGGGCTGGACGACGTGAAAGCGGAGCTTTTGCCCGATCAGAAGCTTGCTTCGGTCGAAGCGCTGTATGATACGCTGCCGAAGGGCGGCACGCTGCTGTTCGTCGGTGACGGCATCAACGACGCGCCGGTGCTTGCGCGCGCGGACGTCGGCGTCGCGATGGGCGGACTCGGAAGCGACGCCGCGATCGAGGCTGCGGACGCGATCATTCCGGCAGATGCGCCTTCAAAGCTTGCCGACGCGATCCGGATCGCGAAAAAGGCGCACCGCATCACGGTCGAAAACATCGTGTTCGCGCTCGGCGTGAAGGCAATCTTCCTCGCCCTCGGTGCGCTCGGGCTTGCAAACCTCTGGATCGCGGTATTCGGCGACGTAGGCGTGATGCTTTTAGCCGTGCTGAATGCGCTGCGCGTGTTGAAAAGAAGCGAAAAAACCGCGTAAATCCCTTGACTTTCCGGCTCGGAACGGATATGATTTTCCCGAGGTGAGGGTATGAAGAAAACAACGCAGATCGCTCCGAGAAAAAAACAGAGCATCATCGGGTACTATAAGAAGTACGGCTGGAAGGTTGCCGTCAAGGATGTGCTGCACGATATCGTCGGCAGCATCCTCTATGCCGCGGGCATCTATACCTTTGCGGCGACCGCGAATTTCGCGCCCGGCGGCATCACCGGCGTCGCGATGATCATCAACCACTATTTCCCGTTCCTGCGAATCGGTCTTCTTTCTCTGCTCATCAACGTGCCGGTCGCGATCATCTGCTACCGGCTTCTCGGCCGCGTCTTCTTCTTCAAGTCCGTCAAGAGCATGCTGATCTCCGCGTTCTTTATGGACGTGATCTTCCCACTGCTGCCGCAGTATGACGCGGCGGCAAGCCCGATCAACCCGCTGCTCGCCGCGCTGTTTGCGGGCGCGCTGTCCGGCATCGGTCTTGCGATCATCTACATGCCCGGCTCCTCCACCGGCGGCACGGACTTCGTCATCATGAGCATCCGCAAGCTCAAGCCCCATCTTTCGATCGGCACGATCTCGCTGATCGTCGATGGCGTCGTCATCCTTCTCGGCTGGCCGGTGTTCGGCAACCTCAACGCGGTGCTGTACGGCGTGCTGATGACGATCGTCTCGACCACCATTATCGACAAGATCATGTACGGCACGGGCACGCGGCGCATGCTGCTCGTGGTCAGCGACAAGGCGCAAGAGATCGCAAACGCGATCATGGAAGAGACCGAACGCGGCGCGACGCTTGCAGACGTGCGCGGCGCGTATACCGGAAAGCCGCATCAGATGATGATGTGCGTGTGTTCCAAGATTGAAGTCTTTCCCTCGCGCCGCATCATCAACCGCATCGATCCGAACGCGATCGTGATGCTCACCACCGTCGACGAAGCGTACGGCGAAGGGTTTTGGGAGCCGGATATCGACTGAGATCGGGCGGAAAGGTCAATTAAGTCCGTTTTACGCGACGAAGCCGAAACAAATCTTTATGCCCGTCTGATAACGCGGCGTTCTTGACAGGACGCCGCTTTTGTATTACAATACGAAAAAACAACAGGAGGCAAACGAGCGCATGCGCAACTGATCCGTCTTTTCCAACGTAAGAAACAGCCCGAGTTCTTTTGGGATTTTTGCGTTGTCGAAAAAGCGGATCGTGCCTTCGGATAAGACCTACGGGTCTTTTTGGGTCGTTCCCTGCTTTTTCGGCAGCGGAGCGTTTTTTTATTTCGAAAGGAATGATGATATGTTTTTTCTGGAAACCGAACGATTGACGATCACAGAGTTTACGCCGGATATGGCAAAAGCCGTGCATGAGAACTCGCTGGACGAAGAAAACCGCCGCTTCGTTCCGGACGAGGTATTTGAAACGGTTGAAGACGCCGCGGAAACGATTGAATATCTGATGGAGCAGTACAAAAAGACGGACGGCCCGCTCGTCTACCCCATGCTGCTGAAGGACGGAACGTATATCGGTTACGTGCAGGCCGTGCCGCTCGGCGAAGACGAATGGGAGCTCGGCTACCATCTCGGCGAGCGGTACAGAGGCAAGGGCTATTGCACCGAGGCGGTCCGCGCGTTTCTGCCGGCTATTCTGTCCGCGCTGCATCTGTCGCGGATGCGTGGGGTCTGTCTTGCGGACAACGCCGCTTCGCGCAGGGTGATGGAACGCTGCGGGTTTACGCTGGAATATGAGGGAATCGGACCCTATCAGGGCGAGGATCGCAGGATCTGCCGCTTCCGCTGCTCCATGCCGGGAGGTGAAACGATATGATACAGGCAAGAAACGTAACAATCACGATTGACCGCGATCAGAAAACGATCGTGGAGAACTTCTCGTTTACCGTGCCGGACGGTGCGAAGGTCGCGCTGATCGGCGAGGAGGGCAACGGAAAGTCGACGCTTTTAAAGTGGCTTTGTGACCCGGCGCTCGTCGAAGGGTACGCAACCGTCGCCGGAAGCGCGTCGGTCTCGGGTACGAAGGGATATCTTGCGCAGGAGCTTCCGCCGCAAGAACGCGCGCTGTCGGTGTACGAATACCTGACCGCGCATTGCCGTGAGGATGCGTTCGTTCCGAACGTGCTTGCCCGCGCGATGAAGGACGTCGGCCTTCCCTTTGATCTCGCGTACTCCGATCAGCGGATGGGCACGCTTTCCGGCGGCGAGCGCGTCAAGCTTGCGCTGGCGGCGCTTCTCATCAACGACTGCGACACGCTGTTTTTAGACGAGCCGTCGAACGATCTCGATCTCGAAACACTGACATGGCTGGAAGGCTTTCTGGCATCGGTGAAAAAGACCGTGCTGTACATCTCGCATGACGAGGTGCTGCTTTCCCGTACGGCCGAAGCGGTGATCCATCTGGAAATGGTGCGCCGTAAAAAGATCCCGCGCGCGACGATGGCGAACGTGCCGTACGACGAATATATGCGCCGGCGTGAAGCCGCCATGCAGCATCAGGCGCAGGTCGCGCAGTTCGAACAGCAGGCGTTTCAGCAGAAGAAGGAGCGGTATCTTTCGATCTACAACGCCGTCGACCATGCGCAGGCGGCGCTGACCCGGCAGGATCCGAGCACGGGACGGCTGCTGAAAAAGAAGATGCACACGGTCATGTCGATCGGCAGACGGCTCGAAAAGGAGCAGGAAAGCTTAACCGAAGCACCGGAAGCGGAGTGGGCGATCCTCCCGAAGTGGCTCGGAGGCGAGGTGAAAAACGGAAAAACCGTGCTCGAATACGGACCGAAGGACCTTACGCTTTCCGATCGCGTGCTCGCGAAAAACGTCGCTCTGCGCATTTCGGGGCCGGAGCGTGTCTGCATCGTCGGAAAAAACGGCTGCGGCAAGACGACGCTTCTGAAAATCCTCGTGCCTGAGATCGAGAAGCGTGGCTACCGCACGTTCTATATGCCGCAGACGTACGCGGATCTGCTGCCCCTGGATCGGCAGCCGGTCGATTTTCTCGCGCCGGACGGGAACAAGGAATCGGTGACGGAAGCCCGGATCTTTCTCGGCAGCATGAAGTACACGACCGATGAGATGGATCATCCGATCCGCGCGCTTTCGGGCGGGCAGCAGGCGAAACTGCTCCTGCTTCGGGCGATCCTCGACCGCGTCGACGTGCTCGTGCTCGACGAGCCGACGCGAAATCTCTCCCCGCTTTCCGCGCCCGCGGTGCGTACCCTTCTGAAGGAGTTTCGCGGCGCGATCCTCTTCGTCACGCACGATCGCAAGCTGATCGAAGAGGCCGCAACGCGCGTTCTCATGCTTTCCGAACCCGGACTCGTGCCGTTCGACGCGTCGGGGCTTTGAGCTATCCGAGGAAAATATCCATTGCCGTCATCAGCAGAAATCCGCCGAGCACACAGAGCAGACCCGCACGCGGACGCTCCTGAATCGCGTCCGGCAGCAGCTCAAACCCGGTCACGAACGCCATCGCCCCTGCCGCGAAGCTCAGAAGCCACGGCAGCGCGGGCACGGCAAACCGCGCAAGCAGGATGGTCAGCGTTCCCGCGATCGGCTCCGATACGCCGGACAAAACGCCGTACAGGAACGCCTTTCCCCGCCCCACGCCGGATGCGGACAGCGGAAGCGAGATGATCGCGCCCTCCGGAAGATTCTGGAGCGCAATCCCGAGCGACAGCGCAAACGCGCTCATCGCCGTTACGCTCGTCTGGCCGGACAAAAGCCCCGCGTATGCCGCGCCGACCGCCATGCCTTCCGGAACATTGTGCAGGCACACCGACAGCACCAGCATGCGCGTGGAATGCGACACGCTGCCGCTCCGCTCGATGCGCGCGGACAGGCGATCCCACGCCATGAGCAGTCCCGCGCCGAGCAGAAAGCCGAACAGCGACGGAATCCACGGCGCAACGCCGTTGTTCTGCGCCTCCGTCATCGCGGGGAGCAGCAGGCTGAACACGGACGCAGCCATCATGATCCCCGCTGCTGCGTCCGCAAGATATCCTCCGATGCGCTCCATGATTCCCGTACGCACAAACAGCACGGCGGCGGCGCCGATCGACGTGCCGAGCAGCGGCAGCAGCAGGCCTTGGATCGCTTCATTCATTCCGCAATTCTTCCTTTCACGGTTCTGTCCCTATCGTATGCCGCGCGGTGCGAAACGGTGAAAAGGGCGTCGAAGCGGGCATAAATATTGTGCTCGTTTACCTTGACAACGAATCCGAACGGGGTTATACTGAAATCGGAAATGGGCATAAGCCTTTACCGGTTTCAATACATGCACGTGACGGGCCGTTTGTCCGCCAAATTTTAAAAGCAGAAAGGAACATGATCATGGGAAAGTTTGAAGTCAAAGAAGTTAAGTCCGGTATCAAGTTCAATCTGAAAGCCGGAAACGGCGAGATCATCGCAGTCAGCGAGGTCTACACCACCGAGAAGGCCTGCATGAACGGCATCGAGAGCGTCAGAAAAGCCTGCCTCGGCGAAATCGAGGATCAGACCGTGGAAGGCTTCGAAGCAAAGAAGCATCCGAAGTTTGAGGTTTACAAGGACAAGGCCGGCGAATTCCGTTTCCGTCTCAAGGCGAAGAACGGCGAGATCGTCGCGACCGGCGAAAGCTACAAGGCAAAGGCGAGCTGCCTCAAAGGCATCGAGAGCATCAAGAAGAACGCGCCCGAAGCGCCCGTCGTCAAGGTCGAAGCATAACGCAAATCCGACAGGGATCCATTGAGAGAGCAATTTGCTCTCTCTTTTTTTGTATGGGCGTCCAAGGGCCGAAAATCCCTCCGTCTGTCTCGCTGCCGCCTCCCCTTGTCAGGAGAGCTCAACATGACTTCATCCCATCCGCCCGCTTTTTTCGGCAACGTTTACAACTGTTTTCCCCCAAATCGCTTGCTTTTGGCGTCGGTATCCCGTATACTGATTATATATAGAATCCCGTTCTCCGGTACGAATGAAAAGGAGGTCTTTATGAAACGCGCGTTTGCTCTTCTTCTCTCTCTTCTGATGATCGCCGCGCTCCTGCCGCTGTCTTCGGCGAAGGCGGAAACGCTGATCACCGGATTCACGCTTTCCGCATCCGGAAATCTGCCCGAGCCGAAAGCGGGCGATACGCTCTATAATCCTCTCGACTATATCAGCATCGCCGCCACCGAGCCCGCGGGAAACGAAGCGGGGCTCAAACTCTATGCGTGGTGGAGCGATGAGGATAACGGTCGGATATACCCCCAGTCAGAATTTGCAAGCAATGTATTTACCCCGGGTGACTGGGAACTGTTATTGTCTGTCTCGCGCACAGGCGACTATTCGATCGATTACGACAACGAGCGCTTCATCAGCGGCGATCTGTCCGCGATCACGCTCGGCGGTGCGGAATTCCGCATCTATGGGCGAGCCTATTACCAGTTGGAATATTACGCGGAATTCGAGATCGATTCCACGGGCGTTGCGCCGATCTTTGTCGACGACTCTTTTACCAGAACGTTCAACAACGGGGATGACATCAGCATCCCGTTCCATGCATCCGGCGAGGAGCCGATCACGTATGCGGTGAAAAGCGGCACGATCCCCTCGGGCCTTTCGCTTTCCTCGGACGGCATGCTTACCGGCACGTGCACAAGCCCCGGGACGTTCTCGTTCGTGATCGAGGCGACCAACGCGATCGGCTCGGATACGCTCCCCTGCGAGATCACCGTTAAAGACGTCACCCGCATCAAGGCGTTCACGCTCGCTGTGGACGGCGGGGTCATTCCCGTGCCGACTCTCGGACATTATCTGTGGTTCCCGGACGATTATCTGACCGTGACCAGCACGATCCCCGCGGGCAACGCTGCGGGGCTGAAGGTCTCCACCCGCTGGTACAACCATACGACGAACGAGACCTTCAATAAAAGCAGCGGGATCGGGAAGAAATTCACCGAAGGCGAATGGGAACTGTACATTTTAGCCGAACCGGCAAGTTCGGACTACGTGCTCGACTACGACGGATACTTTGCCGACGGGCAGTCCCTGCATACCATCATGCTCGGCGGACAGCCCTTTACGGCGTGGACCAACTATTACGAGATCGGGTATTCCACATATTTCTTCCTCGGCAATCCGCCGGAGACCATCAACCTTCAGTATGACGCCGTCTACACGCTTCCGGAGATCAGCGATCGGATGACCGGCAAACAAGCGCATCAGCTCTTCCTTTCATCGATCCGCTCGCGCCACGGTTCGTCCTATTACGATCCGGATTACGGCGGCTACGACACGGACGGCTGGTTTGTCGACACCTCCTCCGAATGGACGGGGCTCACGGACGATCCCGGCGAGCCCTCCCCCCTGAAGGACAGCGAAGAACTGCTGATCCCGCAGGAGCCGTACTGGCTCTCCTTTGACGTTGCGCTTGCGCCGGGCTGCAAGTGGAATACCGATCAGGCATTCACCGTCAACGGCAGCGCCGACGTAACCGTCTCCGAATACACGGACGATGACGGCAGCGAGCATTACATCGTTACGTACATGATCCTCAGCAAGGAGGATCTCTCCGAAGCGGAGGTCTACGGCATCGAGCCGAAAAACTACAACGGTTCGGCACAAACGCAGCCCAAGATGAAGATCGTCTGCGACGGCGAAACGCTGATCGAAGGTCAGCATTACGTTGTAGGCTATGAGGACAACGTGAATCCGGGCTACGCGATCGTCACGGTCAAAGGCGTCGGCAACTATACCGGAAGCCTTTCCCGCAACTTCCGGATCTTCGACAGCGAGCATCCGCACGAGGTGATCGACACGCTCGAAGCGACTTCGGACGTCGACACGATCCTTGCCTACGGCAACGAGATCGAAACCCCGACGTTCACGGTCACCGCGGGCGAGCCGGCGTATTTCGATACCGGCATGGGCGGCTGGGACAAGCTGATCGACGGCGAATGGAAGGAGATCCGTTCCGGTAAGTTCACAGCAGGCGAGTGGCGGTTCGGCTGTCAGATCCGTATTGACGAGGGCGGCGACACGTATGCGTTCTCCCATCGACCGACGTGTACGGTCGACGGTGTGGATTGGGACGTTTCCGACGGGGCACAGGTTTATGATACGTACAGCTATACGTGGGTAACAAGCCCCACCTTCACGGTCGCGGGCGGCGGCGAGCTGGTCTTCAACAAGCTCGGCGAGTACGATATCGGCAACAGCTACGTCAATGAGCCGATCCCCTCCTTCTCCGTCGCGGGAAGCGTGGACGGCGGCACGATGCCCTATACGTTCGGCAAAGTTTCCGGGCCGGACTGGATCACGGTCTCTTCGGACGGCACGATCTCCGGCACGCCGTATCAGTCCGGAGCGAACGAGTCCCTCGTCGTGCGCGTCACGGACGACGCCGATGCGTATGCGGAGATCGAAATCTACGTGAGCATGACTGCCAGAAAACAGGAGGACAAGATCCAGATCACGAAGGTCGTCGCGACCTCGGATATGAAGACAATGGCGGTCGCGGGCAACACGCTCGAAGAACCGACGTTCACCGTCACGGAGGGTGCGCCCGCTTACTTCCATCCCTGGATGGGCAACTGGGAGAAGAAGGTCGGCGACGAATGGCAGTACCTCGGCTACACCGCCACGTTTACGCCCGGAATATGGAGATTTCGCTGCCAGCTTCGCATTGACGAAGGCGGCGAGGACTACGTGCTCGCAGACGGTTCAACGGTCATCGTCGACGGCAAGGAATGGACGAGGGATTATTACACGGCCACGGGCTTCGCATACTGTTATACCTACGTCACAAGTCCGGAGATCGTGATCGAGGACAATTCCTTCAGCGTTTCGATCGATCCCGCGGACGTGCAGATGAAGGGCACGACGCCGTACGTGATCGCAAACGGCTCGGCGCAGACGCCGGGCGTGATCGTCAAGGATGAGTCGGACAACGTGATCGATCCGTCCCTGTACACCGTCAAATACCTTGAGAATACGCAGCCCGGCACGGGCTACGCGGAGGTCACGATGACCGCGACCGGCTCCGTGAAGCGCGCGTTCTTCAAGATCTATCTGCCCGCGACGACGACCACGACGGTCGCGAACATCGATACCGGCATCCAGATCAAGTGGACCAAGGTCGACGGCGCGGACGGCTACGTCATCTACCGCAGAGCGTGGAGCAGCACCACGGGCGGCTGGACCGACTTCGTGCGCTGGAACAACACGACCGCGCTCGAGTGGACGGACACGAAGGTATACGCCGGAACGCGCTATCAATACGGCATCAAGGCGTATTTCGCGAAGCGCACCGACCCGGTATCCGGCGCGACGATCGGCGGCAACGTCGGCGACAACTACAACCTCGGCGTCGTCGGTCCGCTGAAAACAACGGTCCGCATCACCACGCGCACGCTGAACAGCATCACCGGCGGATCGAAGCAGGTCACTGTCAAGTGGTCGGGCTCCTCCGTCTTCACCGGCTATCAGGTGCAGATCGCGACGAATGCGGCGTTCACGAAGGACGTGAAGACCGTAAAGATCACGAACCCGAAGACGTATCAGACCGTGATCAAGAGCCTGAAGGCGAATACGACCTACTACGCGCGCGTCCGCTCGTATCAGGTGTTCGAGGGCATGACCTATTACGGCGGGTGGTCGAACGTCAAGAGCGCAAAGACAAAATAAGGCTTCTTATCAAAAGCTCCGCAAAAGCGGAGCTTTTTTTATAAAGCAGCCTGCGAATGTTCACATTCTGTTGACAAACATGTGCTGTTCAAATGATATAATAGAGTCGATAAAAAATGGATCCGTCCTCCGTTGGGCAGATACGGATCCCTGAAAGGAACGTTCTTTTGAAGCTTCCCGAATGGAATAAACAGCAAAAGATCCTGATCTGCGTTGCCGCCGGTCTGCTGCTCTGTGCGCTTATCGTTTTGGTCGCGCTGGTCGCGCGTCCTGCCAAGACTGTGCTTTCCGCCGGTGTCGATGAGCCGGAATTCATAAACGAACGCGAAGATCTTTCCGGGGAGGATTCCGTTTCGCCTGCATCCGCCGCGACGATTCCGCCGGATCTCAAGCTGACCTTTCAGGCAGACGACGCACACCCGCTGCCCGAGGAAGGCGCGGTTCTGCCGCTCGGCGAGCCGTACACGATCGGCGGCACGGTTTACAGCAACTACCCGCTCGACAGCGTGACCGTGTCGATCTCCTGCTCCCATAACAATCAAAAACCGTACCCGTACAAAAAAACGGTGCATTTCAGAAGCAGCAGAACGGGCGCGTATACGCTGACCGACGCAGCAACCGACGAGGGCATCTCGCTCTCGAATCAGGTAGACTTTTCGCAGCTTCTCGTCGGCTTTCATACGCTGAAGATCACCGCGACCGTAAAAGGCATGCGGGGAGTCGAAGTGTTCCGCTGCAGCTTCTACGTCGTCAGCACCGAATGGGAAACGATTACGGAAAGCAACTTCCCGGATTCCTACCCGGAAGCGCTGCAGTTCTTCGGCGAGACCGAACGCTTCCTGTATCGCTATCAATGGGTGAACGGACGCTATATCCTTGCCGATCCCGAATGGGAGAAGACCTATATCACCGAGATCCCTGCCTATCCGGACGCCATGCCGTGGCGGGTACATATTGACGCCGTTCCGTACTTTGAGCAGGCGTTCGAGTACCTCGAAACCAGTTACGTGCGCGTACACGGCACGAACGGCGACACCGGTCTTTTAAAAGCGAGCGACCTGATCACCGAGTACAACGGCTGCTACGTCTCGCGGTTCACCTCGAGTCTCAAGGCGATCAGCCACCACACGTTCGGCACGGCGGTCGACGTCAACGCGTCGATGACGCCGAACAAGAACAGCGACGCGAACACCGCGCTGATCGACGACGACGTGAAGGGGCATCTTGTTTACAACGGTATTCTCGAGGAGGGCGGCGTCCCGTATTACGATTTCACCTACGATGGCTCCTATCAGAATGATCCGAACGGCGTTCCCGAAACCTGCGTCAACTACCTGCTCTTTGAGCTCGGCTTCTTCCGCGCGGGATTTGACTGGGCGCATTACTATAAGTCAACGAGCGACGCGATGCATTTCTGCCTCAGCGAATTTGTGACCTACAAGCACGAGGACAGGCAGTACGGGCTCCGCAAGGTCTTCGAATACGCGCCGCCGGTCGAACCGGAGCCTTCGGAAGAACCGACCGAATCGCCGGTTCCCATCCCCTCTCCAGACGCATAATCAAAGCAGAACAGAATGGTAAAAAAGTTGACAAACAACATGGAACACATTCGCCCGGCCAGGGTCGAGGATATGAATCGCATTGCAGAGATTGAAATCTTCAATTACCGCCTGAACTTTTATCCGATCTTTCGCTCCGATCAATATTTTTTCAGCGAGAAGACAGTGCCGAAACTGACTGCGTTCTATGCGAACGAGCCGGGGGTCGTCGCGCATACCGTCGTCTGGGACGACAGCGTTTTGAAGGGTTTTGTCCGTGTGAACGGTGAGGAGATCGAAAAGCTGTTCGTCGAACCGATCTTGCAGAACCAAGGCATCGGCGACGCGCTGCTGCGCTATGCAGTCGATGTACTCGGGGGCAAACGCCTGCTTGTACTGGAAAAGAACCTGCGCGCAATCCGATTCTACGAGCGGCACGGCTTTCATCTGACCGATCAGAAGCGGCGTGTGGACGATACGAACGAGTTTTTGATCCTGATGGAGCTACGTGAATAAAACGCGCCGCGACC
Organism: Clostridia bacterium; assembly: GCA_017388175.1. Lineage (GTDB taxonomy): Bacteria > Bacillota > Clostridia > Christensenellales > CAG-138 > UBA3792. The sequence continues at coordinate 1,154 of JAFOTD010000078.1, read as the reverse complement.
AGTACCGGGGACATAAAAGTCACCTGCTTTTTCCGAACAAACACATGCCGTCCGCGCTCACGGGCGGGTTTTGATTTTTGGCCGATTCGTGAAGGAAAATCGGTCATTTTTAGACAAAACTGTAACCGCCGTGTGAATAATCGGATATTTTGAAAACACATTATAAAGAAACGTCGAAAACCGGCACAAGGGCAAAAAAATGTGTTACGATACAGCCCACAGGAGGTGAATCGTATGCATGCGATCAAGCGGTTCGCCGTGACGGTCACGGCGGCTTTGTGTTTGCTTTCTCCGCTGCTGCCGCAGACGGCGCTCGCAGAGACATACACCGAACCGAGCCGTTCGGATTCCTTTCTCCTTCTGCCGCGCGCGGAGCGGGAAGCGAGCTCAGAAGAGCCGAATCGGGAAGCCAGTCTCGAGCTGATCGAACAGATCCGCGCAACCTATCAGTCGGCAAAAAAGGCGGCGCGCGTAAAGTCCTTTAAGGGCAAATGCGGCGGATACGTCAGCCAACAGCTTGTTATCCTCGGGATCAACACGAAACGCATCGGGCACAACGGAAACCGGGCCTTCGATATCTATGCAAAGATCTCCGAAACGACCGGCGGATACCGGGTCAGCGCATATCCGGCAAAACAGTATACGCTGAAGGCAGCGCTCGAGGCAATCGAACAGGCGGACCCGCACGCGCGCAACATCCTCGTCGGGTTCCAGAAGGGCACGAGCAAGGCGGGCAGACGATACGGTCACGTTCTGTTCATCCACGGCATCGAAAACGGCATGGTTTACTTTTCCGACAGTTATGCACAAACTGTAAACGGCAGACGCTATCAGGAGGGCGAACCGATCGTCTGCTCCATCGAAGTCTTCGTCGACCGCTATCAAAAATACAAGCTGGATGGCGTCATCCATTTCGGTTAAGCCCTCAACTGAGGTACACAAATACAAACATGCAACAGAAAAAGCACCGGGAACTCCGGTGCTTTTTCGTGGTCCGCTATTTCGTTTTCGCGCTCAGTACGTTCGACCAACCGCCGTAATACGTCATGCCGTTGAACACGTGATACGAACGGACACGTACGTAGTAGGTGGTATTTGCTTTCAGATTCTTGATCGTCGTCTGATAGGTCTTCATGTTTGCGATCTTCTCGGTT
>JAFOTD010000077.1 GCA_017388175.1 Clostridia bacterium | reverse complement strand
GACATGGACCCTGGGGAAAACGGTCTACCAGTCGCTCGGCATGCTGATCTCCGGACAGGCGAGCTGCCGCGACGTGACCGGCGTGGTCGGCACCGTGGATTTCGTGTCCGATGCAATGGCACAGAGCGAAACAGCTTCGGATGCGTGGCAGCTGTTCCTGTGGTTTATGGCGCTGATTGCGGTCAATCTCGGTATCGTAAACCTGCTGCCGCTGCCCGCGCTGGACGGCGGACGGCTGATCTTTATTATCATTGAGATGATTCGCCGCAAACCCGTTCCCCCCGAAAAGGAAGGTATGGTGCATCTGATCGGCATGATCGCGCTGCTGCTGCTTATTGCGGCGCTGACGATCAGCGACATCGTCCGCTGCTTCGGAGGCTGATATGTCGGATTTCGTTCAGGTCGGGTCAATACAGATCGGCGGCGGCGCACCCGTTTCGGTCCAATCCATGTGCAATACGGACACGCGCGACGCGGAAAAGACGGTTGAGCAGATCCTGCGGCTGGAACAGGCGGGCTGCGAGATCATTCGCGTTGCGGTGTTCGATCAGGCTGCGGCAAAAGCCGTCAAAGCAATTAAAGAAAAGATCCATATTCCGCTCGTTGCGGACGTGCATTTCGATTACCGGCTCGCGATCAAAGCGGTCGAAAACGGGGTGGACAAGCTTCGCATCAATCCGGGCAACATCGGAAGCGCGGAACGCGTACGCATGGTCGCGGACTGCTGCAAGACGCATCACGTACCGATCCGCATCGGCATCAACGGCGGCTCGATCGAAAAGCAGTTTCTGCCGCTGTATCGTGAAAACCCGGCGGAAGCAATGTGCAGAAGCGCTTTGGGGCACGCAAAGCTACTGGAGGACTGCGGGTTTTCGGATATCGTGATCTCGCTGAAGTGCACGACCGTTTCCGAAACCGTTCACTCCTATCGCATGGCGCGGGCGCGGATGGATTATCCGCTTCACATCGGCATCACCGAGACCGGTCCGATCGAGACCGGGATCGTCAAGTCTGCGGCAGGGCTCGGCGCGCTGCTTCTGCAGGGCATCGGCGACAAGATGCGTGTGAGCCTGACAGGTGATCCCGTACGTGAAGTCGAGACTGCGCTTGCGATCTTACGCGCGTGCGGGCTTCGAAAGGACGACGTGGAGATCGTTTCCTGTCCGACCTGCGGGCGTACGCGCTGCGACGTTGAGAAGGCGGCCGCATACGTAAACGAACACGTTCGGCATAATAGAGGCTATCTCAAGATCGCGGTCATGGGCTGCGCGGTCAACGGTCCCGGCGAAGCGCGCGAGGCGGATATCGGCGTGGCGTTCGGCGACGGCAACGGCGTTCTGATCAAAAAAGGCGAGATCGTCGGACACGGAAGTTATGAGGAAGTTTTGACGCGTCTGGTTGACGAGGCCAACGCGATGTTAGAGGAACAGCGGTGAAGGAAGAACTGAAAGCGGCATATGACGCGGCGCGCGTCAAAACGGAGTGGCTCACGATCAAAAACGTGTGCCTTTCCCGTGATACGCAGACGCTGACGGTCGCGGCGGACCGGATCAAAAAGCTCGTGTCGGATGATGCGGGAAGCGCTTGGGAAGCGGCGATCCGCAGACTGGTGCCCGCGTATTCGGTCGTGTTCGAGTATCGTGACGTCGAGCCGGAGCGCGTCACGGTAAAGCCTGCCCCGCTGCAGAAGAAGAACGAGGTCGACGTGCCGATCCCGGAAAACGGCGTCCTTTTGGGCAAGCCGATCCCCGAAAGCGCGGAGGAGATTTCGATCTTCGAGCTGAACGGCGAGGAGGAGACGAACGCAGTGTTCGTCGGGCGGCTCGTCTCGTCGGAGATCCGCGACGATTGGTCGATGCGCGTGAAAAAGCCGAACTGCCGCGTGCAGTTCAACGTCACCGACCTCAACGATTCGGTCTACTGCTCCGCAAGCTTTCCGGAGGAATGGCAGGCGGCACGCTTCGATCACTGGCTTTCCGACGCGGCGAAGAGCGGGAAGGACCTTCGGGTCAAGGGCGTCTGCCGTATCGTGAAGAAGACCGGCGAGCGCAGCGTTTACGTCGACGCCGTCGACCTTCGCTCGCGCGCGCTGCGTTCCGACGAGGCGGAGGAGAAGCGCGTCGAACTGCATCTGCACTCGCGCATGTCCACGATGGATGGCATCACGAACCTTACCGAGGCGTTCCGTACCGCGAAGCGCTGGGGACACAAGGCGCTCGCGATCACCGATCACGGCGTCGTGCAGGCGTTTCCGGAGGCGGCAAAGGCGGCAAAGGCGACCGGCGTCAAGGCAATCTTCGGTGTTGAAGGCTACCTGATCCCGGATTGCGAAGCGATTCCTTCGGACGGCGATTTTACCGTGTTCGATATCGAAACGACCGGATTGAAGGCCGAAAGCTGCGACATTATCGAGATCGGCGCAGTGCGTCTGCATGAGGGGCGCGTCGTCGACCGGTTCCAGTCGTTCATCGATGACGGCGTCGTGATTCCGAAAAACATCACCGCGCTCACCGGCATCACGCAATCCATGCTCGAGGGCGCGCCGTCCACGCGCGAAGTGCTGGAACGCTTCCGCACGTTTGCGGAAGGCAGTACGCTCGTTGCGCATAACGCCTCGTTCGACACGGGCTTCATCACGCATCACGGCGACCGGTTCGGAATCACGTTCCCGATGCCGTACGCGGATACGCTAATGCTTTCACGCTACCTTTTGCGTGACGAGCTCGAAAATCACAAGCTCGACACCATTTCCCATTATCTGAATATCGACATGGGCAGCCATCACCGCGCGGACGACGACGCGAACACCTGCGCGATGATCCTGCTGTATTTTATCGATCTGCTGAAAGCGCGCGGGATCGACCGCATCCCGGTCGTGCCGAGCGCGCACGAGGCGTATCTGAAACGCACGGCGAAAGAAAAACGGCAGACGAACCATATCATCCTGCTTGCCCGCACACAGAAGGGCATGAAGGACCTGTATAAGCTTGTGAGCTGGGCGCACCTCGACTATTTGCACGTGCGTCCGCAGATTCCGAAATCGCTGCTCATGCTCTATCGAAGCGATCTCATTGTCGGCTCCGCATGCGAAGCGGGCGAACTGTTTCGCGCAATCCTGAACGGAGAACCGCAGGAGAAGATCGAGAAGATCGCTTCTTTCTACGACTATTTCGAGATTCAGCCGATCGGCAACAACGCGTTCTTAACGCGCGAGGGCAGGGTGAAGGACGACGAAGGCCTTCGCGATCTGAACCGGAAGATCGTGGCGCTCGGCGAAAAGATGGATAAGCCCGTTGCAGCGACCGGAGACGTGCATTTTTTAGAGCCGACCGACGCGATCTATCGCGCGATCCTGATGAGCAAGCTCGGGTTCGAAGACGCGGAGCAGCAGGCGCCGCTGTACTTTAAGCCGACAGATGAGATGCTGAAAGAATTTGCTTATCTCGGCGAAGAGAAGGCACATGAGGTTGTCATCGACGTGCCGAACCGCATCGCGGATCTGTGTGACGAACTGAAGCCGTTTCCGGACGGCACGCATTCGCCGACGATCGAAAACGCGGAGGAGGAGCTCAAAAACACGGCGATCAACCGCGCGCATGAGATCTACGGCGATCCGCTGCCGCCGATCGTGCAGGCAAGGCTCGACAAGGAGCTGAACTCGATTATCGGCAACCATTACGCGTCATTGTATCTGATGGCGCAGCGGCTTGTCAAAAAGTCGCTTTCGGACGGATATCTCGTCGGAAGCCGTGGTTCCGTCGGATCGTCGGTCGTTGCGATGCTCGCGGGCATCACCGAAGTCAACGCGCTGTCGCCGCATTATGTTTGCCCGAACTGCAAATTTTCCGACTTTGACATTGACCGCAGCAAGTACAGCGTCGGCGCGGACATGCCGAACCGTGCGTGTCCGGTCTGCGGCACGATGCTCCGTAAAGAGGGCTTTGAGATCCCGTTTGAGGTCTTCCTCGGCTTCAAGGGCGATAAGGTTCCCGATATCGACCTGAATTTCTCCGGCGAATATCAGCCGGTTGCCCATAAATACGTCGAGGAGATGTTCGGCAAGGGACACGCGTTCCGCGCCGGCACGATCTCCGGTCTTGCGGAACGGAAAGCGTTTGAATGCGTCTATTCGTTCGCGGAAGCGACGGGACGCACATTCTCGTCCGCCGAAGTCCAGCGGCTCGAAAAGGGCTGCGAGGGCGTGAAGGTTACGACCGGTCAGCACCCGGGCGGCATCGTCATCGTTCCGCGCGATCACGATGAGTTTACGGAGGTGTACGATTATACGCCGATCCAGTATCCGGCGGACAAGGTCGACAAGAACACGATCACGACGCACTTCGACTTTCACGCGATGGACGACCGTCTCGTCAAGCTCGATATCCTCGGGCACGACGATCCGACGGCGCTGCATATGCTTGAGGCGCTGACCGGGCTGAATCCGCGCGAGATCCCGCTTGACGATCCGGACACGCGCGATCTGTTCTCGACGGTAGAGCCGCTGCATATCGATCTTTCGGAGATCGGGTGCTCTTTGGGTACGCTTGGTGTGCCGGAGTTCGGTACGGGCTTTGTCAGGCAGGTGTTGGAAAACACGCGCCCGACGACGTTCGAGGAGCTGATCCGAATCGCGGGTTTAACGCACGGCACGGACGTATGGCTCAACAACGCCGAACCGCTTGTCATGGGCGGCATCGCAAAGTTATCCGAGGTTCTCTGCACGCGCGACGATATTATGAACTATCTGATCGCGCACGATATGGAAGCGTCGCTGTCGTTTAAGATCATGGAACGCGTGCGAAAGGGCAAAGGCCTGACCGATGAAATGGAACAGGCGATGATCGACGGCGCGATCCCTGCGTGGTTCATCGACTCGTGCAAGAAGATCAAGTACATGTTCCCGCGCGGACACGCGGTTGCGTATTCGATGTCGTCATTCCGCATCGCGTACTATAAGGTGCACTATCCGCTTGCGTTCTACGCCGTTTATTTCACGGTGCGCGCCGATACGTTCGATATCACGCGCGCCTCGGGCGGACCGGAGATGGTAAAACGCCAGATCGACGAGATCGAAAGGGATGCTTCCTCCGGACAGAAGACCGACAGCGAAAAGAAAAAGGACAAGGAACTTGTCACGATTCTTGAGCTCGTTTATGAAATGAATGTGCGCGGCATCGAGCTGCTGCCCGTCGATATCTACAAGTCAGACGCGACAAAGTTCCTGATCGAGGGCAACGCGCTTCGTCCGCCGTTCGACGCGATTCCCGGCGTCGGCGCGGGGCAGGCGATTGCGATCTGCGAACGCAGAAAACCCGGCGTAACGTATCCCACAATTGAGGACTTCGCGAACGAAACCGGCGCGAATACCGGCATCGTCGCGATGCTCGAACAGGTCGGCGCGTTCGGCGACATGCCGAAAAATAAGCAGATTTCGTTGTTCGATCTGTAAGAAACCCGATTCTTGAAGCCTTCCCCGAAACAGGAGAGGGCTTTTTGCTTGTGCCGGGAAGATATATGATACAGAAATATGTTTTTTATACAACTCGGTTCTTGACTTTGACTCAAAAAATGTTTACAATATTATCGAGTAATCCTGCACTGCCGAGTGCGTTCATTATAGTATTGTAGATAGATTTACGGAACGCTTTGCCGCGCTTTTCAGCGCGTGAACTATTTCGAAAAACTTGAATCAATCCTGTTGGAATAGCCGGGCAGTATGCTCGGTTATATTTATGATAGATCGGAGAATGATATCGTGGACTGGTTGCACTACGTATTGATCGGCGTCGTGGTTCTCGGCGCCGCCATCGGATTCGCGATCGGTTACCGCTATCGTAAAAACGTCGCGGAGGCGAAGGTCGAAAAGGCCGAAGACGCCGTGAAGCGTTTATACGACGAAGCGCAGAAGAAAGCCGAAGAGATCCGCAAAGAAAAGGTATTGGAAGCAAAGGACGAGGCCTATAAGATCCGCAACGAGGCCGAAAGGGAAGTCCGGGAACGCAGAAACGAACTTAAACAGAACGAACGCAGATTGTTCCAGCGTGAAGAATCGCTCGATAAAAAGCTGGAGGGCGTCGAAAACCGCGAACAGCAGTTGAATGACCGCACCAAAAAGCTCGACAAGCTCGAGGAAGAGATCAACGCGCTGTATACGAAGCAGGAACAGGAGCTGGAACGCATTTCCGGCATCACGCTTGATGAAGCGAAAACGATGGTGCTCTCCCGCGCCGAGCAGGAAGCGAAGCACGAAGCGGCCGTCATGCTCAGAGAAATCGAGCAGCGCACCAAGGAAGAAGCCGACAAGCGCGCAAGAAACATCGTTTCGTTGGCGATTCAGCGCTGTGCCGCGGATCACGTTGCGGAAGCGACCGTGTCCGTTGTGCCGCTGCCCAATGACGAGATGAAGGGCCGCATCATCGGCCGTGAGGGCCGCAACATCCGTGCGCTCGAAACGGCCACCGGCGTCGACCTCATCATTGACGATACGCCCGAAGCGGTCATCCTGTCCGCATTCGATCCGGTGCGCAGAGAGATTGCGCGTATCAGCCTGGAAAAGCTGATCATGGACGGACGCATTCACCCCGCGCGCATCGAGGAAATGGTCGAGAAGGCGCGCAAGGAAGTCGATCAGACGATCCGCGAAGCGGGCGAAGCCGCTGTTCTCGAGGTCGGCGTACACGGACTGCATCATGAACTGATCCGCTACCTCGGCAGAATGAAGTACCGCACCAGCTACGGGCAGAACGTGCTGCGGCACTCGATCGAGGTTGCGCATCTTGCGGGCATCATGGCAAGTGAGATCGGCGCAAATGTCGCGCTCGCAAAGCGCGCAGGTCTCTTACACGACATCGGCAAGTCGATCGACCATGAGGTCGAGGGCAGCCACGCGCAGATCGGCGCAGACCTTGCAAAGAAGTACCGCGAAAACAACGCGGTCATCCACTGCATTATGGCACACCACGGCGACGTCGACCCGAACTCGGTCGAAGCGGTGCTCGTGCAGGCGGCGGACGCGATCTCGGCGGCAAGACCCGGCGCGCGTCGTGAAACGCTCGAAGCGTACATCAAGCGCCTCGAAAAGCTCGAGGAGATCGCAAACTCGTTCGAGGGCGTTGATTACTCCTACGCGATCCAGGCGGGCCGCGAGGTTCGCATCATCGTCAAGCCCGAGCGCGTCAGCGACACCGAGACCGTCATCATGGCGAAGGATATCGCAAAGCGCATCGAGAGCGAGCTCGAGTATCCCGGCCAGATCAAGGTCAACGTCATTCGCGAGACCCGCACGGTCGATTACGCAAAATGATTTGTCGAAAAACGCTGTTTTTCGACAAGGAAGTTACTGCTTTCGCCTATTATCCTTCGGATGATGCGAGTGGCGAAAGCTGCAAGGAGTCAAATCCGCCGCGCATGTCGCCGGATTTGACGGATCAGAGCGAAACGCTCTTCCTGCGCTGCATGCGTGCGTGCGTCTACAACGCACCTATCCCGTTGCAGAACAGGATCTACGCTGACAGAAACAAGGGCAGAATTGGTGTTCTGCCCTTTCATTTACGGGAGGACAGTATGCATTTTCCTGTTGCGGACGCACATTGCGATTATCTGTTCGGGGCCATGGAATACGGTTGGACGATCGATACGCAGAAGCGGAATCAGACGATCACGCTGGAAAACCTGCAAAAGGGCAGGGTGGCGATCCAGTTTCTTGCAGCATGGGCGGACACCACGCTGAAAGTCCCGCCGCTTGAGCAGGTGCTCATCATGATTGACCGGTACCATACCATGCTCGGCACGCATCCGGAATTCGTTCCGCTTTCAAAGGATTTCGATCCTGCAAGCGGCAAGATCGCAACCGTGCTTGCCGTGGAGGGCGCGGAGTGCCTCGGTGGCTCGCCGTCGATTCTTCGGGATCTCTATCGACTCGGTGTGCGAGAGATGATGTTCACATGGAATTCGGATAACGAACTTGCGGGCGCGGCGCAGGGGAAGCGCCGCCGCGGGCTGTCGGAAGCGGGACGAGAGATCCTCGCGGAGATGAACCGGCTCGGCATGGCATTCGACGTGTCGCATCTTTCCGACGACGGGATCGAGGACGCGCTTGCCCTCTCAAAACAGCCGATCTTTGCGTCGCACTCGAACTGTCGAAAGCTGATGAACGCGCCGCGCTGCCTGCGCGACGAGCACATCAAAGCGATCGCCGAAAAGGGCGGCGTCGTCGGGATCAATTTCTACGGTCCGCAGCTTTGTGAATCCGGGCATGCAGCGATCTCCGATATCGTGCGGCATATTTCGCATATCGCGTCGATTACGGGAATCGAGCACGTTTGCATCGGATCGGACTTTGACGGCATGCAGCGCTATCCGAAGGACCTCAAAAACCCGTCCGATTTGCCCGCATTGTTCGACGCGCTTCTTAGGGAGGGCTTCACGCCCGCAGACGTCGAGCGCATTGCCTACCGCAATCTGCACGACTATATCGTGCAATTCGTGTGAGGAAAATAAAGCTTGCATTTTGTGCCGGGCTGTGGTATGATAACGCTTGCGAACCAAATAGGGGCATGATGTAATGGTAACATAGCGGTCTCCAAAACCGTTCTTGAGGGTTCGAGTCCTTCTGCCCCTGCCACAAAAACAGCCACCCGCAAGGGTGGCTGTTTTTGTGGCGTTATAAATAGAGGACTCGAACGACGCGGCGCCGATCCGGTCGGCGCAAAAACACCGCGGTGCGGTGTTTTTAGCGGACGGCTGCGAATTGACTTTCACGAAAATGCAGGTATAATGGATAAAAAGGGGTGACGGAATTGAACGTAATGATCATATGGTGCTGCGGATACTTTGGCATATTAGGGGTGTTCATCCTCGTTTCTGCGGCGATCCTGATTTATCATAAAGCGCGCTTTTCCAGACACGGCGTGCCGACAGAGGCGCGTATTGTCGATATTCGCAGAAAGGAAAGCAGGGGGAGAGGCGAGTCGGTCGTCACCACAACCACCTGCGTCAGCTATGACGTCAACGGCGAAACGTATGAATCGGAACTGGGCTTCCATTCCGGGAAGTTTCAGGTCGGACAGATATTGGACGCCTACTACCTCGATACCGATCCGCATAAGATCAGACTGCTCGATGAGAATAAGTTTTTGAAGCAAATAATCGGGTTCTGCCTGATACTCGCTGCGCTTGGCGTTGTTGCTTTCATTGCGTTCAGACTTCTCATATCTAAATCATTTCCCGTTTAATTTTACGGCGCTTACAGTGGCTTTTGAAACAAGCAGCCGTGTTCCGCCCGATATGTCTTCCGCCGGGCGTTGAGCGGATCATCCTCATTTAAAACCGAACCGAACTGCGTCGGGTGTTGTCGTCGGGCGCACCGGCGCAGTTGACTTTATCCATGGTGTATGCTATAATTTTTTTACATTTTTTGAGGGGGAAGCGTATGAAAACGGAAAATAAATTTTTGATTGCAAAGGCGTCGAACAAGACGAAAACGATCATCTTTGCAGTTGCAGCCGCCTTTTCACTGGTGATGGTCATTGGCGCTTTCGGCGCTTACTTCGGAAAAACAAGCGACGGAGAGAGAATGGAATTCGGCGGGTTTCTTGCGGTTCTCATTCTGTTTGCGGGGATCGCTGCTTTCAGCATCTTAAAGCTCATCCGGCTGAGAAAACAGAAGAAAACGCTCCAGAATTACCGTTTGTATATCGCAAGGCTTTCCAACGATAAGGAAAAATCGATGGAGAAGGTCGCGCGCGGCATGTGTCTTCCGCTGGAAACCGTCGAGTCTGACATAAACACCCTGATCAAAATGGATCTGATCAAAAATGCGTACATCGACAATCATACGCTGGTTCTGCCGGAATACGATCTGTACGACAAGATCCCCGACGTCGTGCTTGTTACCGTAAAGTGCGACTGCTGCGGCGGCAACAGTCAGATCCCGGAAAACACGATCGGAAGCTGCCAGTTCTGCGGCTCGCCCGTGTCCGCAAAACAATAATCCGTATAGAAGCATTATAAGCCCGGCGCTTGCCTGCGTCGGGTTTTTCTGTCGCAATCGGTTGAAAAAAGAGCCGCGTGCGGCTATAATGGGAACAGGAACGGAGGATCATTCCGGTGAAAAAATACCTGCACCCTATTTTGATATTCGCGATCTTTGAAACCGTGGCGGTTACGCTGTGGCTTACGAAGGGCAATATCTTTTATCTGTTCAATTTCAGCTATATCGGCTGTTCGATCGCACTCGGGATATTTCTGTACATCCGCAAATACAAGCATGCGCGGCGCGTCGTACAGCTTCTTGTCGGTCTTTATATGCTCGTCTATCTGGGCTTCATCAAGGGCGAGAACATGCAGATCGAGGGGTTTTGGTACTATCTGTTTACCGGTGTGTTCGAGGCGGCGACGATCCATTATGCAGTGGCAAAGATTTTCGGACCGCTGATCTTCGGACGCGGCTGGTGCGGCTACGCCTGCTGGACGGCGATGGTGTTGGATTTTCTGCCGTATAAGATCCCAAAAGCGCCGCGAAAGAAAAAACTCGGTGTGCTCCGCTACGTCACGTTTGCCGCCTCACTCGCCTTTGTGGCGGCGCTGTTCCTTGCGCACGTCGGGAACATCGAGAGGATCATGTTCTGGGCGTTCATCATCGGCAACGCCGTCTATTACGCGGCCGGGATCATCCTTGCGTTCGTGTTTAAGGACAACCGCGCGTTCTGCAAATATCTCTGTCCGATCACCGTATTCTTAAAACCGATGAGCTATTTCTCGCTCTTCCGTGTGAAATGCGATCACGAGAAGTGCGTCTCCTGTGGAAAGTGTAAGCGCGTCTGCCCGATGAACGTGGACGTGACCGACAACTCGCGCAGAAGAGAGAACGGCACGGAGTGCATCCTTTGCATGGAATGCGTCAAAAACTGCCCGAAGAAGGCGCTTTGAGCCGGATACAGGCGGCCGCAGATTTATGAGAGACTGACGGAATGAGGAGCGGACATGGCGTACCGGCATTTACCGTTTGAACAATACTTCATCAATACGAGCGAGGATTATACCCACACCGGAAAGATCACCTATCCGGTGCAGTACACGGCGGTCCGATATAACACCACAAAGCTCGGCAAAAAACTCGGACTCTGGCACGAGGTCAATTACGAGATCCATTATGAAGCGGAGCGTGACGTGATTCAGATGCATTTTCAGCGGACGCTCGACACTTCCGATTGGTTTGCGAACATCTTTGAGTTTGCGAGCCGCTATTACGCGGCTATCGAATTCGAAGACGAAGAGCTGCAGCTTCGTGTGCATCACGGATGGGGAAACATGTACCTTGCCGTCAAGCATGAGGTGCGTGAAAAGTGGCAGGCGCTGCACGAGGCGCATCCGAGCGCTGCAACGGAGATCCTCGGCTGGTCTTTAGGAAGCGGGATCGCCTGCCTTTGCTGTCAGGATCTCAATTACAATTTCGGGGTGAAGCCGTATCTGTATACGTTTGGGAGCGTTCGCCCGTTCAAATACACGCCGCTGAATAAAAAACGCATGCGGCGCTACCTTGCAACGCTCTGCACCGACTGCAAAAACTTCGCGGACGTCAATGATCTGATCAGCTATATGCCGCCGTTTCGCGGATTTACAATGATCCGTCGCGTCAACGTGGGTACGGAACGGAAGCGATCGCTGTTCCGGCTTTTGCATCCGCTTCGCTATCACGTACATTACGACCTCTCCGAGCTTTACCGGCAGTTTACGGACGGGACGGCGGAGGAGGCGGAGTCCGCGCCGGACGGGAAAGGCGGCGAACCTGCATGAAACGAAGGATCGGTTCTTTTACGGACGTATACCTGATAAGAGTTGCGGAATCGCCGTCATACAAACCGGTTCTGCCGAAGGAACGGCAGGCGCTTCATGACGCGACGCAAAATGTCGCATTGAAAGCGGAACGGTACGCCGCATGGAACGCGCTGCTTGCCGGATTGGAGCGCAGCGCGGGCATATTCCCGGATCAGGCGGGGCTTCGGCGGACGGACAGCGGGAAATGGGTAACCGAGGCATGCGGGATTTCGATTTCGCATTGTAAAACGGCTGCGGCCGCAGCGGTTTCTCCGCATCCGGTCGGCGTGGATATTGAGCCCGCAGAGGATGCGCGATATCGCGAAGCGCTTTTGGATCGCATCGCTTCCGATGCGGAGCGGGAAACGGTGAAATCACTCCCGACGGGCTTGGGAATCGCGGCCATATGGACACGCAAGGAAGCGGCGTTTAAGCAGAGAGGGGACGGCGCGTTTTCTCCGGGGGAGGAGGATGCGGCAAACGGCGCGATCCGAACCGTTCGCATCCGGCTCGACCGCGATTACGTGGTTTCCGTTGCCGGAGAAACGGATCGGATTCGCGTGTTTGAGGTTACGGACGACGCGATCGTGCAGCGGACGGACTATGAGACAATCGTTCCCCCAAACGGAAAGAAGCAGTACGTCGTCTATATGCTGCGCTGCAAAGGCGATCGGCTCTATACCGGAATCACGACCGATCCGGTCCGCCGGTTTTCGGAGCATGAGGGGAAGGCGCGCGGGGCGAAATACACGCACGCTTTTCCGCCGGAGGGGATCGCTGCGGCGTGGAAAACGGATTCGCGCGCGCTCGCACTGAAGCTGGAGGCGCGGATCAAAAAGCTGACGCGGGCACAAAAGAATCTGCTGATCGAAACGAACGCGTTTGACGCATTTAAAGGCGCGATTGCTCAAGACGCATACAAGCGGATCGAGGTATAACGGACGCGGTTTTTGCGCATGCTGATTGCATGAAGGAAGCCATCCGTAATTTGTTCCGGTTCGACGCGCCGTATCGGCGGTTCGAACTCATTGAGACGGAGTCCCTTGGGACGCCGTCCTTTTTTGCGCACAGAAAGGCGAAGAAGACGAAGCTTGTGAAGGAGCACGGTATGCTCTCGAAAAGCCTGGAAGCGAATCGGAAACGGCTCTCGGAGCTTTTTCGCGCGGGCGTCAACACGGATCTGATTCTGCGACCGGTTGTCATCGGCGGGCGTTCGAACGCGCTCGTCGTCAGCATGAACGGAATGGCGGATGAAAAGCAGATCGCGGACTTCATTCTGCGTCCGGCGTTTCAGGTGCAGGCAGACGGCGTTTCGGCTTCGGCCATGCCCGCTTTTTTTCGCGAGCATGCGCTTTCCATGCACGAAACCGAGCTGACAAGCGCGAGGAACGACGTGATCTGTGCCATTGCGGAGGGACGCACGGCAATTCTTTTCGACGGTGCGGGCGAGGCAATTCTCTGCGACACGCGCGGATTTGTCTCGAGACCGGTCGGCGAGCCGCAGAACGAGATGACGATTCTGGGGCCGAAGGAAGCGTTTACGGAGAATATCCGCACGAATATAACGCTGCTGCGCCGTATTCTGAAACGCCCGGACTTCGTGTGCGAGTTCCGCGATTCCGGCGGAACGAACGGAACGAAGCTTGTTCTTGCGTACCTCGACGGAACCGTAAATCCCGCGCTCCTTGCGGAGCTGAAGCGAAGGCTCGATTCGATTGCGACCGATACCCGTCTCACCGTCGGACGCATCGAACAACTGATCGAAGACTTTACGTATCTGCCGCTTCCGCAGATGTTGAAAACCGAGCGCCCGGACCGCGCAGCGTCCGCCGTGTTGGACGGACGGATCGCGTTGCTCGTCGAAGGCTGCCCGCTTGCGGGCGTGCTGCCGATCACGATCGGTACCCTGATGGAAAGCGGCGAGGATATCGATATGCGTCAGCCGGTCGGAACGATCGTGCGGGTGATCCGCATGCTCGGCGCAATCCTGTCAACGTATCTGCCCGCATACTTTCTCGCGCTTGCCCTGCACCATCCGGGACAGCTTTCGAGCGAGATTCTCGAAACGGTGATTGCTTCCCGCGCGATGGTGTTTTTGCCGCTGTGGGTGGAGATGATCTTTCTTTTGCTCGTGTTCCAGCTCGTCCGCGAGGCGGGGCTCAGAGTGCCAGGCTCAATCGGTCACGCGATCGGAATCATCGGCGGCCTGCTTTTGGGGCAGGCGGCGGTATCGGCGAATATCGTTTCGACCGTCGTTCTGATCATCGTCGCGCTGACCGGGCTCGGAAACTTCACGATTCCCGATTATTCCGCGCAGGTCGCGACCGCGTACTACCGGATTTTCCTGTGTATTGCGGCAACGCTCGGCGGGCTTCTGGGCATAACGGTGACGGGCCTTTGCGCGACAGCCGTCATGTGCACCGTCAAGTCGTTCGGTGTACCGTTTTTTGCGCCGTTCTCCCCGGTAACCAGGCATGGCGAGCATCTGCTGTTCCGTACGCGAATCCGAAATCGCGCGGGCGTGTCCGATTGGACCAACCCAGAAAGGAGGCGCGCATGAACCTCCGGATCGGTGCGTTCGGGCGGCAGGAGAGCGCGGCGATCGTGCTGCTCGCAACGTTTTTCAGCGGATGCTTTGCCGTGGACAGCCGCGCGTTATATGAAAACGGGAACGCTTCATACCTCGTTGAAACCGTTTCCGTAATTCAGGCGCTGCTGCTGTTTGAGATTGTGATCTGGTCTCTGCGCGTGCGCGGAGGAAACGATCTTTCGGCGCTGATCGGACGATCGCGCCTCAAGGCGGCGCTCACGATCCCGCTGATTCTTGCCCTGATTATTGCGGCAATGCAGCCGCTCCAAAGCTTTTTATTGACGATCACACAGTACGTGTTCGTAGAATCGAAGCACGCAACCGTGTGTCTGTATCTTCTGCCGTGTCTGTTCCTTCTGACGGCGCTCGGCGCAGAGACGCTCGTGCGGACGGCGCGGATTCTTTTACCGATTCTGCTGCTGTCGATCGTTGCCGCGCTGGTTTCAGGGATCGGGCAGTATCGCATATACCGCATCTATCCGATTCCGATCGGCGAGCCGCTGCGCATCTTTACACAGGCCGGCAGCGCCGAGATGCGTACGGTTCCGCCGCTGCTTGCACTGCTGTGCATCGGGGAGGGGACGCAGGACCGTCTCGCGATGCGAAGCTCCGGGCGCATCGGCGCGATTGCGGGCGGCCTCCTTTGCGCGGCGGCTCTGTTTGCGCTCTCCATGACGTTTCCATATTCCCAGTTGAAGGGCATGCCGACGCCGTTTTATCGGATGCTCGTGGAGGTGCGCGCCGAAAACCCGACGCTGCGGCTCGACCGTGCGGTGTTGTTTCTGTGGCTTTGCGGCGCGATTTTGACTTCGGCTTATTACCTATATGCGGCGTGCGTGCTGTTTTGTAAAACCTTCGGTGTGCGCGATTCGCGCCCGGCGGCGCTGTGCCTTTCCGGAATCGCCGTAACGCTGATTCTCGTGCTGTATTACGACGCTGAGACGACGGTCGCGATCCTGCGTTCGCTGTATCGGGATGCATGGATGCTGATCGCCGTTCCGATTCCGCTGATTCTGCTGAATTTGAAAAGGAGAAAACCGAAATGCGCCGTTTCCGTCTGATTCTTTTCTGCCTTGCGCTGCTGACTTTCGGGTGCATGCAGTCGAAGAACATCGACGAGTATGCGTACGTGCTGAACGTCGGCGTGGAGCGCGGCACGACCATGCCGTACCTCGTTACGTTTCTTGTCTCCGTGCCGGGCGGGACGGAGGAAATCAAAGTAACGAACGAGGTGATTTCCGCGGAGGCGCGTTCGTTTTCGGAAGCGTATGAAACGCTGAACGCGGCGTATCCGAGCCGGCTGAGTTTTTCCCGCGCATCCCTTCTCGTGATCGGGGAGGAGCTTGCAAGGAACGGCGGTCAGACGACGTTTTTGGACTTTGCGTTCGGCAAGCCGGATCTTTGGCCGAACCTGCGGGTCGTCGTTGCAAAGGAACCGCTGAGGGACGTATTCGAAGGCTGGGTGTCTGATGCGGATCCGTCGCTGCGCAAAATCAAGACGGCGGTGGGGGACCTCTCTCAGGCGTCCGGCATTACGGCGGATGCGGGATACGGCATGTATCTCGAGGCAATCTCGGACGATCGGTTCGACGCAATGCTTGCCTATGCCGGCGCGAATGAATACGGGCTGAGGGAAGACCTCGTGGGAAATGAGGCGTATCCGTACGTCGGCGGCTCGCTTCTTGTGGACAGCCTTCTAAGCACGTCGACGGCGGGCAGCGCGGTGTTCGACGGCGACCGCATGGTCGGGATCTTGGACGGCAGGCATACGATGGAGGTGCTAATGGTGACCGACGCGTTTCGAAGAGGCGAACTCGGGTTTACAGCGCCGGACGGGCAGACGCTTCGCGTGACGGTTTATCGCGTGCGCGCGCCGAAGATCCGGCTTGGAAACGGGACGGCGGAGGTGGAGCTGTTTTTGGAGGCGGACCCGTTTGAACCGGAGACGGTCCCGATGCGAAGCGAAGAGTTGAAAGCCTTCCTTGCGGAACAGCTTGCGGCAGAATTGAACGCGGTCTTTTCGACGATCCAGAGCGTCAACAGCGATGTCATGGGCTTCGGCCGGTTTGCGGCAAAACGGTTTGTCAGAGTGTCAGATTGGGAACGATACGACTGGAAATCGGATTACCGGACACTATCGGTTACGTTTTCCGTTACTGTTACGCTCTCGCACAATCCGCACGACCCGGAAATGGAGTGACGCTATGATCCTGTTTTTCGGAATGCAGCTTTTGCCGGTCGGCTATGCAATCCTGTATCTGAGGCACAGCATGCGAAAGCGGAGAAGGGGACAGGCGCTTGCGATCGGAGTCCTGCTGTTGCTTGAACTGTCCGCTTGCGCGGTTCTTCTGTGGGAATTCTGTTTTATGCCATAAGAAAACAGCCATCCTGATGAGGGATGGCTGTTTGGGAAAAAATTATTGAACGGTTTCCGGGATCAGAGCTGCGGCATCCATGATGTGCGATTGCAGAAGCTTGACCGCGAGATCGACGTCGCCCGCTTTGCAGGCTTCGAGAATCCTTTCGTGCTCGACGATGGAATGTTCCCGATCCGCCGCATCGCTGTAAAAGCCGGTGCGCAGATAGCGGTTGATGTTTGCCTGAATGAGCTCCATCATCATATCCGCAATAGGGTTGTTCGCCTTTGCGGTGAGAAGTTCATGAAAGCGAATGTTGAGGCTTTCTGTCGGCATGGTATCGGACGTTTTGCGCTGCTCTGCCAGAATCGCTTCGAGCGCGGCAAAGTCCTCGTCCGCCATATGGGGAACGGCAATGGCAAGCATGGCGGTTGAGATCGCTGCGCGAACCTGCATAAAATTGATCAGGATTTCACGCGAGAGCTCGGTGACGGTCGCACCGCGGTTTGCATGAATCGTAACAAGCTGCTGCGCTTCAAGCTGGCGCAGCGCTTCACGTACGGGAATATGACTGACATTGAGCGCAGCGGAGATCTCATCTTGCTTTAACTGCATTCCGCCGGGAAGAGCCCCGTTTACGATACCGGCGCGCAGGACGCGATAGACCCATTCCTGTGTTCCGAATCCCTCGCGGTTTTCGACGTTGGCTGCGAGTGCCTTGTAATCCATGTTTTTCACTCTCCATATAATTATTGCGGCAACAAAAATTATTACCCATGTATAATATAATATAAATTCGTCCATTCGTCAACCTTCGATTGAAAGAAACTTCATTTTTACGGTGATAAAGAGATCGGATGATACACGGAAATCCATCTTTTTTCACTCGATTTGCCGCATAGCTGCGCACCGTCAACCTGCAGCGACGGATGGGCCGGAACGACGTAATAGGCAAAAACGCCGTTCAGACGGTCGACCGGATCGGAAAAGGTGACCGGGTACGCCGCTCCTTCAATCGTAGAGAGAAGGATGGAAAAACCGTCGGCGTCTTCACGATAAAGCCGATACGTCATATAGCGGGACGGGGGCGTAAAGGTGATTTCGGCGACGTCGTCGGAAAGCGCAACCATGAGATCCGTCGGCGGCTCCGGAAGCTGCCAGTATTCCGAAACGGTTACAGGCTGCGTGCCGCGGACGAAGTATTCGTTAACGATCTGATCCGCGGGTGTCAGGCTTCCGGCAAGCACGGCGACGTGCTCGTTCTTAAGCGTCGTTGCGTCGAGCGGAACGGAAATCACGCTGTCCGGCACGGGAAAGTCCGGCGCGACACGGCCCTCGTACAGCGCGGAAAACACGTACGAAAGCAGAATGGCGGGATACGTTCCGCCGCCGGAATCGCCGGGCAGACATCTTCCGCCGGTCGCGTCGTCAAAACCCATCCAGACGACCGCGGCGTAATCCGGGTTATAGCAGGCAAGCCATACGTCGCGATTGCCGGTTTCGTCTCCGACGGTTCCGGTCTTGGCGGCAAGCGGAAGGGACAGTTCAGACAGACGGCTGGCGGTGCCCTGCGTTGCGACGCTTCTCAACAGCGAGGTCAGCACGAAGGCGTTGCCCGCGGACATGACGCGCGTTTCCTCGGGCGTATGTCGGTAAAGCACCGTCCCGGCGCGGTCGGTGATCCGCGTAATCACGTACGGTTCACGGTAGATTCCGCCGGATGCAAGCGCGGCGTACGCGCCGCAAAGCCGGTAGGGGGAGACTCCGTAGGTGAATCCGCCGAGCGCAAGCGTCAAAGAATCGTCACGTACGTCGAACGGGATGCCGAAACGCGCGGCAAACGCCTTGCAGTAGGACACGCCGAGATCGCGGAACAGAGAGACGGCAGGCAGGTTCAGCGATTTCGTGACCGCTTCGCGCATCGTGATCCATCCGGCATAGCGCCCGTTGGCGTTTCTCGGCGTGTAATCGCCGAAATCGGTTGCGTCGTCCAGCAGCATCGAAGCTGCGGTATAGCCGGCTTCAAGAGCAGGCGCGTAGACGAGGATCGGCTTGATTGCGCTGCCCGGCTGACGTTTGATGCGCGTTGCACGGTTGAAGCCGAGCGCGGTCCCGTCGTCGCGCCCGCCGACGATTGCGGAAACGCCGCCGGTCTTTGCGTCGATCAGCACGAGCGCACCTTCGGAGGATTCATCTCCGTACGTAGGGAAGAAGGCGTCGGCGGAAAACGCGGTTTCGGCAATGCGCTGCGCATCCGGTTCCATGGCGGTCTCGATCGTATAGCCGCCGGTCAAAAGCGTCTTGAGATTGCATCCGAGAATGCGGCATGCTTCGGTAATCGCAAGGTCGACGTAAGAATCGTGCTTTTGCTTCACGTCGTCCGAAATGAGAATCAGCGGTTCCGCTTTTGCCTTTGCGGCGGTTTCGGCGTCGATCATATGATATTCGACCATCAGATCAAGAACGACGCCGCGTCGTCCGACTGACGCTTCGGGGCGCAGATGCGGGGCATAGGTGGCGGGAGATTTCAGTACGCCTGCCAAAAGCGCGCTTTGCGCAAGCGTTAGCTCACTTGCGTGGACGCCGAAATAGCCCTCGGCCGCTGCCTCGATGCCGTAGTATCCGCCGCCGAAATAGACGCGGTTCAGATAGCAGGTGAGGATTTCGTCCTTCGTCAGAAGCTGTTCGAGCCGGTAGGACAGGATCGCTTCGTCGACCTTGCGGTTCAGCGTCTTTTCGGAGGACAAATGCGTGAGCTTGATGAGCTGCTGCGTGACGGTGCTGGCTCCCTCGACGTACGACCCGGCGCGAAGATCGTGCAGCGCGGCGCCTGCGATGCGGACGAGATCGAAGCCGGGATGCGAATAGAATCTCGCGTCCTCGGCAGCGAGAAACGCGTTTCTGACGTGCGCGGGAAGAGAGCGGACGTCGATCGACACACGGTTTTCCTCCAGATACAGCCTGGAAACGATCGTTCCGTCCCGGTCGGTGATCAGGAGCGTTTCGTCTGTATGATAGATTTTTTCGAGATCCAGCGCATTCCAGGCGTCCTGCGAGAACAGCCAGATTGCGCCCGTGAGCAGCGGGATGAGGACCAAAAGAAGAAGGATGCGTAAAAAACGCCGACGGCGGCGTCGGCGGTAAAGGCTTTTATAGATTCGGATGGCTTTTTGCTCGCACATACCTTCAGTATGCCGCAGCGGACAGCCGCTTATGCGCGCGGCAGAAGGAATCGGCGCAGCCTGTTCTGATACCACTTCAGGCAAAGCTGATATGCTGCGTCAAGCAAAAACAGAAACAACAGAACGCAAAGCACGGCAAGCAGCGTAACCGGAACGGAGTAGACGATCAGAAGATTGACACCCAAAAACGTCAGCCCGAACAGAACGAGCACCGTCCAGAGAATCGTGATTCCGACTGCGAGCAGCGTTTGAAGATACGGCTTTCTCAGGTTTCTGAGCGCATGACGCACCGGCACGAACGGCGCAAGAACCGCAGCGAACGCAAGCCATGCGTAATGCGGCACGGGCAGCGCGAGCACGCATGCGGCAATCAGCAGATCGCAAAGGAGCAGATATCCCCAAAGCCGCTCCGCGCACAGCGGCAGCATGCACAGCGCAATCGGCAGGAAAAACAGAAGCGCAAACCAGCCGGTCGCTTCCGCGGCGCAAAGCAGCAAAAACGACAGAACGGCGCACATCGGCACGAGTCTCAGGGGAGACGGTTCACGATAGCCTGACATTATTATATCCGAAGGACCGTTAAGCCCTTCGCCTCCGCCATCTGCATGGTCTGCCCGGAACCGCTGCGGCTTCTGCGCACGTAGGCGATGCAGTAATCCGCATCCTGCACCATGCGCGCATTGCGTTCACGCAGACATCCCGGGTGATATGTTTCGGACAGGCACAGCGCCTCGTCCGCTTCGGAAAGGAGCGTCTGATATCTTGCGCGATCGGCAGGCGGGAACGCGCTTGCCTGCGCACGGTACGGAATATAAACCAGAAGGGAGATCGAAGGATCCACCTTTTTGAGCGCGAGGATCCATTCGCCTGCCAGCAGGTCAAAACCTTTAGCGCCGCCGACGAGAAACCTGCGGCAGCCGGCCCGGACCGCGTCGGAAACGGCGCGTTCCAACGCAAGCATCAGCGCGGCATATTCCGCAGAGTCCGCCTTGGGCAGATCGCGATGTCCGGTAAAACAGCAGGTCAGGTCCATGGAAGCATCCCCTTCTGCATGGTGCGGTTGTGCAGCAGCCGGTAGAGCGTGTCGCGGTCGTTCGCGTCATAGGCGTGAATCAGCTCGACCGCGAGCGCTTTTGCATCGTCAAACAGCATCGGAACACTTTCATTGCGTACGCGATCAGGTTCCCAGGGGGAGATCCATTCCCTGCGGGACAGGTTCATGCATTCCTCCGGATCCTCGTGATCCGGCCCGATCAGCAGATCGGAGACGAGACCGTCCTTTTTAAACAGGTGCTCGAAAAAACGGACGAAGCGGTACAGCCGCCCCTTCGGATCGAACATGATCGGGAACAGCCTGCGGTATTTCCTTGCGCCGCGCGCGTACGCCTTTGCCACGTTCGCGCCGCAAAGCGATTCGGAGACGCCGCTTAATAGCCCGTCGATTCGTTTTGCGTCAAACTTCTGACGGAAGACCGTTTTATAGGGAAATCTGTCCTTTGTCTGTGAATAGACGATCGAGTCGATCACGCCCTCGAAGCGCGAATGCGCGTTTCCGCGATGCGAGGATTCGATATACGGATGCACCGTGCTGTCCAGCGCAATATGCGTCAGAAACCCGTAAAGATACGGGCGAAAAGATTCGTCTGCGGCGTCGGCAAGCGCCGTAAAAAGCACGTAGCAGTCGAGTTCGTGCAACGCGTTTCCGTGCTTTTTCTGATGCGGGACAAACGGGGTGGGGGGAAGCCGGTCATAGAAATAAAAGTCCGGTCCGAGACAGCCGGGCAGGTAGGTTCCGCCGAGCGATTCAAGCGGACGGCCGATTGCTTCGGCAACCCACGCGCCGAAGATGTAATGCGTACAAGAATTGGGCATGTTAGTATAATACCATATTTTTCACATTTTGTATCCGTTTTTTGCGCGTTTTTTATCTTTTTTGTAAACGAAATGCAAAATCTCTTCCGATTTGGAAATTGCGTGATAAAATGAAACCACAAAAAAGCAGAACCGGTTTTAGGAGGAGCGATCCTATGAAGCGAATAAAAAACAGAAAAAGGCATTTTCGGATTAACAACCCTTTGGGGTTTTCCCTGTTCTGTGCGACGGTGATCCTGATCATCGGACTGATCGTCGGGCTTGTGTTCTTCTTTACCAGCGGCGCGTTTAAGGAGATGCTGCGGTGCTTCAACGCGAAGCTGCAGGACGACGGCACGTCGGACACGCGCACCGGCGAACAGGAATCGCCTACGCCGGAAGTTACGGAGCAGCCGTCTGCAACACCGACGGAATCCTCCGAACAAACGCCGGACGTCGGGACGCCCGCGTCTGAAACGCCCACGCCGCCTGCCATCGAACCGGAAACGCCGCAGCCGGGACAATCGGGCGCAAAGGATCCGAACGCGCCGCTCAGCGGCATCACGATCGGCCTTGATCCCACGCGTGACGGCAGTTCAAAGTATAAGAAGGAAGGACAGTTCAATCTCGACTTTGCAAACAAGCTTGCGGAGTATCTGGAATATAAGGGCGCAACGGTCGTGATCACGCGCGACAACAACACCAAGTCCTATTCCAATCCCAACCGCGCAAAGACGATCAAGGACGCGAACTGCGATATCGCGCTGCGGCTGATGTGCAACCATATTTCCGCAAAGTCGACCGGCTGCTACGTGCAGGCGCCGAAAAAGAACAAGGAGTTTGGCCTGGGACTGATCAGCGCATATGCGAGCGCGACCGGTATTCGTCTGCAGGCGGGCAAGTCGAACGGCTTCGAATCGAAAAACGACGAGGTCGCTTCCAAGTGCGGATGTCCCTGCGTGCTGCTGGTCATGGGCAACTGGGAGAACAAGAACGACCGCGCGACGATTGAGGATGAAGAAGTTCAGAAAAAGATCATGGAAGCGATCTATGAGGAGATTCTGAAGCAGACCCAAAAGTGACGGAAAAATGAAGGGGCGCGGGTTAAAAAACGAAACGCGCCTTTTATCAGCCGGTCGGAAGGAAAATATTGGGAAAAACAATTTTTCTGCAACCGAATCCGTTCTCTTCCGGTATTTTATGTGAGGAGCGAAAAAGACGTTGGAACATTGCATGCAATACGAGCAAAGCCTGCCCGTTAATCACGATCTGGATACCCTGTTTCACACGTACGGCGACATGGTTTACCGCCTGGCGCTCGTGCGGACACGAAGCGTCGCCGATGCGGAGGACGTTGTGCAGGAGGTGTTTTTACGGTGCCTCCGGAACAATCCGTCCTTCGAAAGCGCCGAGCATCAGAAGGCATGGCTCATCAAAGTCGCGGTCAACTGTTCAAAGTCGCTTTTGGGCAGCGCGTTCCGGCGGCACAGCGTGCCGGAGGATGCGGCAGGGGAATTGACGGCTGAGGACGCCGTGCCCGATTCAACCGTTTACGACGCTGTAATGAAGCTCCCCGAAAAATATCGTACGGCGATCCATTTGTACTATTATGAGGATTATTCCGTCAGGGAAATCGCAGAGGCCATGCGCTCCACCGAATCGACGGTAAAATCCTGGCTGCATCGTGCAAGAGGAATGCTGAAGGAAGAACTTGGAGGAGAATATGAAGTTTAAGGATGCTTATCGCCGGAAAAACGAAACGATTCACGTTCGGGAGAGCCTGCTGGACGAGATCAGGACGGCGGAGGTCAACGCGGAGCGCGTCGAACGCCAGCAGAAGGCAAAGCGCCGCCCGTGGCTGATTGCCATCCCGACTGCGGCAGCGGTTGCCGCCGCATGCCTTGCCGTGGTGATCGGCATTAGAGGAACGAAGGACGCGCGCGACCGGAGAACCGCCGACGCGGATTCCGCGTCTCTGTCCGGCGAATTGATGATGGAAGCGTCAGCACAAGGCGATTTCGTAAAGTCGAACGAACCGGGAACGGTCGGTTCCTATGAGGAGCTTGGCGCGATCATGAAGGAACGCTCGAACCGTTCGAACGTCGGTTATACCGGCGGTTGGGCGGTCGACGGATTCGTAGTCGAGGATGCAGCGCCGACGGAAGCGGAAATGCCTGCCGCGGAGCCTGCGGTGATGCCGAGTGATACCAACGGCATGAAGGGCGATTCCGCAATCCGCACCGAGACGGGCACGGACGAAGTCGCGTACTCCGGTACGAACAATCAGGTGCAGGGCGTTGACGAGGCGGATATCGTCAAAACCGACGGTACATGGATCTATGCGCTGAGTCACAGCAACAACAAGGTCTATATCCTTTCGGCGGAAGGAAAGGAATCCGAGATCGTCGGCACGATCAAGATCAGCGAAGCACCCGAAAACGCGACCTACTGGCGCTATTATCAGGAAATGATGCTCTGCAAGGACCGTCTTTACCTGCTCGGCACCTATAATGATTGGAGCAAGGAAACGGCCGATGGTATGACGGAACAGTATTCGTTCGCCGAAGTGTATGATATCTCCGACCGCACCGCGCCGAAGAAGATCTCTACGCTCAAGCAGCAGGGCAATTATCAGACAGCGCGTCTCATTGACGATCTGCTCGTCATCGTTTCGGATTACCGCATCTGGTATTTCTATCCGATCGACGGCGATCCGATCGTGTACTGCCCGCGCATCGTGGCAAACGACACGGAAACGACATTCGCGCCGGACCGGATCTACGTCAATCCGGACTCGAATGAGAACGGCTTTACCGTCGTAACGACGATCAACGCGACGGACGGCACGGAGTACGATTCCTATAAGGCGGTGCTCGGCGGATGCGACAACGTTTACTGCAACGGCACCGATCTTCTGATCGCGTCTCAGGAATGGAACAGCGAGCAGAGCGAGGAACAGGCCGACAAGGACGGCAAACATTTCGTGAAGATCACATCGGGTACGAGTACGAATCTGTTCCGATTCACGATCACCGACGGCAAGATCGAAGCGGTTGCCAGTGCAAAGATCGACGGTCAGCTCCTGAATCAGTTCAGCATGGACGCGTACAACGGCTATTACCGGTTCGTGATTACGCGCAACGACAGCGAAGAAATCATCTGGACCGACGGCATCGACACGTATGACTGGAGCGGAAGCAGCGATTGCGCGCTGTACGTGCTTGACGGCGAGCTGAAGATGGTCGGAAAGCTCGAAAATCTTGCAAAGGACGAGATGGTGCAGTCCGTAAGGTTCATGGGCGACACGGCATACTTTGTAACCTTCCGGCAGGTTGATCCGCTGTTCACGGTGGACCTTTCCGATCCGCAGAACCCGACGGTGCTTTCAAAGCTTAAGATCCCCGGATTCTCCGCGTATCTGCATCCGTTCGGCGAAGGGAAGCTTTTAGGCATCGGCTATGACGCGGACGAGGAGCACGGCTGGACGGAGAACGTTAAGCTTTCGATGTTCGATATCTCCGATCCGTCGAACGTGACCGAGGCGTTCAAGCTGTCCGTGAAGGACGCGCAGTACACCTCCGTACAGTATAATCACAAGGCAGTGTTCGTCGACGTAACGACCGGCACGATTGCGTTCCCGTCGGACGACAAATATCTGGTGTTCCGCGCGGACGAGAAGGGATTCACAAAGATCGGAGAGATCAAGGTCGATGAGCAGTACTGGTTCGGCGATGCGCGCGGACTCTTCGTGGACAACGCGTTCTACGTGGTTGCGGAGAAGGAAGTCGTGATCCTGTCGTTCGATACGATGGAGAAGCTCGGCACGGTCAAACTGCGCTGATCAATATTCAGACAGGAAAGCGAAGGAAAAAATCCTTCGCTTTTTTCATTTTTATAAAACCAACGCGGTTTCCGCTTTGTCATACTGAATGAAAAGAAAAAAGACGGCGGAGGTTGCCGAACGGAACGGAATCATGTATACTTTTATAAAAGGAGAACGGAGCATGGGGAAAGAACGCAGCTACGAAACGATCGCCGCGGACGTGCGTCTTGCGCAGGACGGAAATGCGGAGGCGATGGACCGGATCCTTCAGGACGTGCAGGATGCGGTATATTACAACTGTCTCCGGATGCTTCGGGACGAGCATAAGGCGCAGGATGCGACACAGGATGTTCTGATCGCGATCTATCAGAAGATCGGAACGCTCAGCGATCCGCACACATACGTTGGATGGGTCAAGCGGATCACGGCAAACCGCTGCAAGACGCAGCTTTCAAAGGTGAACCGGGAGTTTCTTCTGTCCGAAAGCGAGGACGGCACGGATCCGTTCACGAATTTCGAGGAACTTGACGAGCAGCGGATCCCGGACAAGGCGCTGGACAACGAAGAGACGCGGCGCATGATCGTCGAGCTCGTGGACCGTCTGCCGGACGAGCAGCGCATGTGCGTGATGCTCTATTACTACGACGAAATGAAAACGCGCGAGATCGCGGAAGCGCTGAACGTTTCGGAAGGGACGATCAAAAGCCGGCTGAACTACGCGCGAAAGTCGATCAAGGAAGGCGTGCAGGCGTTCGAGAAACAGGGCGTCAAGCTGTACGGCGCGTCGCCGATTCCGTTCCTTGCGTACTTCCTGGGCAAATCGGCGGCGGGCGTAACGGCGCCGATCGCAGCGGGAGGGATCGCGGCGGCCGCAGCGACTGCGACTGCGGCAACTGCGGCGACGGCAGCGACCGCGACAACGGCGGCGTCCTCGGGGATCGCGGCGTTCTTTGCGACGGCAGCGGGGAAGGCGGTTGCGGGGGTTGCGGCAGCGGTCCTGCTCGGCGGTGCGGTGACGGGTACGGTGCTTGCAACGCGGCAACCTGCCGAACCGGCGGCGATCGTGGAAGAAACGACGGCAGCGCCGTCAGCGACGGCGGTTTATACGCCGACGGCAGCGCCGACGCCGGAAACGACGCCGGAACCGGAGCCGGAGGAGGAAACGCCGGAGGAAACGCTGATGCGTCTTACGGAGCTTCCGGAGATCGAAGCAAAGTTTATTTTGAATAAACTCTATGAAATCCTTGCGGGAAACAATCCGTATGAATACGTAAACGACAGTCCGGTCGCGGAGATCCGGGAGGTGCACAGCCTTACCGCATATTGCGCGTTCCGGAACACCGATGCATGGAAACAGGGGGTGCCGGAATCGGAGCTCCCTTGCTATGAAATGGTTCTTAAGGACGGTACCTGCCTTTTTGTTTATCTCGGTGACGGATTGGCGATAAACGGGGAGACGGAGCATGAATGGGCGGTCTACCGGGTTCGGTATATGGGTTCAAGAGAACAGGAAGATGATCAATCCGATGACGGGCAATGGACGGAATGGAGCACGGAGCTGCCGCCGGAGGACGCTTTGAAAACGGAAACGCAATACCGGGGAAGACTCAAGATCCGGATGTGGTATTACTGCGGTGATGACGAGGACGGACGCGGTCCGGAGTCTATCGACGGATGGGAGCATTGGTATGATTATGAAGAGGATAGAGAAAACCTGGGTATGGATTCCTATACTCTTTCATTAAGTATCTATTGGGGAGGAGATCGATTCATTACGGAAACGGAGGACACCTCTGCTTACGCGGACTATACACGGCACTGTTACCTGTACAAGTATCGATTTGAAAAGAACGAGGAGACCGGTCTGTGGAAGGTATACTTGAAAGAGGGCGAGTATGAGATCTGGAGCAATTACTATTCGAAATGGACGAACTGGCAGTATGAAAAATCTGATTTCTCATATTTGATTCAGGAGTCTTACAAGAGCTATAAGAATCACGGGGGTTACGGCCAGGTTGAAACCGTATCAACGGAAGTGCAGAAGCGTTACCGTTATCAACCCTATTCGATCCGTTTCGGAGATTATCTCTATTATGAGGATTATCTTGAAGGCCCGCAGCAGACGGAGTAAAGCGGGGGACTGCCGCAAAGGATACGCCGGAGACGGCGTACAGCGCGCGTGCCCTGAAGGCTGAAATCAATAAAAGGAGGGACGCACCCTCCTTTTTGCCGTGTGTTTCAATATCCGTATCGCTTATGCTTTGCCGCCATAAACAGGAAGGAAAGGACGGTCGCCATCAGCTCTGCGACGACGACGGAGAACCAAAGTCCGTTGATGCCGAACAGCAGCGGCAGAACGAGGATCGCGCCGAGCTCAAACACGAGCGTGCGCAGGAATGATATGATCGCGGAGGTCATACCGTCGTTCAGCGCGGTAAAGAAACCGGAACCGAAGATCGCAAATCCCATGAAGAAGAAGGAGAGACCGAAGATGCGGAAGCCGGATTCGGTGAGCCGCATCAGCTCCGCGTCATAGCCGACGAACAGCAGCGCGAGCGGACGCGCCAACGCTTCCGCCGCGGCGACCATTGCGACGCCGCCGATCAATAGCATCAGGAGGCTCTTCTTCAGAAGGCTTTTCAGCTCGTCGTGATCCTTCGCTCCGAAATGGAAGCCGATCACCGGCGCCGTGCCGACGGAGTAGCCGATGAAGACACCGGAGAAGATCATGCTCACGTACATCATGACGCCGTACGCAGCGACGCCGTTTTCACCGGCATACTTTAAAAGCTGCACGTTCATGACCATACCGACGGCGCTCATCGCGGCGTTGCTGACAAGTTCCGAAACGCCGTTGGTCGCCGCTTTAAGCAGCGCGCGTCTGTCGAAGCGCGTTCTGCCGAGCCGCAGAATGCTTGTATTTTTTCGGAAGAAGTAGATCAGCGGCACGCCGCCGCCAACAATTTGCCCGAGCGCGGTCGCGATCGCCGCGCCGGCAAGTTTCAGCTCCTGCGGGAGCAGCGTAACGAGCACCGCGTCGCCGATCATGTTGGTCACACCGCCCGCGACGATGACCCAGAAGCCGAGCGTCGGCTTTTCAGCGGCGACGAAAAAACTCTGGAACAGAAGCTGCAGCACGAAAAACGGCATTGCCGTAATGACGATTCTGCCGTAAAGGACGCAGTTTTCAAGCAGCGTTCCCTCCGCGCCGAGAAGCTTTGCGATCGGACGAAGGAAGATGATCCCGAGCACCGAAAACAGGACGCCGAGCAGGAACGAAACGTAGACAAACAGCGAGAAATACCGGTTTGCGCGGTCAGGATCGCCTTCGCCGAAGGTCTTTGAGACGAGCGCCGTGCCGCCGGTGCCGAACATGAAGCCGACGGTCGATACGACCATGATGAACGGAAAGATCAGATTGACCGCGGTGAACGGCTCTTTGCCCGCAAAATTGGAAACAAAATACCCGTCGACCACGCCGTAGATCGAGGTAAAGATCATCATGGCGATGGACGGCAGGGTAAATCGCAGCAGTTTTCGATACGTGAAGTGGTCGGACAGACGGATGCTCATGCCTTGCTTGAAAACCAGTCCTGCGCGGTTTGCGCGACGGCCTTTGCAAGCACCTTCATATCCCAGTCGCCGGTGTTGACCGTCAGGTGGTAGCTTCGACACTGGCCCCACTTGCTGCCGGTCAGAAAATCGCGCGTGCGGGCGCGGGCCTTGTCGATTTCCTTCATCTTGCGGACGAGCTCGCGGTCGGTGAGCTTCTCATCCGCACGGGCGCGGGCACGGCAGCGCTTGATCTTCGCTTCGGTGTCGGCACAGACGAAGAGGCTGAACGGATGCAGATCCTTTAAAATCGCGTCTGCGTTGCGGCCGATGATGACGCAGTCCTTGCCGAGAGCTGCGATGCCTTCGATGACCTTTTTCTGCTGCACGAGCAGGTCGATCCGGCTTGCCTGCATGTACGCGACCGAATGCATCGTTCCGCCGAATGAAACAGGGAAATCCTGCCAACCGTGATTGTCCAGCGTGGTTTCGACGTAGTTTGCGTCAAGTCCGCTGTTTTTGGCGATGGCGGAAATGATCTCGCTGTCGTAATAGTCGTACCCCAAAAGATCTGCGACGCGCTTGCCGAGCTCGCGGCCGCCGGAACCGAATTCGCGGCTGACAGTTATAATATTCATAATATGCTCCTTTTTTCGTGCGGCACGAGGCTTACCGCAAACATTGTATATCAAAAATATAGTCCTTTTTTTCAAAAATGTCAATCGGATCGCATAAATCGGCACGGGACGCAGAAAGACACTTGCACGGAGCCGGGATTTGGGGTACAATAACAAAGAAAGATGATACAGGGGGGAGCATCATATGATCATAGTGGGCATCTGCGGGGCATCGGGAAGCGGCAAGAGCACGCTGGCAAAGCGCATTCAGGACAGCCTTTCGTGCAGCTGCGTCATCATCGGTCAGGACTGCTATTACAAAAGCTTTCCGGAGCTGCCGTTTGAGGAACGCGTGCACATCAACTACGACGAGCCGAACATCTTTGATTACGACGAGATCATCCGTGATCTGGACACGCTCGAGAGCGGCAAGCCGATCACCAGAAAGGGCTATGACTACGCCGCGCACCTCAGAGCGGATTCGGACGAGCTCATCTATCCGCCCGAAGTTCTGATTATGGAAGGCATTCATATGTTCCATGACCCGCGTCTCGTCGAACGCATGGTTCTGAAGGTCTATATGCACGTCGATATCGATATCTGCCTGCTGCGCCGCATCAAGCGCGATATCAAGAGCCGCGGCAGAACGATCGACAACATCGCCGAGCAGTATGTCGAGACGGTCAAGCCCATGTATGAAAAATACATTCAGAACTATATCACGGAAGCGGACTTCGCGATCATGCGCGGCGGCAAGAACAAGATGGCGATCGACTGCATTTCCGCATATCTGACGACCAAGGTGCTCGCTGAGCGCTTTGAGAAGGAGTCCGGCGTGCGGCAGCAGATCGAGGCGGAGGAACCCGATCGCGATGACGATTGAACAATAACGCGGGGACGGAGCGATCCGTCTCCGTTTTTCGTAGCGGAGGACAAATGGATATTTCGCTGTACTTTGAACAATGCGGGCGAGGAGAGCCGCTGCTTCTGTTGCACGGAAACGGCGACGATCACGGCTTTTTCTGCGGGCAGATCAAAAGACTGTCAGACCGCTTCACGGTCTATGCCGTCGATACACGCGGACACGGGCAAAGCCCGATGGGAAAGAAGCCGTTTACGCTCTCGCAGTTTGCCGACGATCTCAAAGATTTCATGGAGGAACAGCGCATAGAAAAAGCGCACCTTTTGGGTGCGTCGGATGGCGCGAATATCGCCATGCTGTTTACCCTGCGGTATCCGGAGCGGGTCTCGTCGCTCGTGCTGAACAGCGGCAACCTCGATCCTTCCGGACTGGAGCCGTCGTTCGTCGATGAAATCGCAAAGCGGTACGAGACGATCCGCGAAGCGGAAACGGGGGAGGAACGGCATGAAGCGGGGCTTTTGAGGCTCATGCTGTTTGAACCGCAGATCCGCCCGGAGGAGCTTTCTGCGATCCGTGCGCCGACGCTGGTAATCGCGGGCGATCATGACCTGATCCCCGCGGCGCATACGCGCCTGATCGCAGAGCGGATCCCGAATGCGAAGCTCGTATTTCTGCCCGGCACGCACGCCGTGGCGGAGGAGGCCCCCGAAGCGTTCAACGATGCGGTCTCTGTGTTTTACGATGGAATCGGCGCATAAAAGAAAGCCGCAGGCGCGCTGCGGCTTTTTTCGTGTCCGGTCTTATTTCTTTTCAAACATGTACTCATAAGTAAGCTCGTCTTCCGGATCGCCGTTGAAGATGTGCAGCTTGCCGTTTTCGAGCGTTCCGGCGTAATTGTTCTCCAGACTGACGAAGGTCTCCTTGATGGTGATTGCCGTTCCGTCAAGCGTCCAGGTCAGATCAAAGTCCATACCGTCGCGATGGAACGTGCCGGTTCCGTCCGCGTTCAGATCCATCGAAAACGGGTCGTTTTCTGCGGAAGTCGGTTCTTCGGAACCGACCCACTTGCCGTATACGCCGGCATAGGTGCCCACAGCGGGATCGGGCTCGTTTGACGTTTCTTCGGTATCCTTATCCTTTTGACATGCGATCAGGCTGACGGCGAGCAGAAGCACGACGAGCAGCAGACTGACGCGCTTTGCGATTGTGTGATTCATAGGCATCTCCTTTTCGTGGAAATTGATCTTCCGATCGGTCACAGTATAGCACGACGACCGCACGCTTGCAATGATTGTTTTGCGGCAGGTAAAAAAACAGCGCGGAATCGACAAAAATGGGTTGACAAAGCATGCGTTGTATGGCATTATATAGCGCAGAAAGTTTAGTGAATGTAAACTTTATGTTTAGAAAGGATAGACACGATGGAAACGGGCAGACCGGAGATCGGGCGTAAGCTTCGAAGGCTTCGCGTAAAGCTCGGACTGACGCAGGAAGAGCTTGCCGCAAGGACCGAGCTGACGAAGGGGTTCATTTCACAGCTGGAAAACGATATCACGTCGCCTTCGATCGCGACGCTGATCGATATTCTGGAG